>CAYRNM010000442.1:0-1503 GCA_964425465.1 uncultured Anaerolineae bacterium | reverse complement strand
GCTGACATCCTGCCATAAGTGGTGCCGTGAGGGTTGGGGATGTAGACTGAGCATGGCAGGGGAAGGTTATGTGTGTCAGGGGAGGGAACAGTGGCTTGGACGGAGACATGGGAGGGTTCTCTGGGGAGGTATCTGCACGGCTTCGGTGACCTCATCGGAGACAAGCGCACGGCCAGGACCTTGGGAGCGATTATTAGGGGGATCATCGGCTCAGGGAGCTTGGTCTGCCAGCGCATCGCCAGCCACTCACCCGCCCTGGCGTCCATCACGTACGGCAGCCAACGGGTGATCCGCTTTGCCAAGGGCGAGAGCACGCGGCGCTCGGCACTGGACGCGGAGCATCTGACGGCCAAGCTCCGCCAGTGGGGGGTGGAACACCTGCTGAAGGCGGCGGATGAGGAGGCGCCCGAGGATATCTGGCTGATCATCGACGAGTCGGATCTGCGCAAGCCCTATGCCCAAGAGATGGCCGATCTGATGCCGGTGCCGGATCGGGATGGTAAGCTGGTGCCCGGCTACCGCACGATCAACGTGCTGGGCATAACCCCTGGACGGCGGGGGATGCTCTATCACCGGCTGTATTCCAGCCGAGAGCAGGACTTCATCAGCCAGCCACTGGAGACCCAGCGGGCGCTGACTACGGTCAACGAGGAGCTGCAGGCCAAGGGACAGCAGCTGGTCAGCACCTGGATCATGGATCGGGGCTTCGATGACGTAGCCGTGTGGCGAACGACCTGGGAGTCGGGGGCTCACCTGGTCTGTCGCCTCAGCCACCTGGAGCGCCTCGTGCGCTTCCAAACCCAAGAGGGGCCGTGGCAGGCGGGGGATATCGCGGAGGCGCGGGGGCATCTGCGGCGGATGGCGAAGACACGCAGCCGCATGAAGGTGCGTATTGGTTCACAAAAGCGAGCCAAGGTGCAGACGGCCACGGTGGCGATCAGCGCGTGCCCCCTGCAACTGGCCTACGACACGAACATCCGGCGCGAAGGCAAGCCCCAGGAAGGGCAGCAGGATCTGTGGTTGGTGCAGGTTGAGCTGACCAACACGACCCTGGAGCCGTGGCTGTTGATCACGGACTGGCCAGTGACTAATGAACAGATGGCGATCCTGATCTTCCGCATGTATCGTCAGCGCTGGGCGGTGGAGGATACCTTCAAGTACACCAAGACCTGTCTGGGCTTGGAAGCGGTGCAAGTGCTGGATCTGCAGGCCATTCGGGTGTTGGTGGCATTGGCCTGGGTAGCGGCGGGCTTCCTGTATGCCATGGGCGTGACCATGGAGTGGCCCGAGATCCAGTTCCTGGCCCGGCTGGGCGGCTGGGTGGCACGCCCCGATCGCAAGCCAGGAAAGATCGTGATTGCGCGCGGGTTGGAGCAACTCATCAACCACCTGGTCACCAGCGCATTCCTCCAACAGCATATCGACCAACATGGCGCCCTGCCACCGGGCATCGTTGCTCTCCTGCGCAGCTTCGAGGCCACCGGTTTATGACAGGATGTCAGT
>CAYRNM010000441.1:0-1508 GCA_964425465.1 uncultured Anaerolineae bacterium | reverse complement strand
ATCTTTGGCCTGGTGCTCATCTACTTTCTCGCTTTCAGAGCCAAGATCTTTCCCATGATGGGAGGCTTCACCCTGGGCACGGTCCCCGACGGTAGCTTTGCCTACTACATGGATGTGCTCAAACATGCCCTCCTCCCGGCCCTCTCCGTCATCCTCGTCTCCCTGGGTGGCTGGGCGCTGGGGATGCGCGGCATGATGGTCACCGTGGAGGGCGAGGACTATATGATCCTGGCTGAGGCCAAGGGGCTCAAGAGCAATCGTCTCTTCTCGCGCTATGCCGTGCGCAACGCCCTGCTGCCGCAAATCACCGGCCTGGGCCTGGCTTTGGGGTATCTCGTTACCGGGCAAATCCTGGTGGAATCGCTCTTCGGCTTCCCCGGCATCGGCTCCCTGCTGAACAGGAGCGTCTTCGTCTACGACTATAATGCCATCCTGGGGGTCACTTTCATGATCATCCTCTCGGTTGGGGTGATGACCCTGATCCTGGATCTGATCTACCCCTTATTGGATCCACGCATCAGAACTGG
Source organism: uncultured Anaerolineae bacterium (assembly GCA_964425465.1). Taxonomy (GTDB): domain Bacteria; phylum Chloroflexota; class Anaerolineae; order JAYEMR01; family JAYEMR01; genus JAYEMR01. The sequence goes on along the minus strand of CAYRNM010000441.1, from coordinate 981 downwards.
GGAAGGAAAGTGAGATGAGATTTTTCCGCTACTTGCGGCGCAATAAGCGCCTGGCTGCAGGGATCGTCATTCTGACATTTCTGCTCCTTTTCGCTACCGTGGGACGCCTGATAGCCCCGCCAGAGAGGGCTTATCCCCTAGCCGTTCCGGGGAACAAACCCCCTTCGCTCGAATACCCCTTTGGCACCGATAGCCAGGGGCGTGACCTCCTGGCCACGATCGTCATGGGCACCTACCTCACGGTGCGCATCGGCTTCCTCGCCGGGGTCATCGGCCTCGCCGTGGGCACGTTCCTGGGCTTCACCGCCGCCTATTATGGGGGCCCGCTGGATACGATCATCCGCTGGGTGGTGGACGTCCTGCTCACCGTGCCGGGGTTGCTGGTGCTGGTGGTCATTGCGGCCATAGTAGGACGCACTCTGAACCCTACGAGCCTGTCGCTGATCTTGGCCCTGCTGGCCTGGATGGGCCCTACGCGCACGGTCCGTTCGCAGGTACTCTCCTTGCGCGAGCGGGCCTTTGTGCGCGTGGCCAAGCTCTCCGGGGAGAACAACCTGGAGATCATCTTCAGGGAACTCTTTCCCAACCTCCTGCCCTACCTGGGGGCCAGCCTGGTCGGTTCGGTGACCGGGGCCATCTTTGCCTCGCTGGGCCTGGAGCAACTGGGCCTGGGGGCGATGCGCGAGCCGACGCTGGGGATGACCATCTACTGGGTGCAGTATTACGGGGCCTTCGTGCGCGGGCTGTGGTGGTGGATCCTGGAGCCTGTGGCAGTTATCGTGCTCATCTTCATGGGGCTGTTCTTCCTCTCCGCCGGACTCGATGAGTTCGCCAATCCCCGCGTGCGGAGGGTCGTATAATGGAGCCAATACTGAGCGTTCGAGACCTCTCGGTTTATTATTACACGGAGAAGGGGCCGGTGAAGGCCGTGGATCATGTCAGCCTCGACTTGCAGCAGGGCATGAGGCTGGGGTTGGTGGG
>CAYRNM010000440.1:0-1511 GCA_964425465.1 uncultured Anaerolineae bacterium | reverse complement strand
CGTAAGCGCACCCTGAAGAAACTTGGGGTCACTTGAAACCATCGTTGTAGTACTAAGCTCAAAAAAACAATGGTAAGAAAGGGGGTTTAAGGAGGAACGAAAATGGCTATCGCGTTTTGTCCAGATTGTGGGCACAGAGTCAAGCTGGGTTCTGGAGCCAGGGAGGGACAATTGGTCATCTGCCCTAACTGCAACGCAGAGCTGGAAGTGATCAGCCTGGATCCCCCTGAGCTCGACTGGGCCTACCTGGAACCTGAGGAAGAAGAGGACTATCTGGACGAAGATTGGGACGAAGATTGGGACGAGGATGAGGATGAAGAGGAAGACTAGGTAACGCCTCTTCTCTCTACCAGCCACTCGATTAGCCTGGAGCCCTCCCGCCTTTATTGGCGCAAGCAGGGCTCTTTCTGTTTATGGGTTCATAGGTACCCCCAGCAGTGCTACCCACAGTCACCGTGAGGACTTCGGGTTCCAGGCTCCAAGTTCGCCCTTCAGATCTGGCCACCTACCACAGACACAAGTTCGCTGAGAACCATCGCCGTTGCTCCCCACACTTTATGCCTGCCCACCAGATAAAAAGGCACTTCCACCATCTGGCCGCGAATCTTCCACCGTTCATGGTACACATTGCCTGGATCGCGCAGGAAAGACAATGGCACCTCCAACACTTCGGCTACTTCAACGGAATCGGGCTGCCAGGCGGGGTGAAAAGGACAGAAGGCGACGAAAGGGTAAATGCAGTAATCGCTGGGCGGGACGTAAAGCGGGGTCAGAGCACCGAGTACCTCCATCGTGAGGGGGGCCACGCCAAGCTCTTCCTGAGTCTCCCGCAGAGCGGTCAACCGCAAGGGTTCTTCCCCCTCTCGCGCCCCACCAGGGAGGGATATTTGTCCCTTGTGATACTCTACTGTTTCCGTGCGCCGGGTCAAGGGCAAGGCCAGTTCACCAGACGAGGGATAGAGCAGGATCAGCACGCCGCCCTGGCGAGGCTGGTGGCCTGGACCGAGGTCAGCAAGGGTGGGGCGTGGCCGGGGAGCCATGAGCTTCTGCGCTGCCCAGCCTGGTTGAGGACCACTCAGAACTCGCCGTATAACCTCGATCCTGGTTCCCCAATCCTCATTGCCCCTGTGACCGCCCATCTCCGCTCCTCGGAAGTGTCATCTGCATAGCCAGCCCCCGGCACGCTCAATTTTACGTCCGAATGGTAGTTTTAGCAAAGGCATCCCGCCGCTTGCCATACGGTGTGACCTGTACTATAATAAGCCCCATTGGGCAGGCTTCGCCGTGAGCTACGCCCTTAGCGAAGACGAAGGGGCTCAGCCGAATGGTATAAAACCTGCCCCTACGAATCAATCATCTTAACCCGGACAAGCCAGAACCAAAAATGAAACCGGCTTTTCACCACAAAGACACCAAGTCACAAAGTCAAAACAAAAAAGCTTCGTGCCCCTTCACAGGCCTTCGGCGTGAGCTGCGCCCTGAGTGTAACCGAAGGGGCTCAGGCGAACGCT
>CAYRNM010000439.1:0-1513 GCA_964425465.1 uncultured Anaerolineae bacterium | reverse complement strand
CCTACTCATATCTCAGCGCCTCGATGGGATGCAGGACGGCTGCCCGCCAGGCAGGGTAGATGCCGAAGAAGAGGCCCACGACGGCGGAGAATCCCAGGCCCAGAGCAACACAGTCGGGCTGGACCTGAGCGGTGAGGACGCCGGTTCGCCCCACTACGGCGACGATGGCCGCTGCCAGTGCGACGCCCATGCCACCGCCGAGCAGGGTCTGCACCAGCGCCTCGATCAGGAACTGCACCAGGATATGTCCGCGCCGTGCCCCTACTGCCTTTCGAATGCCAATCTCTCGTGTTCTTTCGGTGACCGACACCAGCATGATGTTCATGATGCCGATGCCCCCCACCAACAGGCTGATGGCCGCAATAGCCCCTAGGAACAGCGTCAGCACTCCGGTTATCTCCTGGGCGGCACCCAGGATCTGCTGTTGAGTGAAGATGAAGAAGTCGTCCTCATCCTCCGGCCTCAACTCATGCCGCTGGCGCAGCAGGGCGGTGATCCGGTCTGCCGTCGCAGCCACATCGTCGGAACTGGCTGCTGACGCGCTGATGCTGGTGACCAGGTACTCGCCACCGGATGCGGACCGGCCTCCCAGTATTCGGTACGCGGTGGTGATCGGTATGAAGGCCCGCTCGTCCTGGGAGCCCATCATGCCCCCTCCGCCCTGCTCCTCCATCACACCCACCACCTCAAACAGGCCCCCCTTGATGCGCACCCGCTCACCTACAGGGTTAAGGCCGGCGAACAGGTCCTGGGCAGTCTGTGATCCCAGCACCGTGACGCGAGCGTTGCTGGTCAGATCACCAGGGGTGAGGAAGCGTCCCAGCTCCACACTTACATTGTATACCTTGATATACTCGGGGGTGGTGCCGTAGATTGGCGCGTTGGCGTTTCGCCCCGAAGCGATGAGCTGTCCACTCGCCTGGTAGATGGGGGCCACATCTGTCACCCCTGACATCCCACCGATTGCCTGTGCGTCGGCCATGGTCAGTGTCTGGGCTGTGCCGCTAGCGCGCATGGCCCCTTGCTCCTCCATGCGCCCTGGCATCACCGCGATGAGATTCGCGCCGATGCCCTCGATCTGACTGGTGACCTCCGCCTGAGCTCCCTGACCGATGGACACCAGTGCCACCACCGCGGCCACGCCGATGATCACCCCCAGCATGGTGAGCAGGGAGCGCAGCTTGTTGGCCGTCAGGGCCCGCAAAGCGATGCGCAAGTTAGTCCACAAGATCATCGTTTGTCCTCCTCTAGTCTCCCCTCTCCCAAAATTGGGAGAGGGGGCGGGGGTGAGGGCCTTTCCTCCCGTTCCACCCGGCCATCCAACAGGTGGACGATCCGTTCTGTCCGGGCCGCCACCCGGGGGTCATGGCTCACGACCACCAGCGTCAGCCCCCGCTCCCGGTGCAGCGTGGTGAGGATCTCCAGCACCTCGTCGCCGGTCTTGGAGTCCAGGTTGCCGGTGGGCTCGTCGGCCAGGATGATGGCCGGCTCATTCACCAGGGCGCGGGCGATG
>CAYRNM010000438.1:0-1525 GCA_964425465.1 uncultured Anaerolineae bacterium | reverse complement strand
AAAAGCCACTCCAGCTATCTGCAGAAGAACAAGGACACCTCTCTGGTGGCCGCTGCCGAGGTGCGGGAGGAGGCGGCCAAAGAGGCCGAGACGAACTACAAGATCAAGGTCTACCGCGATTACCGCGACATGCTGGCTCAGGAGGCTTTCGATCTCGTCGTTGTGGCTACCCCAGATCCCCTGCATAAAGACCCTGTAATCGCCTGTGCCCAGGCTGGGGTGCGGTATATCGTCGTGGAAAAACCCCTAGCCACGACGGTGGAGGACGGGGCAGAGATGCTATCCGCCTGCAACAAAGCGGGGAGCAAGCTATGGGTGCATTTCGCCAATCGCGTGGTGCCCCTGGACATCGCCACCCGCTACATCGTCCAGGCAGGATTGATCGGTCGCCCCGTCTACGGCGAGGCAAGGCTGGATGACAACATCAGTGTCCCCTTGCGGCTGTGGGGCGGGCGCAGCCGTGAGTGGGTGGCCGCCTCGTCTACAGCCCATTTCCTCCTCAGCCATGTCTCCGATTCCCTGCGCTGGTTCCTGGAGCCGGCCGAGGTCGAGGCCGTGTATGCCATCACCCAGCACGAGGTCTTGGGCTTCTCCCCAGACCTCTTTGATGCCTACCTCTTCTTCGATAACGGCATGAGGGTGCGCGTCAAGGCCGAATGGATCAGGTTCATGGAGCCACTGGTGGAGTACTATATCTGTATCAACGGCGACAAAGGGACGATATTCTACAACAAGTTGCCCGGCTTTAACGTCAAGGAACATAGCCTGCAGGCCAACTTCGCCAGCGGCATCTCGACAGAGGAGCTATTGCGACACCAGGGGGAGTTGAAGAAGAGAGGCATCGTCGCGCATGTCGTGGTGCGGCAGCCCCAGGTGATGGTAGGCGGCGACCCTATGCCCAGCCTGGAGATGGCTGCCGGCCAGCCTGCGGCGACCCAACTGATGGATCACATCATCGCCAGCATCAAGGAGGACAACCCTATCCCCTCCACCTGGGCGGGAAACGGCGGCCTTCCGACCGGAGAGGACGGCCTGAAGCAGACCCGGATCGTCTGCGCGATCATCGAGTCGGCCAGGCTCAGACGGGAGGTGGCCGTCTAGGTCTCCAACACCGAGTTATCGCCGCCAAAGGGGTTGGGGATATAGCGGTCGGCGTTCCAGTCATTCTGCCAATCTGTGCCGTTGACCAGGTAGCGAAACTGGTAGACTTTTCCGGCCTCGAGGGCGACCTCGATGTGCCAGGAGCCGTCATCTCGCGAGCGAGTCAAGGGGTGCGACTGGCGGTTCCAGCCGTTAAAGTCGCCCACGAGGGTGACTGTCTCCGCCCAAATGACGGCAGGCAGTTGAAAGTGCACCACTACGGTGCCCGGCGTGGATCCAGGACGTTTGGTAATCACGAGCGGCCCCCTTTGACAACGATGTCTGCGGGCAAATCAACTCCCGATGACCAGTATAAGTACTAGCGCGTGTCGGCCAACTCTCGTAGCCCAGGGCCTTGTGCCCGTTTTATCGCCTTGTGGCGTGC
>CAYRNM010000437.1:0-1528 GCA_964425465.1 uncultured Anaerolineae bacterium | reverse complement strand
ACTGCACCAACAGCGTCTCGTCGTTCTCAAGCTCCTTTAACGTCTCGATGATGGCATCAAAGCACTCCCAGTTGCGAGCTGCCTTGCCCCGCCCCCCGTAGACGATGAGCTTTTCTGGATCGCCCGCCACCTGAGGATCCAGGTTGTTCATCAGCATGCGCATGGCTGCTTCCTGCCCCCACCCTTTACAACTGAGCTCCGTACCCCTGGGGGCTCGAATTACTCTGGTCATATTGTCATCTCCATCACTAACCAACTAAAACGTAAAGCGTAAAACGTAAAAACTCCTTACGTTTCACGTCTTACGTTTCACGCATTATGGTCTCCTCACGCCCTGGCCCAACGGAAACAAAGACCGCAGGAGCGTCGGCCAGCTCTTCGATCTGCCGTACGTAGTCCAGGGCTGCCTGGGGGAGATCGGAGAGGGATCTAGCACCCCGGATGTCCTCACTCCAGCCCGGCCACTCTTCATAAATGGGCCTACACTCAGCCAACACCTCCGCGCTGGCCGGGAAGCTCTCCAGCCACTCTCCATGATAGTCATAGGCCACGCAGATTTTGAGGGTCTCCAGGCCGGTTAAGATGTCCAGCTTGGTGATGGCTATCTCCGTCAGCCCGTTGATCTGGGCGGCGTAGCGCAGAGCCACCCCGTCCAGCCAGCCGCAGCGCCTGGGGCGGCCGGTGGTGGTGCCATACTCGTCCCAGGGATGCTCCCCTGTCCCCCGCAGCCGGTCGCCCACCTCATCGAGCAACTCAGTGGGCATGGGGCCAGCCCCTACCCGCGTCTGGAAGGCCTTGACCACCCCGACGATGCGCTCGATGTGCCGGGGGCCGAAGCCCAGTCCGGTGAGCGCGCCTCCGGCAATAGGCGAGGAGCTGGTCACGAAGGGATAGGTTCCGTGGTCGAGGTCGAGCAGCGTGCCCTGCGCCCCTTCGCAGAGCACCATCTTTCCCGCTCCCAAGGCTTCATGGAGGATAGGCGAGGTGTCGGCCACATAGGGAGCCAGCCGTGCCGCGTAGTCTGCGTACTCCTCCACCACCTCATTGGGATTGAGTGGCGGCTGACCGTAGATTCGCTCCAGCACAGCGTTCTTGGTCTCCACTGCAGCGCGTACTTTCTCCACAAAGGCCCTCTCATCGAGCATGTCCCAGGAACGCAGGCCCTCCCTGGCCGCCTTATCGCCATAGGTTGGCCCAATGCCCCGCCTGGTGGTGCCGATTCGCCCTTCGCCTAACGACTTCTCAGCAGCGCCATCCAGAGCGATGTCGTAGGGCATGATCAGGTGGGCCCTGGCGCTCAGCTTGAGCCGCTCAGGCGAGACGTCAACGCCCCGCCGAGCCAGTTCCTCTATCTCCCCACACAACGTCCTGGGGTTAACGACCACCCCACTGCCGATGATGCAGGTGGTGTGGGGATACAGAATCCCTGAGGGCACAAGATGCAGAGCGAATCGCTCTCCACCCACAGTCAACGTATGGCCGGCGTTGTCGCCCCCGTTGTAGCGGGCCACGACGTGGGCCTCGGCGG
>CAYRNM010000436.1:0-1530 GCA_964425465.1 uncultured Anaerolineae bacterium | reverse complement strand
GGCAATAACCTGCCGAAGCCAACCCACTTTCAGCCATCTGCACCAAATAGCCACGAATGTCTTCTCGGGTCGCCTCCTCGGGTCTGACCTTCAGCCAGTCGAAGTAATTTCGCAGATGCTGCCCGTAACTCTTCCGCGTGCCGTAAGCCATGCCACGCAGAACCAACTCGTCATCCACTGCTTTGATCAATGAATGCGGGGGGTTCGTCGTCAGGGGTTTGCCCGGAACAAAAGGCCAGCGTGGTCGGCGAGGTGGTGGGCTGTCTGACTTGGGTGTAACCTCGATCCAATCCGCCGTTGTTTTTGTTGGCGCTGCAAATACCTCTGCCAATTTGACACGCGCCTCAGCAGTGTCCGGAATTGTCCAGAACTTGCCCTCCGGATTCCACCGTCGCCCCGGAACCTGTTTGATCGCCGCCACGGCGGCTTCGCTGTATTCAAACTTGACCACGAGCTGACCCGGTTTGCCGGGAGAGATTTCGACGCCGGCCACGGATTCCCCCCTCCAGAAAGCAAACGCGCACCAGCAACGCGAGCAACAGCCACTCACGCTGGTGCGTGTAGATGTGGACAAACCTTCCTGACCCGGCAGGAACGGGCACCAATCATAACTGGCATTGCCACCTCCTTGACCGGCAAGCTCTCTCTGACGCGCTCAGGCCCCTCGGCTAATACCATTATATCATGGAACACCCCCACCGTCAAATTTGACACCCCCTTGCAGGTCCGCGGCGGTGACGCTGGCAGATACTGGCATTTGCCTAGCAGGGGATATGGTAGTATAATTATCGCCCGGTGCCAGGAAAATCTGGCAGCTTTCCCCGGAAAGTAGCTTAGTTCGCAGAGAGAAAAGATGAGCTTAAAGAACGACGAGGATGCCGCAATCGAGGCTTCTCCCGCGGCCCTGGTGATCGGGGGTGGGATAGCTGGCATCCAGGCCGCGCTGGACATCGCTGACGCCGGCTTCAAGGTGTATCTGGTGGAAAGGGAGCCCAGCATCGGCGGGCACATGGCCCAACTGGACAAAACCTTTCCCACTTTGGACTGCTCAGCTTGCATCTTGACTCCCAAGATGGTGGACGTGGCCCGGCACCCCAACATCGTGCTCATGACCTACTCGGAGGTGGAGACGGTGGAAGGGGAGGCGGGCCGTTTTCGCGTCCGGGTGCGGAAGAAGGCCCGCAGCGTGGACATGGATAAGTGTACCAGTTGCGGGCTTTGTGCCGCGAACTGCATCATCCGCTACGCTCCCTACGTGGAGCAGGCCGAGAGGGAGGAGTAGGGGATGGAGACGGGCGTGATCGAGAACATCCTGGCCAGGCACCAACGGGACAAGACAGCCATCATCGCCATCCTGCAGGACATCCAGGACGAGGTGAATTATCTGCCCGAGGATGCCCTGCGCTACGTGGCTCAAGCCCTGGACACCCCCCTGTCCAAGGTGTGCAGTCTGGCCACTTTCTACAGAGCTTTCAGCCTGCAGCCACGGGGAGAGCATGTGATCCACGTTTGCCTGGGGACGGCCTGCCA
>CAYRNM010000435.1:0-1533 GCA_964425465.1 uncultured Anaerolineae bacterium | reverse complement strand
TGGCTGATGAGACGTAGATGTGTGCGGCCAGGAGTCGTTCCAGGTTGGAGTAGTCTATGAGCCGCGAGGCCAGGTCGAAGAGCGAGAGGGCATCGAGAGTCTGAGGATCGTCTAAGCCCTCTGGGCCCAGATAGCGATACTGGGAGCGGTAGCGCGGTTTAGGAGAAGGTGGCAGGTTGGGATCGAGAGGGAAGGTCAAGGGCAGACGTGATCGGAGGTTGGAAAAGGCGAAGGGGGTTAGAGCTTCCTGGTTGTCGGCTCGTTTCTGCATCGCCGTTGGTTTCTGCTGTGGGGTCATCTTGGCCTCCTTCGCGCTCGGCGCAGGGCAGCGTTGAGAGCCAGAGCCCGGCGGTAATCGGCGGCGGTATTCTGGTTCAAGAGTTGGCGCAAGGGCAGAGAGTGGGCAGGGTGACGTAGCCAGGCCAGGGCTTCCTGCTCCAGTTGGCGGATGCGCTCGTGGGAGAGGCCAAGTTGACTGCCCAGTTGCCGCAAGGCGCGAGGTGGGTGACCATCCAGGCCATAGCGAGCCACGATCACCAGGCCCAGGCGGTGGGGGAGTTGAGAGAGAAGGGTGAACAGGACCTCGTGGATCAGGGCTTGCTCCAGTCTTTCATCCAGGTCGGGAGTCCGGCAGGGGGGGCAAGGCAGCAGTTGACAGCGAGGGTCACCTACAGCCTGGGTGGCAGCACGATGAATGTGGCGACGGATAGCTACCCAGGCATAGGTGGAGAAGGCGGTGCCCCGCGCCGGGTCGTAGTTCAGAATAGCCCGCCAGAGGCCAATGCGCCCGGCTTGCAGAGCCTCCTCGTAGGTCAGCGAGCCACTCCCCTCCCGCCGTATGACGGCGTGGATCAGCCCCTCGTGACGATGAAGGGCTTGCTCGATACCGGCCGATCCACCTACTGGGGATCGAACCGGTGGAGCGTCGCTCAGTGGCGACGCGCACGGATGGATGGTATACTCAAGCATGAGATTCCTCCTTTCGGTGAGTGATATGACAGGTGAAACCTGACACCTCCAGTGTAGGAGGAATCTCCTTTGTGCGCAAGTCAAAGCGGTGTGCCTTAAATGGAGACACACCGCTTGGAAGAAGTATTTGAGTTGAACCGTCACTCAGATTGAGTTGACCCTACCGCTGCGAAAGCCCTGGGTGGCTATGATTTGACACCAGGCCCGACTAGCGGTACAATACACAGAGAAGCGTAACTTAGGAGGATAACATGCGAGCTACTTTGCCCCAAATGCCCCCCAGTGTGCAGCAAACTCTGGGCCCGGAAGCGACGGGTGACTTTAGCCAGTGGCTTGAGATCGTCTTGGTTGAACACGCTGTGCGTCGTGACGAGTATCGGGAGGTCCTCTCGCGTCTGGACATCCTGGAGCACGACGTCGCTGACGTGAAGGCCAGCATCACTGATCTGCATCACACGATGGACGAGCGTTTCGAGCGGTTGGAAGCGCGCAATGATGAGCGCTTCGACCGGATGAACGAGCGCTTCGATGAAATGTACAGGCACATAAGCACCATGACCCGCT
>CAYRNM010000434.1:0-1554 GCA_964425465.1 uncultured Anaerolineae bacterium | reverse complement strand
CCACAAAGGTGGCCATGTGGCGGGCCTGGCTGTGTATGATGGCCTTCAGGGGGTGCTTCTTGCCCTCGTACCGTTCCCTGCCCTCCAGCCTCCCCAGCACCTTCTCCGCCAGCGTCTTGCGCGTGGTCTCGGTCAGCCAGCCCTTCTCGTCTACCTCAACGGCCACCCCCTTGTTCAACAGGCCAAACACTGTCCGGTCCACCACCGGCTGGCGGAACTCCTCGATCAGGTCCAGCACTAGGCTGGGCTTTCCCGGCCGGTCCACGTGCACGAAACCAGCATAGGGGTCCAGTCCGGCCAGGACGACGGCGTTCTCGATCTGGGTATAGAGGATGCCGTAGCCGTAGTTCAAGGCCGAATTCACCGGGTCCTGTGCCCCGCGATGCTCCCGCTTCTCCCATTCCACGTCAACCAGGAGCAGCTTTTTCATTGTCTGCCAGTACCTATCCGCCGCCCGGCCCTCCAGGTTCATGAGTTGTGGCCGAATCTCATCCACATTCTCGCCTTCCAACTGCTCCAGTTGATCGGCCAGCACCTGGATCTCAATGGCCGCGTCCCACACTTCCCGATGCAGGGTCTTGTCCCTGGACTTGCGGTACTTGGCCATGTACTTGATCAGATGGGCCTGGTTCAGCATCTTGCCGCGAGCGAAGGCTTTGCTCAGCATCACTCCGCGCTCATCGGCGTAGGCTAGCAGTTGCTCCCGCCGTGTCTTCACCGTGCCGATGAGATCCGAGGACATGATCCGGCCGTAAGGCTTGCCAGTGTACGATACGAAGCTGATGGGAATGCCGGCCTCACAGCATTTGTACACGACATCGCTGGAGAGCGACACACCGCGAGCCGTGATCAGCAGGTGCTCGATCTGGAAGAGGGGCTTCTCGACCACCACCTCTCCTTTCACCGTCACCCGTACCCGCTCGCTCTTCTTGCCGATGAAGGCCCCAAACTGGTCAACTATCAACGATGAGATAACATCCATTCCCCTTCACCGCATCCTTTCCCACATGCGTGATCTCGCCCCACACCAGCCACGGGAGAAAGGGGCTCCAATCGTCGGCTCTGAAAGTGACCCGCCCCACCAGGCCACCGATGGGGGTCTGCCCCTGCTTGCGGGTGGAGTAGCTCTCCAGCTCTACCCAGCGGGTGTGGTCCTCCACTGCCTGTACCTGATCGGCCAGCGGAAGAAGGGCCCGCCAGTCGAACTCCAGCGGCGTGTCGGAGTAGTGTCCCGCCAGGCTACTCAGTCGCTCCATCAGGCGGTGGAAGAGGGTTGAGAACACTATCTCCTCCCTCACCAGGTGGCCTCGCTGGATCAGGCGTGTGGGGGCGAGAAACTCGATGGTCACCCCGTCAGTGCCCTGCGAAGCCAGTTCGTCGGCGCGCTGCAAGACCTGCTGGTGGGTAACCGGCACGTCGGGCACCTGTACCATGGTGTCTCCCTGGCGCAGCACGGGCTGCCGTTCCCCGGTCAGCGAGTTCACGGCAGCGACCTCACGGATGGCGAAGGTGCCCCGCCGCCAGTGGCCATCCCCTCTTTGCAGCCGCTTCCCC
>CAYRNM010000433.1:0-1562 GCA_964425465.1 uncultured Anaerolineae bacterium | reverse complement strand
CATTGGCTTCTCCTCAGAATAATTGGTATACCAGGATAATATCTTAAGATATACCTAATTATACACCTTTGGCCACCAATGTCAAGTGCTCTGGGCACAAAGATGTAAAATTTTAAGGTTCGCCATAATAAAGAAAACTCTACCGTGACACCAGCCTATCACAGACGCTCTCGCGCTGTACAGGTCGGAAAAAATAAAAGCCCCATTCCGGCGGCGTTAACCGCAGGGTTGGGGCTGGGAAGACGCATCACGTTCATCTTGGCCCCTCTTCACTAACGAGGGCCGCCACTCACTTCTGTTAAACCACTTCGATCCCTTCACCCTCAACCACTTCGCCGATCAGCCAATGCTCCTGGCCCTCGGTGTTAAAGAGGGCGATCAGTTCCTCCAGCTTCTCCGATGGGACAGCGATGAGGAGTCCGCCTGACGTTTCGGGGGTGTATAGGAGCATCTGCATCTCCTCCGGAATGCCGGACGCAAAGCGTACTTGAGGCGCATAGTGCTCCTGATTTCGGCAAGTGCCGCCAGGGAAAAGCCAATCCTCAGCATACCCCCTTGCCCCTTCCAAGAAGGGGAGTTTCTCCAAGCAGAATCGTATCCCCACTCCGCTCTTTTCGGCCATCTCCTGAGTATGGCCCAGCAGCGCAAAGCCGGTGATGTCGGTGCAGGCGTGCACGCCGACCTGCTGGATCAGCCGGGCTGCATCCCGATTGAGTCTTTTCATGGATTCCACTGCGGCTGCCACGTGGGCCGGGTCGGCCACCTGTCCTTTGAGAGCAGTGGTGATGATGCCTGCCCCCAGCGGCTTGGTCAGTATCAGCGCATCGCCGGGCCGGGCGCCTGCCTTGGTCAGCACGCAGTCAGGATGGACGAAGCCCATCACCGCCAGGCCGTACTTGGGCTCCTTGTCGTCCAGGGTGTGGCCGCCGGCCAGCACGCCCCCCGCCTCGGCCACCTTCTCCGCCCCGCCGCGCAGAATCTCAGCGACGACATCGGATGGTAAATCAGGGGGGAAGCCGCAGATGTTGAGGGCCAGCACCACCTCGCCGCCCATAGCGTAGACGTCGCTCATGGCGTTGGCGGCAGCGATGGCCCCGTAGTCGTAGGGGTCATCCACCACGGGTGGGAAGAAGTCGAGGGTCTGGATGACGGCCACCTCGTCGTTGATCTTGTAGACAGCAGCGTCGTCGCTTACTTCCAGCCCCACCAGCAACTCCGGGTACTCTTCAGCGTGAAACATATTTTGTAGCGGGCGCAGCACCTGCGCCAGGGCCTCAGGGCCTCTTTTAGCCGCTCAGCCAGCCGCACTGGTCATCGCTGTCAAGCGTATCTCCTCACGGGTCACTTTCCTACCTCCTTGAGAGACCCTAAGGGTTTGATAAACCCTTAGGGTCTTGACTCTCTCCTTCAAATCTCATGAACTCCTTGCATCTCCACGCGGGCGGCTTCTAACACCCGGAACGCTGCCTCTTGATTGGCTCGCTCGATGCGGATACACACCCCACAGTCGGAACTGAGGTGGCGGGGGACGGGGATCAACTTACAGGAAATCCCTGCCTTCG
>CAYRNM010000432.1:0-1577 GCA_964425465.1 uncultured Anaerolineae bacterium | reverse complement strand
CCAGCGGGAAGGAGAGACGCTGGATTTCAAGCGGGAGATGCCTTCTTCCTCTGACTTGGCTAGGCTGATCACCGCCTTCTACAACACCCGGGGCGGCACCATCGTCTTTGGTGTGGAGGACGGCACGCGGCGGTTGATGGGGATGCCGAACCCTCAAGGGGTGGAGACCGGCATCGTCAATATCATCCGGGATCGCTGTTCCCTTGATGTGATGCCAACCATCGAGTTTGTCACCTATCAGGGCATGGAGTTTGTGGTGGTAAAGTGTCCCCAGGGTGTTCGCAAACCCTATCTGGTGAGCGGGGAAGCGCGCCCCTACATTCGGGTGGGGTCCAGCAACCGGGAAGCCCAGGACGAGGAAGTACGGCGGCTGTACATCGAGGGCAGCGAGGGCGGCTTCGAGGCACTGCCCTGTCGAGGTGCGGGCCTGGCGGACCTATCGGAACGGTTGATTGCGGAGTACATCCGGCGACGGGAGGAGACGAGCGGTCAGGCCTTAGGCCTGTCGTCCGAGGAAATGCTCCGCGGTCTGGGCTGTCTGGTGAACGAAGATGGGCGGTGGGTTCCGACCAACGCCGGGGTCATGCTTTTCGCCGAGGATCCTCAGCGTTTCATCGGTCAGGCCGAGGTGGCCTGTGTGCGCTTCAAAGGCACCGATGTGGTCAGCTACATTGATCGGCGCGACCTGCGGGGTCCTCTGTATCAGTTGGTGGACGATGCCGAGCAGTTCATCTACCGCCATATGAAGGTGGGACGGCGCATTGAGGGCTTTGTGGGTGTGGACTACCGGGAGTATCCCCAGGATGCAGTGCGGGAGGCCATCGTTAACGCTGTGGTGCATCGGGACTACAGCCGGCGGGGACAGTGCATCCGCGTGTTCATGTTCGACGACCGGATCGAGGTCTACAGCCCGGGGCCGCTGCCGCCCGGGGTCTCGCTGGAGAAGATGCGGCGGCTGGAGCCCCAGTCAGTGCTGCGCAACCCCATCATTGTGGGCGTGTTCCGGGATCTGGGGAGCCGCTACATCGAGCGCCTGGGCACAGGGATCAGGCGCATGGCTCTGGCCATGGAAGGGCATGGTCTGCCCAGGCCGCATTTTGAGGAAGTGGGCAGTGAGTTTCGGGTAGCACTGATGGGGCCTGGTGAGCGCTTTATGGAAGAGGTGGCAGCGCGGCCAGCGTGGGCAGAAGGTTTGAACGAGCGACAGGTGGAGGCCGTGCTATACGTGGGGGAGCATGGCCGGATTTCAAACCGCGAGTATCAGGATCTATACGGGGTAAGTCGTGAAACAGCAAAGCGGGATTTGCGGGACCTGGTGGACAGAGGACTGTTGACACCTGTTGGACGCGGCCGGGGCCTGTGCTACGTGTTGACCCGATTATGACCCATTATGACCCGATTTTTAGAACGCAGATATACGCAGACCGGGATAAGGAGAATGGAAAGGGGAAGAGGGAAGGGGGGAAGGACGAAAAGGGAGAGCACAATGGAGTCCAACTTCTATTCTCCATTTTCCACTTTCCATCCTCAGCGTCCATCAGCGTGCATCAGCGTCATCAGCGTTCCATTTATCCTCA
>CAYRNM010000431.1:0-1579 GCA_964425465.1 uncultured Anaerolineae bacterium | reverse complement strand
CTAGGCAGTCAATTGCCCCAGCGCTATTATCTGAGCCTTGACATCGGCTACAAAGAGCATGTCGCAGTGGTCATCGATCTACAGACCTTTGTCCGGGGAGATGACCGCTGGAAGCGAGCTCGGTGTCTGCACTTCCCCTCGACACGCGTCGGCCTGAAGAAGTTTCAGAAGTATGTGGACCGCTTCTGCCCCGATCCAGCGGCCTTCCTGGGGCTGTGCGAGCCGACGGGTGGTTTCTACGGGGCCACGGTGTTGCAATACCTCCTCGACGGTGGTTACCAGATGCTACTGGTGGAGAATGCGACCACCCGGCACATGCGGGAGAAAATCTTCCCCAACCTGCCCAAGACAGACGAGATGGACGCCCGGGTGATGGCTCGCATCGGTTATCTGCATGAAGCGGTGGGCGAGGAGTTCACCCTGCGCCCGTTGGAACTGCCCGACCCAGACGATGCGGATCTGATGGCCCTCTGCCGAGACAGTTGGAAACTGAGCACCCTGATCACCCGCGCCCGCAACCAGTTCACCCAACTGATAGCCGTCACCTTTCCCGAACTGAAGACCTTCTTCACCAGCAGCGTCTCGACGGTGGTGCCCGTCAGCCTGATAACCGCTTATCCGACGCCAGCTTTGCTAGCAGAGGCCCCGGCCGAGGAGGTGCACCAGGTGCTGTGGGAGGCGAGGGACTACCAGCATGCCCGCCGGGTGGACGAACTCCAGGCTCTGGCTCGCAACAGTTCCGGTTTGCTGCCCGATCCTGGTCGTGTTTGGCGCTTGAACTGGTTGACCTGCTTTCTGCTGACCAACTCTCGCCATCAGGCAGCCCTGGACAAGCGAATCAAGGAGTTGCTGGAGCAGCGGGAGGACTATGAGTTGATTGTCCATGTGCCCTACTCCGGCCCCGCCACGCTGGGGGTGATATTGGCCGTGACCGGCGATGTGGGTCGCTTCTCCAACTATCGCCAGTACGTGGCCTACACGGGCTACTTCGCCGGCCTGGAGAAGTCGCAGACCATTGATCGCACCCGGATGTCCAAAAGGGGCAACCGGGACCTGAAACGAGCGCTATTCCAGATTGCCGCTCCCTTGGTCTGGTTTGACCAGGGAGACAATCCGTACAAAGCGCTGTATGAGCGCAAGATGGCCGAAGGGCGAGCCTGGTATGAAGCGATGCCGTTCGTCTGTGCAGCGCTGGCCAGACACATCTATCATTGCCTCAAGTTCAAGGATCCCTACGACGTAGAGAGGGCGTTCCGGGGTTCCTCGCCCATACCTGCCTCAGAGCAGGCGCTGGTGGACTTGAGGGCCGACCTCGATGAGAGATTCGAGGTCATGGACGTCCACCTCTGCCAGATAGAGGGGTAGAACCTCTCTTACGTAACTTCTGCCTGCCGCACAGCAGCCTACGTCGAAGGCTGCCGGAACCGATCCCGACCAAGGGCAGCGGCTCCCCCAAGAAATGGGAACCTGTAACACCAGCGATGGCAGAAAGAATCACGGATCACATCATGACGCTTGCTCATCTGCTTTCCATTCCCGTTCTGCCCAAGCGCCATCATAATGATAGAGGACCATAACC
>CAYRNM010000430.1:0-1581 GCA_964425465.1 uncultured Anaerolineae bacterium | reverse complement strand
GCTGAAGGGTGAGCGACTGCCCAACTGCGTTAACCCTAAGGTGTACGGAGAATAAATCGCTAAGGGGACGGGTCACGAGGTAAGTTAGCCCGTCCCCTTCACAGCATGGTTGCTGTCCGAGCATGACATCGGCGCTGACGGGAGGCGGGAGGTTGAGTTCGTGGGGTTCACGAAGCGGAGGAGCGTTGCACCCTGCTCGTGGTCTCTCATCAACAGTGAGGATGCCACCATGGGAATGAATTTCGTTATCTTCCTGCCCTTCTTCTTGCCTCCTCTCCAACTGGATGAGGACCTCTTGGCCGAGCCGGACTCAGAGAAGCACCCTGAACTGGCAGACGTGAAGGAATTGGAAGTGATGGCCTGGTAGCCATACGGCCATTGTTTGCTTCCCCGACAAACCGCCGGCCCGGTTGGGGCACACACCCCAGCCGGGCCGGTCGCTATGTGCTTGCCATCCCCGCTGCGGCAGGCCGGGCGCTTGCTGTAAACGGACGGGTCGGGTATAATCAAAACAAAACAGCAGATGCTTGATAGAGGGGGACCAATGGAACAATACTACGGACTGACGGCTGAGATGTACCGCGCGGTTGTGGCACTGGTGGATGACCGGATGAGGGAAATCCGCCTCACCCGCCAAGACTTCGACCGGCTGGTGCAGGCACAGGGGCGTGTTGAGGGGCGAATGGAGCGGGTGGAGGCCGCGCTGGAGCGGCTGGCCGAGGCCCAGGCACGCACTGAGGAGCGGGTAGAGGATCTGACTCAAGCCCAGGCGCGCACCGAGGAACGAGTGGGCCGACTGGAAGAGGGCCAGGCCGCAATGCAGGCCGCCATACGAGAGCTGGCCCAGGCTCAGGCCCGCACCGAGGTGCGAGTGGAAGAGCTGGCCCAGGCCCAGGCACATACCGAAACAACGCTTCGGTATTTGGTCCAGCAAGTAGGGTTCCTGAGCGACAATGTGGGCTTCGGTCTAGAGGATGTGGGCCGCGTAGTGCTGCCCGGCTATCTACAGCGCCACTACGGATTGCAACTGGAAGGGCCATTGGGTGAAGAGCTCAGCCGCAAGTTCTTCGAAGTGGATGGCGAGCCCGTGGAGATCAACCTCTACAGCGAGGGATGGCGGAACGGACAGAGAGTGATCTTCCTGGGGGAAGCCAAATCCCGCATCGGCGGGGGCGAGGTGCATCGGTTCACCGAGCACCTGGAGCTGGTGGAACCCCTGGTGACGGGGGAGGTGTGGCGGGTGATGTTTGGCTACTTCATCCATCCCTCAGCGATGCAGCCAGCCGAAGAGAGAAATATCTTATTGGTGGCCTCATACCAGCGGTAGGCGCGTAGTACCTTACCGAATAGGAGGCTGTGATTTGAAGAATCTACTCATTACCGGCGGAGCGGGCTTCATCGGCTCCAACTTCACCCGCTATGTGCTGGAGAAATATCCCGACTACCAGGTGGTGGTCTACGACAAGCTGAACTACCGGGGGAATCTGGATAACCTGCGGGATGTCGCCGAGAGGTTCGCCGGGCGGTACACCTTCGTGCGGGGCGACATCTGCGATGCCCGGGCTGTAGATGGTGTGATGC
>CAYRNM010000429.1:0-1581 GCA_964425465.1 uncultured Anaerolineae bacterium | reverse complement strand
CCGCCCGCCTGGGTGGTGGCGTCGACGTCACGCCACCGCCCGCTTCCCCCGCACGCACGCACCCATCGGCTCACGATTCGCACATCCGTCGCCAGCAGCCCGCCCAGCCAGGCCAGGGCCTCGCCCCAGCCGGAGACGATCGCCGCCAGGATGATCAGGGCCAGGATCAGCGCGTTGGCGCACAAAAGCTCCCACAATTTGCGTTCCACATCCTCCTCCGCTTGTAGGGAACGTAAAAGCAGCTCCACCGCCCTTTCGCTTCGTCTCCTCGCCTTAGACCTGCCTTCAGTCAGGGTTTCACCCCTCCCTCTGCTTGCCCATAGCTAATGTAGTCCTCCGCTGGATCGCCTACCCTGGCCGCCTCGTGGATGTAGATCAGCGTGGTGTCAAAGCTCTCATGGCGTGCCATTTGCCTGACCTGCATCGGGCTTGCCCCCTGTCGAATGGCGTTGGTGATGGCCGTGTGGCGCAGAGAGTGGACCGTCTTGCGCTCCCCCACCACGCCGGCCTGACGATAGCGGCCCTTCACGATCTGCCTCACCCCCCGAAGGGACAGCCGGCTTCCCCTTGATCGGCTGGACAGAGAAATGAACAATGGATCGTCAGTTCCATGACGGGCAAAGGTCAGCCGATGGGCCAGCCACTCCCGGATCACCCCCTCCTGGTGAAGGGGGATTACCACGGCCTCATCCGCCTCGCTCCTGCCCTTCCCCACCACATCCAGCATAAGCCTTTCGCTCTCGGTGCGCAGGTGGCCGATGTTGGCCCTGACGACCTCGACCTCTCGCAGGGCACAGTAGGCGAAAAGGGACAGCATGGCCCGATCCCGAATGTCCACCAGCCCACCCGCCTGGCAGGTGGCCAGCAGCCGCCGCATCTCCTCATCGGTGAGCCTATCCCGTTTGTGCTGCCTGGACTTGGGCCGCTTCACGCCCTTCACGCCGGCCGCAGGTGAAAGGGGCAGCCGTCCCGTCTCCACCGACCAGCGATAAAAAGAACGTATTGCCGTCAGCCGCAGGTTGACCGTCTGGGGAGCGTATCTGGCCTGGAGGTCAGCCCTGAACTCTGTGATGGTCACGGGCGTAACGAGGCCCTGTCCATTCTCCCTGAGCCAGTCCACGAAAATTTGCAAACTCCGCTCATAGGTGGCAAGAGTGTTTGGGCTTGCGTCCTCCATCAGGTGCAGGTGGGCCAGCCATTCGTTGACCAGGCTCTCCGGTGTGGCCAGCAGCGCCGTGTCGGTGGTCCTGGCCAGTGCGCGTTCAGCCTCCATGATCACCCCATTTCAATGGCCTATAAGCAACCTTACAGGCATTATACCCCCACGTCCGCTCCCGACAGGCAGGGCGTGTGCCCTATCGAGAGCCCGCAGGCATTGGTGTTGACTGCCCTCCACCTCCTGTCGGCTTTGGAACCCGCTGGAAGGGCTGGTTAGTCAGCCTCCAGCCCCACCCGCTCCAGGGCCGCCAGCAGGCAGGAAAAGTGCTCTGCTCGTTGAGCTCGACCAGGATGGCCTCAGTCTTGCCCATCTCGTGCCTCCGTGCTACAATAGGCTGAAGCCTCTCCGGGTGTGGTGGCCCG
>CAYRNM010000428.1:0-1584 GCA_964425465.1 uncultured Anaerolineae bacterium | reverse complement strand
TTGTGACCCACACCGGCCCCATTTTCCTGGCTTTCAGTTTTCCCTCCCAGGCGTAACGACGTAGTGAGGCTGTGCTCAGCTCACACCACCTAGCAGCCTCGGCCAGAGTGATGAGCTCATCAGGGGCTGGTTTTCGCCTACGTGCATCCTCTGGACCACCCGTCACCTCTTTCACACCCCTTCCTTCCCCACGTCCCTGATGGTCCTCCTGTGGCCTCAAGCAGTGCCACGGCACAGGTAGAACACGTCAGTCCCGAGCACACCGCAGATGCAGAGAGCACCTGCGCTTCGCCTCGACTGAGCCTTCGGCGTGAGCTCAGGCAAACACTCGGCGAAGTCAACGCTGGCCCATCTCGATGGCGCCTTCCAAAGGTTGGTCTGGATGGGACCACAGCCTATTATATCATTCCCCTCGCATTTCCGCCACCAACTCCTTGGACCGTACGTATCAGGGACAACCTTCTTGCCGGGATAAGGTGGCCAGGCCAGCGCCCAGCCCCGGCACATTCGGGTCATCGGCGGCTCGGAAATGTCATTTGTTGGGCTGTTTCTTCTATATTTGACAGTAATGGTATATAACTGTATACTATACTGGGGAACTTCTGTTTTGCCCTTCCCCTTCCACCCGTGCCGGGTACCCTGGCCAGGGCAGGCAGGACAGGTAAGGAGACCCTCATGCTCAAGAGATTGACCGAGCGCCAGAAGGAAGTGCTGGAAGCGATACTGAGATCCCTCAGACAACGAGGCTTCCCACCTACCCTCCGGGAGTTGCAAGAGGAGACGGGAATCTCTACCCCGCGCGGAGTCGCGGTCCACCTCCAGGCCCTCGAAAAGAAAGGCTACATCCGGCGCGATTCCTCAGCCAGGGGCATTCGGGTGTTGATTGATCCATCCCAAGAGCTGGAGGAGGAGGTCCTCTATCTCCCTTTGGTGGGACAGATCGCCGCCGGTACGCCCCTTCTCGCCGAAGAGAACATCGAGGAATGGGTTCCCATCCCCAGGCAGTTGGTGGGGCGACACAGGGACGCATTTCTACTGAGAGTTCGTGGTGATAGCATGAAGGAGGCACACATCCTCGATCGTGACCTGGTCGTCGTTCAGCCCCAAGCTACGGCGGAACATGGGGAGATTGTGGTCGCCCTTTTGGAGGATGAGGCCACGGTGAAGCGCCTTTGCAGAGAGGGAGATAAATTGATGTTGAAGCCAGCCAATCCAGACTATCCCTCCCTGGAGGTCAAAGAGGGTGTCCTCCTGCAGGGAAAGGTCATTGGCGTCATCAGGAATTCCTTTTGATCCCACTTTCCTGAACGGTGAATGGCCAAAGTATAGACACTGACATGGGGATAGCGCGCGCCATGAATGTCCAGATCAAGCAGATCAGGGGGGACATCGTTGAGCTGCTTTTCAACCCCAAGGAAGAGGACCTGTGTGTGGGTGATAACCTCTCTATCATGGAAAAGGGGAGGCGAGGTGGTCTCATCGTGCAGGTCATCGAATTCCGCACTGTGACCTATCCTGCCCTCGTGACTGAGCTATTGGAGTTGGCGGTGGAAGGTGCTCAGACCTTGCCAGCCAGCCTCTTCC
>CAYRNM010000427.1:0-1594 GCA_964425465.1 uncultured Anaerolineae bacterium | reverse complement strand
CCGCAGGGGCTTTCACCTGCGTAAGCCTGGGGTTTCCAACCCCAGGCGCTTGGCTCAGGCATACCATCGCACTTATGTATAACGATTAGCCCCTTGGGAGAGGGAGGGGTGAGGGAAAGCATTCAATAGGAGTCACTTGCGACGACAGCTCGGCCTCGCCGTCTATCTTCAAATCAGGCGACTTTCCAAAGGCCGCGTGCCACCCCTTGCCTTGATGCCTGTGGGGCGGAGCCAAACCCACCTCTAGTCCCTCTGATAGATCTCGGCTACCGAGCCGTCAGGAAGGTCAAAGCTGACTCTTACCCACTTTTGACAGGACGGCGTTTCCGCTCTAGGACTAGTTTTGGCAAAACAATTCTAGAGGAGGAAACGCCGATGGTTCTAGGATACCCCGATCTGATGGCCTTTGTCCAGCAATTAGTTCCTGACATGCGTGTTACGCGGCAACGCAATCTGGCTTGGCTGGCCTTGGGGATATTGCAGGTGAGGGATGCCCATCTGACCATCTCCGAGATTGCACGAGCCATGGTCTCCCGCTGTGATCATTGGTACAAACTCAAGCGTATGTGGAGGTTCCTTTCCAATCGGAAATGGTCCCCAGATCAATGTTTTGCGGCCTTGGTGCGCTTGGTGCTCAAACGATTCCGCCCCCATGGGTACGTGCCAGTGATCATCGATCAAAGCACTATCGCAGGGAAATGGGAGGTATTGTGGGCCAGCATTCCCTTTCGGGGGCGGGCCTTGCCCATCTCCTTCAGGCTATTCGGCTACCAAGAGCTAAACCAGGATGCGCAGGGCAGCCAAAACAAGTTGGAGGAGGAGTTCATCCAAAGCGTGGTGTCTCTCTTCCCCTCTGCGGACTCTTTGTTGCTCTTGTTGGATCGCGGGTACGCCCGGGTCTCCCTGCTGGAGTTCTTGGATCGGTTGGCCGTCAGCTACGTCATCCGCGCCTGCAAGAATGTCTGGGTAC
This sequence comes from uncultured Anaerolineae bacterium, assembly GCA_964425465.1. GTDB lineage: Bacteria > Chloroflexota > Anaerolineae > JAYEMR01 > JAYEMR01 > JAYEMR01. Next base: position 624 of record CAYRNM010000427.1, on the reverse strand, counting down.
AGTTCGGTCGTGTCTATGAGGGGCTGTTGGAGGGGGTGCAGGTATCCCCCGGTGCCCTGCTCTGGTGGCCTCAGATCCGGTATCAACAGAAGGAGCGCTATCCGGTCAACCTGGCTATCGCCCACAATGCCCTGGCTGAGGAACCCTGGTATCTGCTCACCAATCTCCAGCGGGCCTCCAGCGCCGTGCGCTGGTATGAGCGACGCTTCCGTTGTGAGGAGCTCTTCCGAGATGTCAAAGATCAATTGAAACTGGAGACCATCCGCACCCACGCCGATCATCGCGTATGTCGTCTGCTCTTCGGCATGGTGGTGGCCTATCTGGCCCTTACGCTCATCGGGGCGGCAGCCAAACGGGTCGGGCTAAGCCCCAAAGTGGGCAAGGACCGACTGAGCTTGGCCTGGATGGCTCTGCGACTGTTGAAGATGCCCCAGTTCCTCAAACCTGACTTGCTGAATCGAGCTTTGTTCTCCTGGTCGTGGTCCCTCGCCTATGAAAGTGGGTAAGAGTCAGAAGATAGCAGTCTTGCCAAGTGCAAGCACCTGTGTTGCGCAACTCCCAAGTTTTCGTGAACTCGCTGCCTGGCTCTATACCCATGTCATCAGGTATGGTCACATCTCGGAC
>CAYRNM010000426.1:0-1605 GCA_964425465.1 uncultured Anaerolineae bacterium | reverse complement strand
ACCGGCCGGCGACGGAGCGTGAGGGCCTGGGCATCGGCGCGGGAGAGGGTCAGCAGGTCGTTGACCAGGCGGATCAGGCGGTCGGTCTCGCTTTCGATGGAGGCCAGGAACCGCTCGCGCGCCATCGGATCATCCGCCGCGCCACCCCGCAGCGTCTCCACTGATCCCTTGACGGCGGTCAATGGGGTGCGCAGCTCGTGAGAGACGTCGCTGACGAACTGGGCCCGCATCCGCTCCACGGCCTGCAACCGGTCCCGCATGATGATGAAAGTGTGGCCTAACTGTCCCAGTTCGTCCTGGCCTGTGGGGTGCAGTGGGTAGTCGAAATCGCCGTCGGCCAACCGCGCAGCGGCGGCGGTCAGCGCGCGCACCGGCTGAGCGATGGTACGCGCCAGCGCCAGCCCCACCAGTGCTGAAAGGGGCAGGGCGACGCCCGCCGCCAGCAGCAGCCGCCAGCGCAGGTCCGAAAGCACCGCCGCCACGTCGCGCAGGGGCTGGCCCAGGTAGACCACACCGACCACTTGCTCTTCGACCAACACGGGCATGGAGACGAACAGCCAGTCCTCCCCGTCCGTCGTCCGCTGCTGCGTCTGCTGCTCTCCTCGCAGCGCGGCGACCACAGCCGCTTCCTCGCTCAGGTCCCGCCCCTCGTCGCCCCCGGCCGAGTCCACCAGCACCACGCCCTGCTCGTCCAGCACCCGGATTCGGGTTTCCAGCGCTGCACTGAGTTCCACCGAGGCCTCGTTCAGGTAGGCCAGGGGGGCGCGCTCCAGGTCGGAGGGGGGAGCGTTGCTGCCCACCTGGACCGAGAGGTTGGCGGCCTGTTGTTGCTGCACAGTGTTGTAGGCTGAGGGCAACTCCTGGGGCTGGAGGGTTGCCGTCGCGCCGGGGATCAATGCCTGGGCGATGAGGTGAGCCTGAGCCACCAGGCTCTGTTCCATCGCTGCCAGGAAATAGCCTCGCGCCAGAGAAAGGAGCAGAAAGCTCACTACCGTCATGGCCACGAAAATGACGGCCAGGTGACTGAGGATGAGTTTGAATCGCAAGCTACGGATCATGATGTGATCTCCAGTTTGTAACCCACTCCGCGGACGGCGACCAGCAGTTCGGCAGCAGCGGGGTTGGCGGCCCGCAGCCTGGCCCGCAGTCGCTTGACGGCGGTGTCCACGCTCCGCAGGTCGCCGTAGTAGTCGTAGCCCCACACCTGGTTCAGAAGCTGCTCGCGGGTCAGCACCTGGCCGGCGTGGAGCATGAAGGTCTGCAGCAACCCGAACTCCAGGGCAGACAGAGAGAGGGGCGTCCCCTGCCAGTGGGCTTCGTGCCGGTCAGGATCCAGGCTCAGGCCGCTAACTTGTAGGCAACGGCTTGTTGCTGCAGGGGTGGGTTGGGTGCGACGGAGCACCGACTTGACACGGGCCATCAGCTCCCGCACGCTGAACGGCTTGACCACGTAATCGTCGGCTCCCAGCTCCAACCCGACCACGCGATCCACCTCCTCGTCGAGGGCGGTGAGCATGATGATGGGTACATTCCCTTCCTGGCGTAGGGTACGGCAGACCTGCAGTCCGTCCATGCCGGGGAGCATCAGGTCCAGGATGATGAGGT
>CAYRNM010000425.1:0-1629 GCA_964425465.1 uncultured Anaerolineae bacterium | reverse complement strand
GAGCCCAGGTTGGCATTGGGGTCGGCGTCAATGGCGAAGACCGTATAGCCTTGTTCGGTGAAAATGTAAGCCAAAAGGGCAGCCAGCGTGGTCTTGCCCACGCCTCCCTTGCCGCTGATGGCGATCTTGGGCATTGTTCCTTTCCATCAATCGGCTGATCCGAGGCCGGTGTGTAATAATAGTACCAAAAGGGGGAAAAGTCAACCTCAAGGGGTAACGAGTCAACGAGGCATCTAAGCAACGAGGGTTCAGCTCCCTCGTTACCCGATGCCTCGTCCACTCGTTGCCTCATCGCCCAGACTGGCCCAAGGTGGGATGGTGACAGCCCACCCCCTGGCCAGGATACTGGGGGTTGCATCGCCCGCAGGAGACACAGCGTGCGGCCTCCTGGCCCCCTTGAAAGCGCAAGGGCAGGTCCGGCTCCAGAACAAGGGGGCGGGAGAGAGAGATGAAATCGGCATCGCCGCTCTGGAGCACCTCCTCCATGAGCGAGCAGGAACGGTACCCTCCCACAGAGATGATAGGTAAATCAGTCAAGGGCCGGGCCCGCTGGGCCAGGAAGCGGAAGTACCCCTCGCCCTTGCCCGGCAAGATCCCATCTGGCGAGTTGTGGCTGCCCGCAGCGCCGCTGAACTCCACCGCGTCCAGCCGGTAGCCCGCCAGCTCCGCCACGGTGCCCAGGCTCTCCTCCACGGTCAGTCCGCCCTCCAGGGGTTCATCGTACATCCCCAGCTTGATCAGCAGAGGGTAGTCAGTGCCCACCTGGGCCCGCACCTCCCGGCACACTGCCTCCAGGAAACGGCGGCGCTTCTGAGGTGAACCACCCCACTCATCGTCGCGGCGGTTGAAACGGAGGGAGAGAAACTGGTTGGTGAGGTAGCCGTGCGCGCCGTGGAGCTGCACCGCATCGAAGCCGGCCTCTTTGGCCCGTCGCGCAGCCTGGCCGAAGGCCCGGATCACCTCCGAGATATCCGTCTCTGTCATGGCCCGGGCCGGAGGAGAGCCGTCCCCGTACTCCCAATCCGAGGGCGCGATCCGCTGAGGGATCACCTCTGCATCGCTCTGCCGGCCCCCGTGGTTAATCTGCATGGCGACCAACCCTCCAGCCCGGTGCACCGCTTCGGTGATGGCCCGCCAATCGGGGAGGAAGTCGTCGGTCCAGATGCCGCTCATTTCCCGGTGGCATTGGCCGCTGGGATGCACGAAGGCATGGCCGCTGATGATGAGCCCCACCCCACCTCGGGCCAGCTCAGCCCACAGCTCCCCCAGCCGGGGCTGGGGCCGTCCATCGGGATGGGCCATGTTCTCCCCGGTGGCGGAGCGGATGATGCGGTTGGGCAGGCACAACGTACCGATCTCGGCTGGTGTGAATAGCATTTTTACCTCCTATCCTCAATGTAACTATTCAGGGTCAAAAGACCTTGTATCGCATGTTCGGAATGCCGATTGAAATACAGCATCCAAGACACAATCCATCCCCCTCAGGAGGTGGAAAGATGTCTTGGATGCTGTTTCCAAGTATACCGCCGGTGCCACGCTGGATGCGGTGTTTAGCCGGCTAGCTTCTGCTACTTGGCAGCCAACCTGCCCTACAGAGCTATCGGGGATTGGGCTCCTAAGGCCCCCAGC
>CAYRNM010000424.1:0-1630 GCA_964425465.1 uncultured Anaerolineae bacterium | reverse complement strand
ATCGTGCCTGGCAACCATGACCTGGAATGGGCAGCTTTAGAGTTATTGCCGAGTGTAGTCTTGCATAAACTCATGCCCCCTGGGGCATTGCAGAAAGTCATGCCCCCTGAGACTTGACAATCTGGACAGATTAAGGCAAGCTCTCTCCAGTGAATCTCGACAGCAACTGGAGGAGAGCGATGCCAGCCACACGTGCGACCACTGTTCAACAGCGTCAGGAAATAGCGTGCTTGGCAAACGGCCAGCCTTACCAGGCCGTTGCCAACCAAACCAGCGTTTCATTCTGGACGGCCCGGAAGTGGGCCCGCCGAGCCCAGAAGGGCGGCCTAGCTGCGTTGGTGACCTGCTTTGGCCGTCCAGCCACCGGCCCTATGTCCGGATTCAACCCGTTGGTGCGTTATGTGGCCTTACGCCTCAAGCGCCAGCACATCACTTGGGGCGCGGCCTACGTGGTGCAGAAGATGGCCGAGCGTCCCTCGCTGCTGGGCAAAAAGCTGCCAGAGGCCACCACGGTATGGCGTTACTGGCGTACCTTCGGTGAACGCTTGCGCCCCAAGCGATATCCAGCAGCAGCCAAGCCACCACCAGCGGGCGTGGCGCACGGGGTGTGGCAGATGGACCCCAAGGAGTCTGTGCCTGTCCCAGGGGTGGGTACGACCACCTTCAACCAAGCGCGCGATGAGTTCGGACGAGCGACCGTCATGCATCGCGTTCATCCCGCCGAACAGGCGGAACAAAGGATCGTTAAGCTGAGCAGCGCTCAGGTGCAGCAGGATTGCCGGATCGCCTTCACCCAATGGGGGCTGCCGGAGGCCATCCAAACGGACCGGGCCCCGATCTTTGTTGATGATGACCCAACCCCCTTCCCGACCCAATTAACGTTGTGGTGGGTGGGCTTGGGCATCGAACCCCGCCTGATCCCGCGCCATTCACCCCAGCGCAACGGGGGTGTGGAACGTAGTCATCGTACCCTCAACGAGCGCACCCTGGTCGACCAGCACTTCAACGGTGCCCATCACCTGCAAGACCAGGTGGATGCGGATTGGGACGAACTCAATGCCGAATGTCCATCCCGCGCCAAAGGCTGTCATGGCCAGCCACCACTGGTCGCTCATCCGGAACTCCTTGTCCCCCGTCGGCCGTATCGACCAGAGTGGGAGCTGGACCTGTTTGACTTGAAGCGAGTAGACACCTACCTGGCGACCCAGACGTGGACCCGCACGGTTAGCCAGGTTGGACAAGTCACGTTAGGTGGCTACCGCTACGGGTTGGGCAAATCCTGGGCTTGGCAGACGGTCTCGGTCAGCTTTGACGCCGAGCGTCGACAGTTCGTGTTTACCCAGGTCAGGCCAGAGACCAAGACCAAGCGTGGTCATCACTGGCCAGAGTTGCCCCCTGTCTGCCTGGATGCTCAGGGGTTGAGTGTCGAAGACTTGACAGGGTTGCCTGCTGTCTTGGAAGATCTGCCCGCGCGCCAGCTTATGTTGCCATTATCAATTTGCTACCCCCAGCCTATCCTGCAAGGGGCATGACTTTATGCAATGGCGACAGGGGGTACGACTTTATGCAAGACTACAATGCGCTGCCGCACTAACCTCTCCCCCTGCCCCTCCTCTAGCAGGGGAGGAGT
>CAYRNM010000423.1:0-1674 GCA_964425465.1 uncultured Anaerolineae bacterium | reverse complement strand
AAGAACGTCGTGGATAGCCTGCCGGTGGGCAAGCTGGAATTGGAGTATCTGGCCCAGCTCCTGGCTAGATACGCTCAATTGGACGAGCGCGTCCTCGCCGGGGCCGGAATCGGCGAGGACGCGACGGTGATTGACTTCGGCGATCGGTACCTGGTGGCCAAGACCGATCCTATCACCTTCGCCACCGAGGAGATTGGCTGGTACACCGTCCACGTCAACGCCAACGACATCGCCACCACCGGAGCGGAGCCCAAATGGTTCCTGGTCACGCTTCTCTTGCCCGAAGGCCGGACGGACAAGGCGCTGGTGGAACGAATCTTCAGCCAACTGTCTGAGGCGTGTGAACAGATCGGTGTCTCCCTGTGCGGCGGACACACGGAGGTGACCTATGGCCTGGATCGGCCCATTGTGGTGGGGCAGATGCTGGGTGAGGTGGCCCGCGAGCGGTTGGTGACCTCCAATGGAACGCGGGTGGGTGACGTGATCCTCTTGACCAAAGGGGTGGCTGTGGAGGGAACAGCCATCATCGCCCGAGAGAGGGGTTCCGAGCTGGCCGACGAGTATCCGAGTGATTTCCTGGCCCGCTGCCGGAACTTCCTACGCGATCCGGGCATCAGCATACTCCCCGAGGTCCGCATCGCCCTCCGAACGGCACAGGTTCACGCCATGCATGATCCCACCGAAGGCGGGCTGGCCACGGGGCTGTGGGAGCTGGCCCAGGCCTCGGGAGTGGGTCTGTACATTGACCAAGCCGCCATCCCCATCCTGCCAGAGACAGCGGCCCTGTGTGCTCGTTATGGCTTGAACCCGCTGGGGGTCATCGCCTCCGGCTCGCTGCTCTTGGCCTTGGCCTCCCAGGACGCGCAGCCGGTGATCGATGCCCTAGCGTCAGAGGGCATCCCCGCTACAGCCATCGGCGAGGTGGTTCCCCGGGAGGAGGGGTTGACCCTGGTTGTGGACAGTCAGGCTCAGGAGCTCCCCCGTTTCGAGCCCGACGAGATCGCCCGGCTCTTCGCCGAGCTGGATTCCCCCTCTAAACCGAACAACTCCTTAGCTCCGGGGCGGTGCAGGTAGCACCGCCCACAGCCCAGGTAGGGGTTCTCCACTTCCTCCATTATCTCCAGACAGAAAGCCAATATCTCCACCCGACGCCAGAAGAGGAAGCGCCGGACGATCCGCCCTTCCAGCACCATGTTGGGGCAGGCGTTGGCCCGCAGGATGGACGGCACGGGGCAGTTTCTGCACAGTGAGGGCTCCCACTGTTCCTCCTGGGGCCTGCGCTGCAGCAACCGACACTCCTGCGTGGAACGCCCGCGGTGGAAGTCTTGGTAGTAGTATTTGCACTCTTGGCCGTAGGGGGTGATCATAGGAAGTCAGAAGGCAGAAGTGTGGATGAGTAACGGGTCAATAGGTTAACAAGGCATCGGCCTGAAGAGTTGCAGCGCTGCCTGTTCACAACAGTGCGGGGCACTTATTCCTCATCAACTTGATTCTCTCTATCCCACAGCCCTCGCACCCGCTCAGCTCTGCGTGCCGGGGCTCTATCGGCTCCCGGGCGTGCCGTTCTAGTCAGCTCTCACGGCCTCCGTGTTACAGACCTTCAGATAATGATTTGGACAACGCATGCTTGCTGAAAAGAAATGGAGTAATCGCCCAGCGAAGCTTCGCCTCAAA
>CAYRNM010000422.1:0-1683 GCA_964425465.1 uncultured Anaerolineae bacterium | reverse complement strand
CCCCCCTATTGGTACCTGGCCCACCTTCGCACTCCTGACTGGGCTGTCGCCGGGGCCTCCTTCGTCGGGGGTCCGGTCTTCCCTGTTGGGCACAACGGCACGGCCGCCTGGGGGATGACCGCTGGCCTGCTGGACAACACGGACCTGTTCCTCGAAGAGATCGGCCCCGATGGGCAGAGCGTCCGAGAGGGCGACGGATTTGTCCCCTGCGAAATCCGACAGGAAATCATCCAGGTCAAGGGCGGGGAACCCGTCGAGGAGGAGGTCCTGATCACCCCGCGCGGCCCCATCATCGGCCCGGCGCTGGAGGGCCAGGTGGGGGCCATCTCCCTGCGCGCCACCTGGCTGGATCCCCGGCCGGCAAAGGGGCTGTTCCAGCTCCACCACGTTCGTACCTTCGAGGAATTCCGACGCGCCTTCGAACAATGGCCAGCCCTCTCCTTCAACATGGTCTACGCCGATACCTCCAGCACCATCGGCTGGCAACTGGTGGGCGAGGCCCCGCAGCGGCGGAAGGGGTGGGGCACTATCCCGCTGCCGGGGTCGGACCCGGAGGTCGGATGGGAAGACGATCCCCTCCCCTTCGATGATATGCCTCACCTGGTGGATCCAGAAGCCGGCTTTGTCGCTACCGCCAACACACAGCCCACACCCGAGGGCGAAGGCCCCTTCCTGGGAGTGGACTGGATTGACGGCTATCGTCTGGCCCGCATCGTGGAAGCGCTGGAGGCCCGGCAGGACTGGGACCTGGCCAGTGTACAGGCACTCCAGATGGACCAAACATCCCTTCCCTGGCGCGAGCTGCGCGATATCGTCCTGGCCATACCCGCCGACACCGATGAGGCCCGCCAGGCCCTCAGCTTGCTGGAAGCGTGGGACAGTGTGCTCGCGGCGGACTCCCCTGCGGCCACGATCTTCGAGTTCTTCGTAGCCGAGATGGCCCAGCGCATCGTCCAGGCCAAGGCGCCGCGCGCCACACAGTGGGCTCTGGGCCAAGGCTTCACCCCTCTCGTCCCCCATTCCATGTTCGCTATGCGGCGCGTCAGCCATCTGGTCCACCTCGTGCGGGGGCAACCGGAAGGGTGGTTCGAGCAGCCCTGGCCTCAGGAGATGGCGGATGCGCTGGCCACGGTGATGAGAACTCTGCGGCAGCGTTACGGTGACGAACCCAGCCAGTGGGCCTGGGGGCGCATCCGACCGCTGACCCTGCGCCACTCGGTGGGCGAGCGAGCGCCCCTCGACCGGGTGTTCAATGTGGGGCCTTTCACCTGGGGAGGGGACGCCAACACGGTCGGCCAGGCAGCCGCTGATCCAGCCGACCCCACAGCCAACCCCCTCATGATGGCCTCTCTGCGGATGGTCGTTGATGTCGGGAACTGGGATGAGGGCCGGTTCGCCCTGCCCGGTGGCCAGTCCGGCAACCCCCTTTCGCCCCACTACGATGATCTGCTTCCCCTTTGGCAGCGCGGCGAGGGGGTGCCTATCGCCTGGTCGCCAGAGAGGGTGGAGCAGGCAACCCGATCTCTCCTGCGCCTGGAGCCGAGGTAGGTCTCACCCGTCTGCCTTGTGCTGGCGAAGCGGTGTCATCGCAATTTGACAGCCCACTAGAAGAAGCAGGGCCTGTAGTCTTGCATAAAGTCGTGCCCCCTGGGACTTGACAATGTGGGCAGATTGAAGCAAGCT
>CAYRNM010000421.1:0-1685 GCA_964425465.1 uncultured Anaerolineae bacterium | reverse complement strand
GGGGGCCGTTTGCCACTGGGAGTGGGACTTGCATTACCATGCTCATCCGGCTAGGCGCGTGCCCACCCCATCCCTGGTCCCATGTGCGTTAACTTAAGGGGTGGGGACTGGACAGAAAGAGAGCATCCAGGGTATGATCAACGGTGATCGGAACCGAAGCATATCCTGGAGGCTCAAGATGGAGTGTAGCACAAAAGGCAGCGAATGCCAAGAGGGGGTTGAGTGGCCGTTGGGCCACCCTTTGGTGGAGGAGCGGTGGTCAGAAGCACTCTCCACCTTGGTGGGCAGCCTGGATCTGGACAGGAGCGCAAAGCAGAGCGGGGCTCTGGTGCGCAAGCGAGAGGTCAAGGGGGCGGCCGACTTGTTGCGCATGGTTTTGGCCTATGCGGTCTGCGACTGGTCCCTACGCCTGATGGGAGTGTGGTGTACGCTGCTGCACCTGGGTTGCCTGTCGGACGTCGCCATCCGCAAGCGGTTGCAGCACTGCCAGTCCTGGCTGGGCCAGATCATCATGGCGCTGCTGGATGTGCGGCACCTGGAGGTGGCACAGCAGCCCGGGGTGCATGTGCGTCTGGTCGATGCCAGTCATGTGAGCCGACCGGGAAGCAGGGGCACGGATTGGGTGATCCATCTCAGCTTGGACCTGGGCAGCGGATCTATGGATGGAGTGGAAGTGACGGACGCCCACAGTGGGGAGACCCTGGCCCGTCATGCGCTGCAAGAGGGTGAGATTCGAGTGGCGGACCGCGGCTATGCCTACGCTTCGAGTCTGGGTCCTGTTCTGGCTGGAGGGGGGTTGTTCGTCGTGCGCAGCAATTGGCAGAGCTTGCCGCTGGAGCGGGAAGACGGCAGCAAGATCCAGCTGATCGCGGTCCTACAGGCCCTGCTCCCCCAGCAGGCACTCCACGAACAGAATGTCTGGCTGTCAACCCCCCAGGGACGGTTCCGGCTACGCCTGATTGTGGGCGCTTTGCCCCAGGAAGAAGCAGACCGTGCGCGCCAACGTCTCCACAAAGCCTACCGCAAGAAGGGCAAGACCCCCAGCCAGCAAACGTTGTTGGCAGCTGGGTTCACCCTCTTGGTCACCAATCTGCCTGCAGAACAATGGCCCGCCCAGCATGTGCTGGCCCTCTATCGCTTGCGCTGGCAGATCGAGTTGCTCTTCAAACGGCTGAAAAGCCTCCTCTATCTGGACCATCTGCGTGCTCAGGACCCCCAACTGGCGCAGGTCTATCTACTCGGCAAGCTGTTGGCTGCCCTGCTCTTGGAGCGCTTGGCCCACCAGGTCAGAACCCAATGCCCAGATTGGTTCCACAGCCTCGACCGCCCGGTCAGTGCCTGGCGTCTCACTGCTCTGTTGTTCGACACCTTCCGCTCACTGGTACGGGGACCTCTCACTCTGACAGCGCTCTGGCAGGCACTGCCCCAGCTGGGCCGCTTCCTGCGCGATGCACCACGTAGGCGAACCCAGCAAGGGGCCTTGGCCAGGTCATTGCTGGACCTCTTGTCCTTTTGTTAAGGTGCTAGCTACAATGTCCTATCGTCTCAACGTTAAGTTAGCGTACATGGGGGTCAGGGGTGGGGTGGACACGCGCTTTGCCTGATGGGCATAGGAAGGCAAGGCCCGCCCCCAGCGGCAAGCGGACGCGGCGATTTGCCAGGGCGTCAAGCGCGGGGTATAATGC
>CAYRNM010000420.1:0-1686 GCA_964425465.1 uncultured Anaerolineae bacterium | reverse complement strand
GAGCGCCAACAAACCGACCGGTGGGGCAATCACGTCTGTATTGCCGTTGTTGGTCACTTCCAGTCTGACGTAGAGGAGGGTCTGCTCCCCAACCAGGAGCGGGGAATAGGCATACAGCTCCGGCAGAACGGTTTCGCGCCTGGCGACCAGTAGGTGGGAGAGGCGGTAGGTCACGCCGGAATAGGTAACCTGGGCAACGTCGTCGAAGCGGAAGGCTTCACCGCGTTCTTTTGAATGGGGGAGGGTGTAAGGGGTAGGAGTTAGGAGATAGGGGGTAGGTGAAATGTTCCCTGTGGCAGTTTCAGGGGTTGAAGTTGGCGATGCAGGCATTCCGGTTGCAGTGACGGTCAGCGTTGCCGATGCAACCTGAGTGGTTGGAGTGAACGTGACAGAAATCGGAACAGCCTGATGTGAATTACTACAGCCGGCGATCAAGATTGCCAGGATCAACAACACTAAAAAGCGAATTATTTTCATGGCACACAACCTCCTGAATTGTCGGGAAGCTCCGCATCAGCGCCGCTGAATTCGACTGCCCATCCGAAGGCAAACCACCCTTCGACTTCGCTCCCTGTGGTCGCTTCGCTCAGGGCAGGTCCTTCGGGAGCAACGCCGCTTTGCAGGAATTGGGCGCTCCCACCATGGGAAGCCAGCTCGAGATCGAGCCCCGGCGCGCAGATGCCGGCCGGGTTGAAGGGCGCCCACTCCTCGCACTCCTCCCAAGCGATCTCGCCATCCCCGCGCAGGAAACCGGTCAAGGTCAGACGGAGGCCCCTCCCTGGCTGGGAAAGGATGAAGATCATCGCCGATTCCTGGCGCGTCTCCCAGGCTCGCTCTCCATGAGGGTTGGGGATATTCATCGGGTAGTACATCCCATTTCCATCCACGAATCTGCCAGCCTGAGCTTGTCGAAGGCCGGTGGCGAACCACAGGGCGCGCAGCTCGCCGTCAACGGACAGGTAGAGCAGGCGCGCCAGGTCGAAAGTCCGTTCTCCGAGTTTCGTCTCTCTGGCTTCACCGGTGGTCACGCCCCACAGCGAGACCGAGCGAGCTGTTCCACCTGGGGATGAGAACTGCACCCCGCGCAGGGGGATGGCCGATTGGACAGCAGCGGTCACTCCGGCGCACATCTCTGCGCCGGGCGTTTCGGTACCAGGCGTCACTAGTGAGATCGGCGTCGCGGCGCTTGTGAGATCCGGCGTGCCGGCCGGCAGCGCAGCAGGCGGCAAGCCCCACACCAGGCAGCCCATGAAGGCGACCAGGGCGAAGATAAGCAGGCCGCTCAGGATCAGGCTGGTTCTCTGGTTCATGGTGTACAGGCTCCATCGGGTTGGTGGACGCCGGCCGAGGCGAAGACGTTGATCTGCACTGTCGGGCGTCCAACGAAGGACAGCAGGAAAGTATTCACCGGGAAGGACAGGTACACGCCCACGGCCGGTTCGCTGCTCGACCAATTGCTGCGCCCGGCGCCCAGGCGGACGGCAGCCGGTGGGTAGCCGGAGATCGAGCCGCCTTCGTAGTCCGGAAGGACGCGCACATCACTGGTGAAATCAACGATGCCTCTCAGGGACATCTCCTGCTGGAGCAGGTTTGTAGCTGCCTTCTGCGCCGTGGAGGCGTCCAGGTGGATCGGGGCAGGCCCGCCGGCGCAAGGCGGTGAAGCCAGGCTCTCCCAATCCCGTCCTT
>CAYRNM010000419.1:0-1699 GCA_964425465.1 uncultured Anaerolineae bacterium | reverse complement strand
GAGGGGATGTTGCATCCGAAGCGCTCGACCGTGCCGTCCGCTTTCTTCTTCACCAGCCTCTTCGCGGCATCGGCCATGTCGTCCACGGTCCAGGCCTTGTCGGGATAACTGATCCCTGCCTCATCGAGGGCCTGCTTGTTGTAGTGGAGCCACATGAAGTTGATATAGCGGGGCATGGCCACCCGCACGCCCTCGATAAAGGACAGCCGGCCGAAGTTGTCCCACTCGCCGGGGACGAAGTCGGCGATGTCCTCTGCGGTCATGGTGGCATCCACAAGGGGCTGCACGTCCATGAGCTGTCCCTTCTGGTGCAGCTTGGCGAACCACAACCCCCACCACTCGAAGACGTCGGGCGCCACCCCAGCCACCATCGCGGCTATGAGCTTCTCGAACTCCTCGGGCGGTCGGGGCTCGATGAGGAGCACGATATCGGGGTGATCCGCGTTGAACCTCTCAGCGCCCTGCTCGGCGGCTGTGGTGTACACGTCACCGCCGTCGTACTGCCAGCGGATCACGGGCTTGCCCGCGGGTGTGGGGGTCACCAGCATCTCGACTTTCTTCTCCACAACGACCTGCTTCTCGACCGGGACCTCTTTGACCACCTCCTTCTCGACGACGACCGGCTTCTCGACCTCCACAATCTGGGGAGCTGCCGGCGCGCAGGCCGCTATGGCGGCCCCCGTCGCCGCCACCGCGCTGAGGCGCAAGAAGTCACGACGAGTCAATCTCCTGTTTTCCATTGTTCTCTCTCCTTTTGGTCAGAAATAGATCAGAATAGGGGAAACCCATCCGGCTTCCCGCCATCACCGCTCCACAACGTCTCCACTGTGGAGCACATCCCCCTCGACTGCTGGTCTCTTCCTGCCACCTCCTTTCCTCAGACGCGCGATGGTCGGTACGCAAAGTCATCTGGTTTTCGCACCGGCACGCGCCACCTGGCGGTAAACACACAGGCAGGCCTATATCCCCTGTTGGTCAGGGGCTGAAGCCCGCCTGTGTGTTGCCTACAACTGCCATTCCAATGCAGAAATCTACTCTCATCATTGGGATAAACCCCGGCTATGTTAGAGGCTACGTAGACAGTAGATATTATACCACAGTCTATGCTATTTGTCAAATTCACTCCACCGGCACCTGGGGATAGAGGGGCGCGACGCGGTCTTCCAACTCGCGGTAGAGGCAGTATATCCTGTCGTATCGCTCCCGCCAGCAAGGATCGGGAGAGTGTTCGCTGACGATCTCCACCCACCTCTCCGCTGCCTGGGCCACGCTGGGGTATAGGCCCACCCCCACACCGGCCAGGATCGCCGCCCCCAGCGCGCCTGTCTCCAGGATGCGCGGGGTCAGCACCCGCACGCCGGTCACATCGGCGAAGATCTGCCTCCACAGAGGGCTCTTGGCCCCGCCGCCCACGGCTACCATCTCCTCCAGAGGCTCCCCGGCCTGCTCGATGAGCTGGCGCAGGAAGTAGGCCGAGCCCTCCAGCACGGCCCGCATCAGGTGCTGCCGGCCGTGAGCCAGGGTCAGGCCGAAGAAAACCCCCTTGGCATAGGGGTTGTTCAGCCCCCGCTCGCCCATGAGGTGGGGCAAGAAAATGACCCCTTCCGCTCCGGGCTCCACTGTCGCCGCCTCCTCAAAAAGGGCCTCGTAGTCTACAAGCTCCCGCACCCCGCCTCCCTCGGGGCAGCCACTCACCAGA
>CAYRNM010000418.1:0-1706 GCA_964425465.1 uncultured Anaerolineae bacterium | reverse complement strand
GTCACCGGCCACAACCCGGCGGCGGTGCTGTATACCAGCCACTCGTACTACAGCCGCCTGAAGGGATGACCGGGCCCAGGAAGAGATCCTATGCGCAAGACCATCGGCGGCATGAGCCACGAGAGCACCATCGTCTACTACGATCACATCCATCGGGCCTACCAGGCTCGCTACGATGACCTGGGCTATCCGCCCATCTTCATCGAGAGCGGCGTGGGATGCAGCGGGCGCCGCACTGGGCGAGGCCGCGCGGCGGCTGCATGCTGCGGGGGCCGATTTCGCCCTGATCGCCTGCAACACCATGCACATCGCCTTTGACATTGCCCAGGCCGGCTCACCCATCCCCCTTCTGCACATCATTGATGTGACCGCTGAGGCCATCCTGGCCCGCAAGCTGACTACAGTGGGCCTGCTGGGCACTCGGATCACCTGCAGCACCCCTTCTATCGCCAGCGGCTGGCGGCCCATGGGTTGACTTCGTTAGTGCCCTCTCTGGAGTCGCAGGAGGAGGTCAACTGCATCATCTACGAGGAGCTGACCCACGGATGGTTTCGGCCGGCATCGAAAGCGGCGTATCTGGACATCATCGGCGGGTTGGAGGCCCGCGGCGCCCAGGGGTGATCCTGGGCTGCACAGAGATTCCCCTCCTGATCCAGCAAGAGGACTGGGCGCTGCCCCTCTTCGACACCACACGGCTCCACGCCGAGGCAGCGCTGGAAGTAGCATTAGGTGAGCGCGCTCTCTGAGGCGAGGATGGATTTCGAGGACATCGCCGAATGGTACGAGTCCTGGTACGGGACTCCCCAGGGCCGGCAGGCCGACAGATTGGAGAAAGCGCTTCTGGACAAACTGCTGAAGAGGCTGCCTGAGATCAGGACAGTACTGGAGGTGGGCTGTGGCACTGGCCACTTCACCCGCTGGCTCGCAGAGGGAGGGCTATGGACCGTGGGGCTGGACATCTCCCCGGCCATGCTGGTCCAGGCCCGTCGCCTGGAGGCAGCCGCAAAGGTTTGCCCTTATGTATTAGGCGACGGCCTGGCGCTTCCCTTCCCCGACCGCTCCTTCGATCTGGTGGCCCTCATCACCACCTTGGAGTTCATCCCCCAGCCGGAGCGGGCGATGGCTGAGGCGGGCCGGGTGGCTCGCCAGGGCGTACTGGTGGGAGGGCTGAATCGCCACAGTCTGCTGGCCCTGCGGCGGCGCTGGTGGTCGCTTCGGACGCCGACCATCTACGGTCAGGCTCACTTCTTCACCGTGAGGGAGCTAGGCCAACTGGCGCGGGACGTACTGGGGGTGCGCCTCCGGGGAATGACCTGGCGGACGACCCTGCTTCCTGGCCTGTGGCCCTGCACCGACGCCCGCCTGCCCTGGGGCGGATTTGTGGGGATGTTACTGGAACTGGAGGGCGAAGGCAATGGCTGAGATCTCGGCTCAGGTGAGTTTGTATCCGCTGCGTCAGCCTGACCTGGGGCCTCCCATCCAGGCCGCCTGGCGCATCTTCGAGGAGCATGGGCTGGAGGTGGAGCGCGGCGCCATGAGCACGGTGGTCTGGGGCGAGGAAGAGGCAGTGATGGAAGCGCTGAAGGAGGCCTTCCACTGGGCAAGCAGGGAGGGGGAGGTGGTGATGGTGATCACCCTCTCCAACGCCTGTCCCCATCCTGGGCGCGGAGGGGGATGACGAGGGATAGGGATGAATTGGTGTCGGT
>CAYRNM010000417.1:0-1713 GCA_964425465.1 uncultured Anaerolineae bacterium | reverse complement strand
TCCATCGCAAGTAAAGGCCACCCTTGTGGTTGCCCCCTCCACCCCCCGTCAAACTGTGCAGGTCCGCTTCCCCCAGGGAGAGCTCTACGAAGCGCCGGCCGGAACACCGCTGAAGGAGTTCATCCGGGCCGCCCAGCCAGATCATGCCATCTCCATCGTCGCCGCCCTGGTGGATGGCGAGTTGCGGGAGTTGAGCTGGCCGGTGACTCGCGATGTCGAGGTGACGCCCCTCTCGATGGCCACCGGCGACGGTATGCGCATCTACCGCCGTTCTCTCTGCTTTCTGCTCATCGTGGCCGCACAGGAGCTCTTCCCTCAGGCCCGCATCATTATTGATCACTCGCTGACCTTGGGAGGCCTCTTTTGCCGAGTTGCGCAAAGGGAGCCCTTCAGCCAGGGGGAACTGGCCCGGCTGGAGGAGTGGATGCGAGATATTGTGGCAGCGGATGAGCCCATCACCCGACGGGAGGTCCCCCTGGCCCAGGCGGTGGAGATCTTTCGGAAACAGGGATACGAGGATAAGGTCCGCCTGCTGAGCTACCGTCGGAAGGACTCCCTCTCCATCTACGCCTTGCGGGGGGTCCACGATTACTTCTACGGTTACATGGTGCCCTCTGCCGGCTATCTTCACCATTTCGCTCTGTATCCTTATCCGCCGGGCTTCATCCTGCGCTTCCCTGTACGTTTCGAGCCAATGGCGCTATCCCCCTTCCACGATTTCCCCAAACTGGCCGCCGTGTTCCAGGAATACGGCCAATGGGTGGAGGCGATGGAGGTCGCGAATGTGGCGGCCTTAAACCAGGCCGTGGAGAGGGGCCGCATTCGGGAGGTGATCCTGGTGGCCGAGGCCCTGCAGGAGCAGTGCATAGCTAACATCGCTAAGGAAATCGCCTCACAACAGGATCGGGTGCGGCTGGTGCTCATCGCCGGTCCCTCCTCCTCAGGCAAGACCACCTTCGCCAAACGGCTGGCCATCCAACTGCTGGCCAACTCCATTCGTCCCCTGGCCCTCAGCCTGGATGACTACTTCCTGAGCCGCGAGGAGACGCCGCGCGATGCACAGGGAGAGTACGATTTTGAGTCGCTGGAAGCATTGGACCTGGAGCTTTTCAACCGTCAACTGCGGGAGTTGATGGCCGGCCGGGAGGTGACTCTACCCCGATATGACTTCCTCACCGGCCAGCGACAGCGAGGACCTACCCTGGCCATCGGCCCCCAGCACCTCATCCTGGCCGAGGGAATCCATGGGCTGAATCCAGATCTGGTGTCCGCTATCCCCCAGGAGCGCATGTACCGCATCTATATCTCCGCCCTGACCCAGCTCAACCTGGACTGTCACAACCGCATCCCCACCACAGATACCCGTCTCCTGCGGCGGCTCGTGCGGGACGCCCGCGAGCGTGATGCTTCGGCTGAGGAGACTATCTCCCACTGGGAGCAGGTGGTACAGGGTGAGTTCCGCAACATCTTTCCCTATCAAGAGAACACGGACGCCATGTTCAACTCCGCGCTGGTGTACGAGCTGGCGGTGATGAAGCCCTTTGCTGAGCCATTACTGCGCCAGATAGATCCAGGCCGCCTGGAGTATGTGGAAGCCAGGCGGCTGCTGGCCTTTCTGGAGTGGTTCCTGCCCTGCGAAGCGGAGCTTATCCCCGATAATTCCATCCTGCGGGAATTCATCGGTGGTTCCATCTTAAAGGATTTCGGGCTGTG
>CAYRNM010000416.1:0-1718 GCA_964425465.1 uncultured Anaerolineae bacterium | reverse complement strand
AGTGGTCAATAGCCAGACCTCTCTTGAGGAACGTTGAGTAGGAGAACGGAGAGATGACCAAGATAGTTGATACTCGTGGGTTGCCCTGTCCCCAACCGGTCATTCTGACCCGGAGGGCCATGGCCGAGGTTGACGAGGTAACGGTCATCGTAGACAACGATGCAGCCAGGACAAATGTCTCCCGCATGGCCACTAAGGAAGGGGGCCGGGTGGAGGTCGAGGAGAAAGCCGACGGCATTTATCTGCACTTGACTAAGGCGGGTGAGGTGCCCCAGGAAGAGCCTGTGGCCGCCCCGGCCGCCGGGCCGACGGTGCTCTTCGTCTCTGCCTGGGCCATAGGGCGGGGACCGGAGGAGCTGCAAGACATCCTCATCCGTAGTTTCCTGCACACCCTGAACGAGGTGTCCCCCCTGCCCGACACCGTCATCTTCATTAACACCGGCGTCAAGCTAACCGTTGAGGATTCACCTGTCCTGGAAGACCTTCAAGCTTTGGAGGAGCAGGGGGTGGAGATCCTCATCTGCGGCACCTGTCTCAACTACTTCGGCCTGACGGAGAAAGTGGCGGTGGGGACTGTCTCCAATATGTATACCATCGCCGAGACATTGCTTGGAGCAGGCAAGGTCGTGGCTGTGTAGGGGTGCGATCGACGCTGATACTGCCTTTGGAGCTGTTGCTTGCTATGAAAACCTGGCGGCTCCTGGATACCGGATCGCGTTCGGCGGCCGAGAACATGGCGCTGGACGAGGTCGTGTTAACGGCGCGCAGCCGGAATGCAGTGCCGAATACGCTGCGCTTTCTGCAATTCTCCCCTTCCTGCACCCTCGTCGGCTACCACCAAGCGGTGGAGCAGGAAATCCGCGTTGACTACTGCCGAGAGCATAGCATTGAGATCAACCGGCGACTGACCGGGGGCGGAGGGCTCTTCTGGGGCAAAAGCGAACTGGGCTGGGAGATCTTCGCCTCTCAGGATGACCCCCGTTTCCCGCGCTGCGTCGAACGGCTCTACGAGCGGATGTGCCAGGGGGCCATCCGGGGCCTGGAGAAACTGGGGGTGCGGGCCGCCTTCCGTCCCAAAAACGACATCGAGGTGGAGGGCCGCAAGATCTCTGGCACCGGCGGCACCAGTCTGGATGGCACATTCCTCTTTCAGGGCACGTTGTTGGTGGACTTCGACGTGGACACAATGCTGCGGGCCCTGCGCATCCCTACGGAGAAACTGAAGGACAAGGAACTCTCATCTGTGAAGGAGCGGGTCACCTGCTTGGCCTGGGAACTGGACGCCGTGCCGCCGCTGGCCCAGATCAAAGATGCGCTGGCGGCGGGCTTCGCCGAGGTGCTGAGCGTCCGATTTGAACCCGCACCTTTGAGCCCCTTTGAGGAGGAGCTGCTGGCCCAACGGCTGCCCTTCTTCCGATCCGAGGAGTGGGTGTACGGCGTGCGCCGACCGCTGACTCAACGCGGTGAACTGCGCGCCCTCTACAAGAGTCGGGGAGGGCTGATCCGTGCCTCGCTTGGGGTTGATCCCTGCACGCGGCGCATTCGGGAGGCGTTCATCACTGGCGACTTTTTCGCCTACCCCCGACGGGCCATCCTTGACCTGGAGGCGCGGCTCAAAGGCGCTCCAACCGACATCGAAGTAGTGCGCTCTATCGTCGAAGCGTTCTTCGCCACAGAGGATATCCAGATCCCCGGCGTCACCGCCGCCGACGTGGTGC
>CAYRNM010000415.1:0-1735 GCA_964425465.1 uncultured Anaerolineae bacterium | reverse complement strand
TCGGTGATCACCAACGGCGGCTTGATCTTGACCACGTTGCCCATGCCGGCATACTTGGCGGTGCCGAAGAGGACACCCCGCTTAAGCCCTTCCTTCTCGAACTCATAAGATTCTTGGCGCGCTGGCTCCTTGGTCTTTTTGTTGCGCACCAGCTCGACGCCGATCATCAGTCCAGGACCTCGTACGTCGCCGATGAGCTCGTATTTTTCCTTCAGTTCCAACAGGCGGCTGGTGAAGAATTCGTTCAGCTTCTCTGCCCGCTCTAAGAGATGTTCTTCCTCCAGTACCTGAAGCGTCGCCAGCGCAGCCACCATGGACACCGGGAAATGGGCAAAGGTGAAGGAATGGTCTGCCGGCTCGAAGCCCTCCAGCCCCTGACGGGAGATGCTCCCGGCCAGGGGGAAGCCGCCGCCGATGGCCTTACCGAAGACCAGAATATCCGGCACGGTTTCGTACAGCTCAGCGGCAAACATGCGGCCCACGCGCCCGAAACCGGTCTGCATCTCATCGTAGATGAGGAGCATGTCGTATTTGTCGCACAACTGGCGCACGGCCTGGTAGTAAGGCTTGGGGAAATCAATCATCCCCCCACTGCCCTGGATGGGTTCCATGATCAGGGCTATAGGCTGGCCGTCCACACTGTTCTCGATGAACTTGCCCATCATCTTCACGCAGAAGAGCTCGCAGTTGGGGTACTCCAGCTCATAAGGGCAACGGTAGCAGTAGCCCTGCGGCACCCGCACCGTGTGCCCCGTGTAATCCAGGAAGGGGTTGGGGTGAGGGTAACACAGCCCCATCCCGGCCAGGGTGCGTCCGTAGAAACCATCCCAAAGGGAAATGAAGAATTTGCGCCCCGGCTTGTTGCGCAGGGCCAGCTTCATCGCTCCCTCAATGGCCGTGGAGCCGTGAAGACAGTAGGTGACCCGGTTGAGGTCGCCCGGGGCCAGCTCCGCCAGCCGCTTGGAGAGGAGCAGCTTGGGCACCGTCTCGAAGCTCGTCCGCACGTGGGTGAAGAACTCCAACTGCTCCCTCACTGCGGCCATCACCTTGGGATGACAAGCGCCTACAGTAAGGGTCCAGGCCTGGGAGGTGCAGTCAATGTACTCCTTCCCACTGGCATCCCAGAGGGAGGCTCCGCGGGCCCTGGCGACCATGAGAGGCAACTCGCCCCCTACGGAGCCGCTGAGCAGTGCCCGGCGGCCGGCGGCCAGCTCCTCCTCCGTCGCTTTCTCATACATCTCCCGGACCCACGAACCATCAACCGTATCCGACATCACCTTGAGCTCCTTCATTTGTTCAGGGTTCTATCATGACCTTCACCGCATCGCGCTCTCTGGTGGCGTGGAAAGCGGTCACTGTCTCATCCAACGAATAGCTGGCCGTGATCAGTTTGCCCATATCCAACCTGGGCAGCAAGGCCACCCCCTGGCGGAAATCTTTGATGGTGCAATCAATGGAGCCATGGAGATGGAGCTCCCGGTAGTGTATGTCATTCAATTGCAGATCCAGCGAGGATCGAGGCAGGTAGCCGGCAAACAAGAGCACCGAGCCGCCCGGCCGCACGATCTCTAACGCCTCCTTCGTGGCCGCTACGCTGCTGGCGGCTACGATCACGTGGTCGAGAGACGGCCCGAAATGCGCCTTCAAATCTACGGCTGTGGCGTCCAGAGCTTCGTCTGCGCCAAGCTCCGCTGCCAACTCTCGCCGTCGAGGCCGCCGGCCGCTGGTCCCCACC
>CAYRNM010000414.1:0-1735 GCA_964425465.1 uncultured Anaerolineae bacterium | reverse complement strand
TGCAGGGCGGATGGGTGACGAAGACGACCGCGTCGGGTCCCAGGGTGGCCTGCCAGATGTGCTGCTGGGATCCTCTCTCGCCAGGGTGATAGTCCTGGGCCGAGCAGAGCATGTAGTCCGGCGTCTTGTAGGTGACCTTGTTCACCTCCCAGGAGCCGCTGGCACGATCACACCACTCCTCCAGTTCGCCCGCGTGACGCTCACGGCTCCACATCTCCTGTGGCAGGTCGGCGGCGATGTCTGGGATAATGGGCAGGAGCTCATACTCCTTGGCGCAGGCCAGGCCGACTGTCCCCATGGTGTGATGATTGAAGGCGCCCATGCCCCACATCAATCGGCCGATGCCGGCCGTGGACTCCAGCCGCCCCCCTTTGATCATTGGGGTGTAGGTGCGCCCGTGGGTAGAGCCAAAGACACCCTGGTACGAGTTGAGGGCCATGGTGAAGAGCATCTTGTCCATGACCACCGTGGCCAGTTCCCACACCTGCTGGTTCCTGGCCAGATCAGCCAGGTGGGAAAGGGCCAGCAAGTCCTGCTCGAAGGTACAGTTGGAGTCCCACTCCCGGAACCCGCCCGTCCCCCGCTTGTGCAGCCAGGATATGGCCCTCTGCTCCCCCATCTCGCGGTGCCACTTTCCGCTCTTGCCTGCATTGGCAAACATCCAACCGGAGTAGAGCTGGCCAGCCAGGATCTCGCAGGTGTGAAACAGAATCTGATGGCTCTCCGACCAGAAACACATAACATCATCGCCTGGCTCGTCCATCCAATATCTGAATTTGAGGACGCATTTCTCCAACGGACTTTTGAGCTGGCGCGGGAAAGAGGGGTTCTTTCTATAACGGTGCATCATGCCCAGCAAGCCAAGCAGATATACATCGCTGCCGTCCTCGCGCCGGTTGATCTTTTGGATGGCCTCTCTGATGGCGTCAATCTTGACCTCAGACCAGCGACCGAGTTCCATTTTGGCGATCTCGGCGAAGACGTTATCTTCTCGTCGGGCCGCATCATTCAGTGCCTCCAGGCGGCGCTCCTGGTAGGTGCCGTAGGGCGTCTGGGAACAGTGACTTCTAAGCGCCCACAGGTCTATCTCCCGTTGGATGCGCATATTCTGCTCGTAGTACTCTGTGGGCCGGGGCATCAGGATAGCCTGATAGGGACCCTCCGGGACCTCAAAGGGCCGGCCCAGGAAGGCGCTATCGCCGGCCTTTCCCGTGACGTGCGCCTCTCCGTAGATCCGGCCTGACGGCCTTTGGAAGCGCACCATCACGTCGGCCGACGCCGCCAGGTCATCCGGCCAGCGCACGATGACGTGCTCGTTCCCTACGTATACATCCCGCTCGAGGTAAGCTGCCTCAAACACCTGTTCGAGAGTTTGGCGACGGGCAACCGCCTCGACAGGGATCGGCAGAAGCACACCAGCCTTGCGAAGGTTTGAAGGCGAATTCACCTGGAAACGTGCCTGGTGAGCAAAACTGCATACATCTGCAAGCATGTCTGCAACCTTCGCAAGGCTTGGCTGAACGATCTGCAGGGCCATGGCATAAGGACACTCCCGCACAGCCACCTCTTCGAAGCGCACCAGGATTTCGTTGTGCCCTTCCTGAAGTGGGGCCGGGAAGGAGACGCTGCCGGGTATCTGGGGGTGAAAGTGCTCCTGACGATGAATGTGCTGGCCATTCAGCCAAAGGTCGGCCGGGCCATTCGTGGTCAGGATGAAAGTCACTTCCTGGGAAGC
>CAYRNM010000413.1:0-1754 GCA_964425465.1 uncultured Anaerolineae bacterium | reverse complement strand
TTCCCTTTGGATCGCTCTATGAGCTGAAGCTGGGAGCGATTACCGTCGGCGCGAGTGAGCTACTGGTATGGGCCCTGGTGACGGCCTGGGCGCTGCGCATGATGGCTTTCAGGCGCGTCCGAGTGGCATGGACAAGGCTTGCAGGCGCTTTGCTGTGTTACTTGGGAGCACTGGTGGTCTCCATCTGGCCGGCGACGAGCCTGTCCCCGGCGCTCAAGGAGCTGGCCAAGTGGGTCGAGTTTCTCCTGGTCTATCTCTTCGTCGCTAGTGAGCTTGGCCAGACCCAATCAGTGGCCCTGACGAGCGCCCTGCTCCTCGCGGGGACCATCGAGGGCTTGTTAGGCATCTACCAGTTTCTGTACCAGGTAGGGCCACCAGGGTTTGTGCTCTTTGGGCGCTACATGCGGGCCTATGGCACCTTCCTACAACCGAATCCCTTTGCCGGGTACATGGGGCTGTTGCTTCCGCTGGCCTACACGACCGTCTTTAGGCGCTGGAAGGACGTGCCGAGTGCCTTCAGAAGGCACGCCTGGGGGCCGGCGCTCCTGTGGGTCCTGGCGCTCGTGGCCAGCGTGGTGATGTTCGCCGGCTTGGTGATGAGTTGGTCGCGTGGGGCGCTAGTGGGGTTCCTGGCCGGCCTGGCCCTGGTGGGACTAGGACTGGGCCGGCGGGTCGCACCTGCACTAGTAGGTCTTGCCTTGGTCCTGGTCTTGCTTGGGCCTGTGTGGCTGGGCGTGCTCCCTGAGAGCCTCATCCAACGGCTTACAGACGTGCTCCAGTATAGGAGCCTCAGCAACCTGATGTCCGCCGAGGTCACCGACGAGAACTTTGCCGTGATCGAGCGCGCTGCGCACTGGTACGCGGCCTGGCGCATGTTCGAGCAGCGGCCTTGGTTAGGAGTGGGCACGGGGCAGTATGCTACTGTCTACCCTTCGGTGTCTCTGCCGCGCTGGCAAGATCCCTTGGGACACGCCCACAATTACTACCTGAATATCCTGGCCGAAGGAGGTCTGGTGGGTCTGGTGACATACCTTGTCTTCCTCCTCTGCGCGCTGGGGATCACCTGGCGATCCGCAGCCCAGGGACGGGGCTGGCAGCGGGTACTGGCTCTGGCGGCATTGGGCATGTTGGGCCATTTGTTAACCCACAGTGCCTTTGACAATCTCTATGTGCACGAAATGTATCTTCTTGTGGCCATGCTCCTGAGCATGGCAGCATCCGCCCCAAGACAGCAGTCCATATACTCCGAGGTAGTATGACGCACCTGGTCAGCGCATTCGTTGCTCGCGCCAAGAGCCAGCGCGCTGAGTTTCTGCGCTTTGCCAAGTTCGCCATCGTAGGCACCATTGGCGCGGTAGTGGACTACTCTGTCCTGAACCTGGGAGTGCAGGTTTTCACGCTGCCCCTGCTCCTGGCTAATGCCATTTCCTTCACCGTGGCCGTGTTGAGCAACTTTACCTGGAACCGCCTGTGGACCTATCCCGAGTCGCGCTCGGAGCCTTTACTGCCCCAGTTGGGGCAATTCGCTTTGGTGAACCTGGCCGGGTTGGGTATCAACGAACTGATCCTCTTCTCCTTGAACCCTTACGTTTCTAGGCTGTGGCCCAGGTGGGGATACAACATCTCCAAAGCTGTGGCTATCGGCGTGGTGCTTTTCTGGAACTTTGGCATCAACCGCATCTGGACCTATCGAAAGATCAAGTGATGCGCATCGGCATTGACTACACCTCGGCGGTGCAACAGGGCGCGGGCAT
>CAYRNM010000412.1:0-1763 GCA_964425465.1 uncultured Anaerolineae bacterium | reverse complement strand
AGGCCCTGCGTCTCCAGCCACTCCAGGTCGCAGCGCAGGCAGCGTTTGCATTCCTCGCGGACGGTGGCCTCATCCATTCCCAGTTCGACTTCGCTGAAGTTACCACGCCGCTGGGCAAGGGGTAACTCGGGCATGTCTGGCCGATGGGCGTCGGCATAGTCCTCCACGTTGAACTGCTGCTCCACCACCGCGTAGCCGGGTATCACCGGGATTTTCTCCACTTTGCCGGTGCGCAGGTAGTGGTCCACCTGGAGGGCGGCCCGGTTGCCCTGGGCCACGGCGCAGACCACCGTCGCTGGGCCAGTCACTGCGTCGCCGGCGGCGAAGACACCGGGACGGGTGGTGGCCAGCCCGCCGTTGACTACAAGAGTGGTATTGCGGTTGGCCTCGATGCCCGATCCATCCCGCCAGGAGAGGTCGGTGGCCTGGCCGATGGCCGGCACCAGCACATCCACCTCGATCACGAAGTTGGAGCCTTCCTCTGGCACAGGCCGCCGCCGGGCGGAGCGGTCGAACTCGCCCAGCACCTGATTCTGCACCTCGACACCCGTCACTTTGCCATCCTTACCCAACACGCGCACCGGGTTGGTGAGGAAGTTGAAGATGGTGCCCTCCGCCTCGGACGCCTCGACCTCCTCCTCGTGGGCCGGCATGTCCTGGCGCGTGCGGCGGTAGATGAGATGCACCTCACTGGCCCCCAGCCGCCAGGCGGAGCGGGCCACGTCAATAGCCACGTCACCGCCGCCCACGATGGCCACCCGCTTGCCAGCCACATCCGGTGGGGTGCCCAGGGCGATGTCGCGCAGGAAATCCACCCCGTGGTAAACCCCCTCCAGCTCCTCGCCCTCGATGCCCAGCTTGCCGCTGACGTGCGCGCCGATGGCCAGCACCACGGCGTTGTAGCCCTGCTCATCCATCAGGCTGTCAACCGTGAAGTCCCTACCTAGGGCCTGGTTGCACTGGATCTCCACCCCGGCGCGTTTGATGTTCTCGATCTCCACGTTGAGGATGTCACGCGGCAGCCGATATTCGGGGATGCCCACGGCCATCATCCCCCCCGGGACAGGGAGCTTCTCGAAGATCGTGACCTGGTAGCCCTTCTGGGCCAGCCGCAGTCCGGCGGTCAATCCTGCTGGCCCTGAACCGGCCACCGCCACCTTCTCCGCCTTGGCTGGCTCGTAGATGGGCGGCGTCCACGGGTGCTCGATTTCGTGATCGGCCATGAAGCGCTTGGCTCCACGGATGGCAACGGGCTCATCCAGGTCGCCGCGACGGCAGCGGCCCTCGCAGAAGGCAGGGCACACCCGGCCGCAGATCAGGGGGAAGGGATTGCGCTGACGGTGGACCTCCAGCGCCTCGGCGTAGCGTCCCTGCGCGATCAGGGCGATGTAACTGGGAACGTCCACCTCGGCCAGGCAGGCGTTGGTGCAGCGGGCCCGCACCAGGGCCGGGCAGACGCCGGCCTGGCACTTCTTGTCCACGATGTGCTCGATGAACTCCTCTTCAAAGTAGCGCAGGGCGGCCATCACAGGGCCGGGGGTGAGCTGCCCCAGAGCGCAGAGGGCCCCCGTATCCATGCCCACTGCGATCTCCCGGATGGCATCCAGGTCCTCCATCCGCCCCTGGCCCTCCGTGATGCGGGTCAGTATCTCCAGCATCCGCCTCCCGCCCACCCGGCAGGGTATGCACTTGCCGCAGGATTCGGCCTGGGCGAAGGTAAGGAAGAACTTGGAGAACTCCACCATACAGGTGTCCTCATCCAC
>CAYRNM010000411.1:0-1766 GCA_964425465.1 uncultured Anaerolineae bacterium | reverse complement strand
AAGGAGCAAGATGATGAAGATCGAAATCCCTGAGTTCACAAATTGGGAAGAGGAGGCCAAGTTCTGGGACCGTACGGATACGGCACCTCTGATGGAGGAGGAAGAGGGAGAGTGGGTAGGCCCTGGTCACGTCAAACCTGCTCCTGGCTTGTGCCGACGCTGCGGTGCGCAGATGGAGCGACATCACCTGGATGTGGCCATTGCCCACGGTCGCATCACACTCCGTGAGGTGGAATTCTACGTCTGCCCACGCTGCGGAGCCCGAACCTTGCCACCCGATAGGCAAGAGTTCGTCGCCTGGTCCGAGAGAGTTCCTGCCCCAGAGACTGTTCCGGTGTAGGCGTGGTAGAATGAGTACAATCATCTTCCAACAATGCCTCTGGGCCGCCTTCACCGCCCAGAGCCCCGAACCCGACTCAGCTAGATGAAGCTTCACAGTGACAACCTCTTTTCTTCCCGGCACCTCCATCGAAATCCTCAACCCCCATCTGAAGCGGGGCCACATCCGCCACGCGCTCTTCGACTTCGACGGCACCCTCTCCCTCATCCGCGAGGGGTGGCAGGGGGTGATGATCCCCATGATGGTGGAGAGCCTGCTGGCGCTGCAAACCGGGGAGACGGAAGAGGAGCTGACAGCACTGGTCACCGAGTTCGTGGACCGGCTGACGGGCAAGCAGACCATCTACCAGATGATCCAGCTCTGCGAAGAGGTGCGGAAGCGCGGCGGAGAGCCGCTGGATCCCCTGGAGTACAAGTGGATGTACCTCAACCGGCTGTGGGAGCGGATCAAGGATCGCGTGGCTGCCCTGAAAGCGGGCCGGGTGAGGCCGGAGCAGATGATGGTGCCCGGCGCGCTGGAGATGGTGAAAGCGATGCGCAACCGAGGAGTGACGTGCTACCTCGCTTCCGGCACCGACGAGCCCTACGTGCTGGACGAGGCAGCGGCCCTGGGCATTACCCCCTACTTCGCCGGCATCTACGGCGCGCTGGATGACTACCAGAGCTACTCCAAGAAGATGGTCATCGAGCGCATCATCAACGAGAACCACCTGAGTGGCCCTGAGTTCGTAGCCTTCGGCGACGGCTTCGTGGAGATTGAGAATGCCAAAGCAGTGGGCGGCATCGCTGTAGGTGTCGCTACCAACGAGGCGACCCGCTGCGGGGTCAACGAATGGAAACGCAACCGCCTCATCCAGGCCGGTGCCGACCTCATCATCCCCGATTTCCGGGAGCACGAGCAGTTGCTGGCTTACCTTTTCGTGGAATAGCGCAGCTTGCTGCGCGCTGACGCGGGGCAAGCCTCGCTATTCCATCGAAGAGCAGCGAGGAGAGGAGTAAGCTATGCCCTACCCCACCTTTGACCGCCGCCGATTGCAACTCAAACCCCTGGCCCAACGCCACCACGACATGGACCTCTCCGAGTGCCTCAGGCTTGACGACGAGGTGCCGCTCTTTGAGAGCGAGGAGATGCAGGCCGTAGCAGATCGGGTCGCCCATGCCCATCACAACAGCCGGCAGGTGATCCTGATGATGGGCGCCCATCTGATCAAGGTCGGCCTGTCACGTGTCATCGTTGACCTGCTGGAACGCGGCATCATCACCCACCTGGCTATGAATGGCGCCGGCGTGATCCATGACTTCGAGCTGGCCCTTATCGGGGCCACTACGGAGAGCGTGGCCCGCTACATCCGCACAGGGGAGTTTGGGCTGTGGGAAGAGACGGGACGCATCAATGAGGCCATCCAGCAGGGGGCCGAGGAGGGGAT
>CAYRNM010000410.1:0-1798 GCA_964425465.1 uncultured Anaerolineae bacterium | reverse complement strand
CAGCAATTCTCGGGCCAGATCTACAGAGTGATCCATCCTCCTCGGATAGGTGGTCAATATGGCTGGGCTTCAACGAAACTGGGGTAGGTACTCAGCGTGAGCCTCCAGCAGCTCATCGAGCAGGGCTGCCGTCTCCTCCGGCGTCAGCTTGGCTGCGATCTGGGGATCCTGCAGGAAGGCCTGGAGTGCGATCCGACGGTCGCCAGCCAGCGCCGCCTCCACCGTCAGTTCCTGTACAGTGATGTGCTGGCGCAGCGTCGCAGCCACCGGCTCTGGCAACGATCCTATGTGGATGGGCTGGATGCCATAGCCGCCGACTAGGGCCGAGACCTCGACGATGGCCCCTGAGGGCAGGTTCTCGATGGTCCCCTGATTAGGGACATTCACCACGTGGACCTCATTGCGGTTCTCGATGAGGGCCTCCATGATCTCCACCACCTCCACCGCTTCGGCTGGAGGCAGAGCGCCCAATGAGACCTCCTCCCCTTTGCCCCGAGCCCACTGCTCCACCAGCCGCTCCCACTTCTGCGCCCGGGCCCGTTCGTGCTCCATGTCGTGGACGACAAGGCCGTACTTCATCCGCAACCCCTGGAGCCTTCCTGTGTACTCCTCCTCCAATTGAGTGAGGGCGGGATAGAACTCTGTCCAGTGACTCCAGCAGTAGGGGAGGATATCGTAGGTCTCTAGTCCCCAGCGCATCACGGGCTGAGTCACCTTCTGCTTCAGCAGGGGGAAGAGGTCCTGGCCATCCTTCCGTTTCAACTGAAGGATGGCAGCGCAGTGGTTGAGGCCGGCGGCAGGGGCGGGCAGCGCCAGTTCCTCCGGCTCGACCTCTGCTATGATGGCCAGGTAGGGAGCGTTGCGTGGGATAGAGGAGCAGGTGCAGAGGCTCACTACTTGGATGGAGCTTTCCCTTCGCATGGCGATGCAGTTGGCTGTGGCCGGATTGGTATAGTTGAAGACCCAGGCTTGGGGAGCTACCTCTTCCAGATCTTTGCACACCGCCACCAGGGGAGGGATGTGGCGGAAGGCGCGCATCATGCCGCCAGGGCCGATGGAGTCGGCGATGGGCATGTAGACCCCGTATCGGGCCGGGATCTCGATATCCTTCTCCCAGGCGTCGAAGCCGCCCACGGAGATAGCGCTGATGACGAAATCCGCGCCTATGAGCGATTCCCGCCGGTCGGTTCTGCTCTCGATCTTCAGATCGGCGCCTTCTCTATCCACAAGTTGCGTGCACAGGGTGTCCATCACCTCCAGCCGGTGGGCGTCAATGTCCATGAGGGTAATGGTGCTGCCCCGTAGCACCTCCGATTCGATGAACAGCCGTATAAGTTGAGGAGTAAAGGTGCTGCTTCCCCCACCAATGAGGGTGATTTTATGGGCCATTTCTTCCCTCCTTTCAGTGCTCAGGTCTTTTCTTGCTCAAAGAAACTAATGGCCAGAGTTGCCTTCAAACGGCCGGTCCAACTTCCCGATTGGAGAGCTTTCTCACCAATATAATCGCATCCTCCCCTTCCCGGTAGTAATCAGGGATCACACCCGTGGGCACGAAGCCATTCTGGATGTAGAAACAGAGCCCACCTGTATTGGGCTCTCCCGTCTCCGTATATATGAACCTGGCCCCTTTCGCTGCCATGGATTTCACCACGGCTTCCAGAAGCGCCGTGCCGATGCCTCTGCGAAGGTGATCCATCCCTACCAGGGTAAAGTCCAGATAAGCTGTCCAGTTCCAATCGTTGAAGGCTGCTATAGCGAAGCCGACGACCTGGCCTTCCATCTCGGCCACATAGATATC
>CAYRNM010000409.1:0-1809 GCA_964425465.1 uncultured Anaerolineae bacterium | reverse complement strand
CGGCGTAGCGAGGCGTGGGCCACAGGAAGAGCACGTCGGGGATCACCGACGCATCGCCGCTGGCCCACAGGGTCTGGACCTTGGTGAAGTAGTCACCCCACGGCTCGACCATGGTCTCGATCTTGATGTTGGGGTGCTCGGCCATGAAAACGTCGGCCACCTTCTTGTGGGTTTCCGCCTCCGCCGGGCTGCCCCAGAAGGCCCACAGGAGGGTGACAGCTTCCGGCGTTGCGGTCGGGGCTGGTGCTTTGGGCTGGCAGGCGCTCAATACCAGCGCCAATGCTAACAGCAACGTTACGATGGAGAGTGTTCGGTTTCTAAACATTGGACTCCTCCTTTTGGATGTTAGATATTGGATATTGGGTATTGGGCTATGGATGCATACCTGACCTCCTCTCTCAACCCAGGATGATGCGCTTGAAAGACTCGGCGTAAGTCATATCCTGTCCCTTCGCCTCCTCCCGGGCCCAGGCTCGGATCCCCTCCTCCAAATCCTGAATGTGGCTCACCTGACTTTCGTGCTTCTTGAGGGCGGCGATCTTTAGCTCAATGGTATCGCTGATGTCCACCCAGAAGTTCCGTGAGGGTGCTCCTCGGAGTAAGACCTCTCGCACGGTGTGGGGTTCCAGCCCCTCGGCCAGGAGTTCCGGGAAGATGTAGCGGGTGCTGGCCGAAGGGAAGACGGCATCCAGGGCAGCATCGCCGGCGGCGCGGTGGTCGGGGTGATTCAGATAACCGTCGTGGTAGCGGACGGTGGGGTCTGAGCAAACGACTATGTCTGGCCGGTAGCGACGGATGACGCGGGTGAGGTCCCGGCGCAGGGCCAGGGTAGGCTCAAGGGTGCCGTCCTCGTAACCCAGATAGACAACCTCCTCCACCCCCAGAACCCTGGCCGCCGCCTCTTGCTCAGCTTTTCGAATGGCGACCATACGTTCCAGCTCCATTTGGGGGTCATTACTGCCCCGGCTGCCATCGGTGCATAACACATAGATGACGGTCTTGCCTTCCTGAGCCCACCTGGCCACCGTGCCGGCCACAGTGAACTCTGCATCGTCGGGGTGAGCCATAATAACCATGGCTCGTTCTATCTCTTCAGTCATTCCAGAATCTTTCATCCTCCAATCCCTGTAAGCAGGGTAAGTTTTGGCGCCCCTGGCAGGACTCGAACCTGCAGCCTGCTGATTCGAAGTCAGACGCTCTGTCCAATTGAGCTACAGGGGCACGGGGATTGATTTTAACACAAGCTGCGAACGCTGTCAAGCAAGACTAAACGACCTGTACCTTCATGACGTCCGTCGTGCCGGGGCCGCTGCCCGCCGCCCCCGCAGTGATCACCACCACGTTGCCTTGTTTTACCAATCCATGCCCTTGGGCAGCCCTGACCGCACCAGCGATGATCTCGTCGGTGGTATCCGCACGCCTACAGAGCAGGGGGCGAACCCCCCAATAGAGGGCCAACTGGCACTGAACCCTGGGGCTGGGCGTAACGGCGACTATGGGACAATGAGGACGATATTTAGAGATGACCCGGGCGGTGTGACCTGAGATGGTAGGGGTAATGATGGCCGCCGCCCCCAAATCCCAGGCTGTCTCCCGGGCGGCATGGCTGATGGCATCGGCGATGGAGGTCATCGGCCTACGGAGTGGGTGGGGCCTGCCTGCACCTTCAAGCTCGCTTCGCTCAGCCTCCTGGGCGATCCTGACCATCGTCTGCACGGATTCGAGGGGGTACTTGCCCACCGCTGTCTCGCCAGAGAGCATAATGGCATCGGTGCCGTCGAAGATAGCATTGGCCACGTCACTGGCCTC
>CAYRNM010000408.1:0-1823 GCA_964425465.1 uncultured Anaerolineae bacterium | reverse complement strand
ACCCCAATTCAGCTTGCCTCATCACTGCCACTCACCGATTTTCCGAGAGATCTCAGACCGAGTTCTCCCGAATAAGGGTAGTAGCCCAGGCGGTTCTCCCCCCAGGATAGGGGGTAAGGTAGCTTCATCCCGCGGCATGAATAGCCTCCTGTTCAGAGAAAAGGGGTTGGGCTGTGTCTAGTATCTCTTGACGCCGTAACCAGTTTGGGCTGCGCTCAAGAGCACGTTTGCTGATGAGGTCTACACTCCGCTGTAACAACGTTTGTAGCTCTTGTTGCATCTTTATGCGTTCAAACAGCCTCCACTCTGCTTCAGGAGCAAAGGTAACTGTATCTGGGCCCTGCTCGTTCCTCCATAGTGTAGACTCCCTTATCACCGGGCAGCCCGCCGGCCACGCCAGGAAGCCAGCCTGGCCAGCAGTCGTTGCCATAGGGTGAGCTTTGGTGGCTCTGGCAGGCCAGATGCAGCCACAGGAGAAAGCTGCGCCAGTTCCTCGGCGATGCCCTGCATCACTTCCGCGGTGAACACATCCGGCGCAAAGCCCGCTACCTGCTCCAGCGTGAATCCCATAGCCATGCTCAACTGCGGCGCGTCCAGCAGGCCAGGGAGGTGCTTGCTCAGGATGGCCCTGGCCTCCTCGTTCGCCAGCAGCAACTGCAGGGTGCTGTCAATCCCAAGACGGAGGCCCGCTTTTTCGGGGCCACCGAATCGGCTGGTGGTCCGGAGGGTGAACCGGGCCGAGGCCCGAATGTCCCGCGACGAGCTACCGACCAGGACTTCGAATTCCCCTGCCTCGGCTACCCACTGCTGCTCACCATCATCGTAATAGGCCAGCGACTCGCGGTTGAGCGCCAGGGTGACGGTTTTGGTTTCGCCAGGCTCAAGGGACACCTTGGCAAAGGCCTTCAACTCCTTTTCCGGGCGCATCAGGCTGGATTCCAGATCACGGACGTAGAGCTGCACTACCTCCTGGCCCGCGCGCGGCCCGGTGTTCTGAACGTCCACGGAGACCTGCAGGTCCTCATCCACATCAACCCTTGCACTGAGCCCAGTCGAAGTGTCAGAGGCGCTGAGGCGCAGGTTGCGGTAGGCAAAGGTGGTGTAGGAAAGGCCATAGCCAAAGGGGAACAGGGGCTCGATCTTCTTCTTGTCATAGTAGCGATAGCCGACGAAGATGCCCTCGCCATAGTGTACCCTGCCATTTTCGCCGGGATAGTTGATGTAGGCGGGATTGTCTTCCAACTGCCTGGGGAAGGTCTGGGGCAGTCTGCCGGAGGGGTTCACGTCGCCGAAGAGGACATCGGCGATAGCATTGCCGCACTCCTGGCCGGGATACCAGGCCTGCACCACGGCGGCCACTTTGTCCAGCCAGTTCATGGTGATCGGCGAACCGGTGTTCAAGACCACCACGGTGTTAGCGTTGGCCGCCGCGACCTTCTCGATCAGGGCGGCCTGATCCCCAACCAGCTCCATGTCCGGCCGGTCGAACCCCTCGCTCTCCCATTCGTCGCTCAGGCCGACGAAGACCAGGGCCACGTCCGACGCGGTGGCCGGGGCTGCTGCGCGGGCGATGGCGTCCTCCGGGATGGGCGGCAGGCAGCCCAGTCGAATGCTGGCCAACGGCAGCGCA
Source organism: uncultured Anaerolineae bacterium (assembly GCA_964425465.1). GTDB lineage: Bacteria > Chloroflexota > Anaerolineae > JAYEMR01 > JAYEMR01 > JAYEMR01. The sequence goes on along the minus strand of CAYRNM010000408.1, from coordinate 193 downwards.
CTCTGCTTGCTGTATTCCACTTTCAGGTCGTAGGTCTGGCCGGCGGCCAGGTCCATCTCAAAGGTTAGCTCCTCGGAGCTTTCACTCGACCCCTGCTCGTTCCAGTTATCAATGACCTCCTGGCTATCAACGTAGAGTCGGCTCAGGCCGGCGCTGCTCAGGCCGAAGGTGTAGCGGCCAGCTTCCGTCGCGG
>CAYRNM010000407.1:0-1832 GCA_964425465.1 uncultured Anaerolineae bacterium | reverse complement strand
AGGAGCAGGGTCACACCCTGCTCCTGGTTCAATCGCCGCAAGAGGGTGAGGACCTCCGCCCCCATTTTGCTGTCCAGGTTGCCGGTAGGTTCATCGGCCAGGAGGATAGCCGGATGATGAATCAGCCCCCGGGCGATGGCTACCCGCTGTTGCTCACCGCCGGAGAGCTGAGTCGGGCGGTGATCCAACCGATGCCCCAACCTCACCTCCTCCAGCAGAACGCGGGCCCGTGTCTCCCGCTCTCGATGGGGGATACCGGCGAACATCAAGGGCAGGGCCACATTTTCCAGGGCAGTGAGGTGGGGTACCAGGTTGAAGGTCTGGAAGACGAAGCCAACGCGCTGGCGGCGGTGGCGGGTCAGCTCAGTGTCACTGCCAGATCCCAGCTCGCGATCGTCCACCCACACCTCCCCCGCCGTGGGCCGGTCCAGCCCCCCGATGAGGTGGAGCAGGGTGGACTTGCCCGAGCCGGAGACGCCGACGATGGCCAGGAACTCACCCCGGTGGACCGTCAGATCAACCCCGGCCAGGGCATCCACATACCGCTCGCCCATGGGGTAGCGGCGGATCAGGTCGCGCGTGCGAAGGATCACCTCGGTCATTGCAGCGACTCAGCGATGCGCAGCGCCTCCTCAGTGGGGATGGATCCGCTCACGGTGAAAGTCGACTCCCCTTCCGTCCACACTAGGAAGACCTTAGTCTCTGCCTCACTGGTGAACAAGGTGCCCGTCGCACCCCGCACGGAGACCGATTCTCCCTTCGTCGGGGGCAGTTTCGCAGTCTCTCCGTCGGCACCTTGGCTCACAGCAAAAGATCCCTGGGCCGACTCGTAGCGGAGCACGATGGTCCCCCGCACTTCCTGCACATCAATGAGAACCGCTCCCTCCGGAACGTAGCCCGGCGTCAGCAGATCGTACGTCGCCTCCGCCTCCTCCAGGGTCAGGTGCCGGGGCTGCAGGTCCTCCAGGGGCACTACCTCGGCTCCCTCCGGGATCTCGAAGTGGAATAGGTCATCCGGAAGCCCCACATCCAGCTCCAGGGAGCGGACCGTGACCCGACCCTCCCCCATCGCCCCTCCGCTGTAGAGAGCCTGGAGCGGCACCCAGCGGGTGAGGTCGATCCAGAGGGTGCCGGCGCCTCCGGCGACGGCCGCCTCGGACAGTGCCTCGGGCCTGGGCACGAGTTGGAGCTTGTAAGCCGGTTGCCCGGCAACCTCCTCGCTGCCCAGGAGCGTGACCTCACTGACCTCCAAGAGCCATTCGATGGCGCCTTCGGCGGACTCGAAAGGTGGCTCGCCCTCGTGCTGGCGCATCTCATCTATCTGCCCCATCCAGACAGTGTTGCGGGCAGGCAGGTAGACCCAGAGCTGCTCCCCGTCGCTGACAGCCACGGCCCCCTGGGCCTCGGCCTCGCTGGCCTCCCGCACCTCGACCCGGAAGGCGGGATGGGCCTGGGGCTCCTCTTCAGACAGCTTCTTACCCCATGCTTCTACCACCCCCTGGGCCTGCTTCTCGGTGGTTTGGAGCGCGACCTCCAGCACGGCGTGGCCGTCCTGCGCCGCCTTCAGGGTCTCGGCAGTTTGGGTCAGGATCTCCTCGGGCGTCGGGTCGCCGCTCCTCGCCGTCAGGGCCAGGCCCCCGGCCCCCATGGCCAGGACGATGGCCAACAACAGCAGTTTCTTACCCCTCTTACTCATCGTTTCGCTCCTTTCCCTTATCTTACAGCCAGTAATGGTTGTAGAACAACGTGTCATACAGCAACTTGCCCAGGTAGCAGATGAACAAGAAGACGACCACCGGCACCTGGAAGTAGGCGAACCAGCGCGGAGTCCA
>CAYRNM010000406.1:0-1835 GCA_964425465.1 uncultured Anaerolineae bacterium | reverse complement strand
GCCTTGGCCGAGGAGAGGCGGCAAAAGGTGGTCCCCAGTGCCTGATCACGCACCACGTATTACGCAATACGTATCACGTAGTGCGTATTGCGTATTGCGTATCACGCCTCGTCATCTCTTAGTCTTGATCCTCCTGCTCCACGCCGCATTAGGGGTGATCTACAGCGTGACGGTGCCTCCCTGGGAGGCCCATGACGAGATTGGGCATTATTACTTCCTTCAGTACCTGGCCACAGAGCATCATCTGCCACCTCCGGGGACGAAGGTCATCGAACACAACGACGAGTCCCACCAACCCCCGCTTTACTACATCCTAGCCGCTCTGGCCACAGCCTGGATTGATACCACCGATGATGTACGGCCGGTTCCCAATCCCTATGCCGCTACCGTGGGAGGGGACGCAGGAGCCAACATGGCCGTGCACGATCCTACAGTAGAGGGCTTTCCCTATCGGGGCACCATCCTAGCCCTGCATGTAACCCGACTAGTGTCAGTGGCTCTTAGTACACTAGGACTGGTGGCGACTTATGGGATCGGCCGTCGGTTTTTCCCCACGAGGCCTGAGTTAGCTTTGGGGGCCACAGCCGTCAACGCTTTTTGGCCTCAATATCTCTTCGTCGGGAGCGTGGTGACCAATGACATCATGGTCACCGTTTGTGCTTCTGGGCTCCTGTTTTTCCTTATCCGTACCCTGCAGCAGCCAGGACCGGGGAATTGGATTGGCGTGGGGCTATTTCTGGGCGCAGCATTGGTCTCCAAGAACAATGCTTTGGCCCTCCTGCCGGTGGCGGTCCTGGGAGGAATGGTGGCCTCCGCCCGGATGATCCACCAGCGGGGGATGCCCACTTGGTTTGTGGGTGGCATATTGGCTGTCCTAGGGGGATTGCTGGCTTCGGCCGGATGGTGGTATGGGCGCAACATAGCCACCTTTGGCCATCTCCTGGGCTCTCATGCGGGCCGTGCTGCTCCCCTGCTGGAATTTCTATCTCAGCCTGTCTATCGTTTGCGCCACCTTCCGTGGAGCCTGGTGCCTGCCATATTGCGCTACGGCTTTGTGAGTTTCTGGGCCTCCTTCGGCTGGGGAAATGTCGGGTTGGCGGATGGCATCTACATCGCCGCAGGGGTTTTCTGCGCGCTGGGGATGGGAGGACTGCTCTGCTTTCTGATCCGAGACAGGACGCGGCGGCTGGAGCTTTCATTGCTGGGTTTTGCCATCCCCTCCTTCACAGCCGCATTAGTTTACCTCAATCTGAGGGAGGGAAGCTCCTATCTGAGGGGGAGGCTCTGCCTGCCCATCATCGCTCCCGTCAGCCTGCTGTTGGCCGTCGGCTGGTGGGGGCTCTTTTCTCCTCGGTGGGGGCGATGGGTCATGGGGCTGATCTCGGCGGCGATGGCCCTGGGAGCCCTGCTTTTGCCCTTTTGGGTGATTGGCCCCATCTACGCCCCTCCGCCGCAGCTCACCCCTCAGGAGATACAGGCCATCTCCCATCCCCTGGATATCATTTTCGGCGATGGAATCCAGTTGATAGGCTACGACCTGGGTCAATGGCGGGTGAAGCCGGGGGAGAGGCTGCCGGTGACGCTCTATTGGCGGACTTTGAAGAGAATGGAGGAGAACTATACTCTGGCGGTGAAGGTTATTGGGTATGAAGGGGCGGCTTACGGGGCCCGTCATCTCTTCCCTGGGCGGGGCAACTTCGCTACCTCTCTATGGAGGGAGGGTGACTGCTTCCGTGAGACCTACTGGGTGCCCATCGTCCTGCAGTCGAATACGCAGGTTCTGGCCCGCGTGAGTGTGAGCTTCTTTCGTGACAACAGCTCTTCGGAGTATCTGC
>CAYRNM010000405.1:0-1869 GCA_964425465.1 uncultured Anaerolineae bacterium | reverse complement strand
GCGGAGGTGGGGCCTGGGATGAGCATGGGGGCTGCGGACACGGGCGTGGCAGTAGGCGTGAGCGCAGGCTTACACCCGACTAGCAGGTTGGCCAGGACAAGCGCCAGAATCAGCACACTCACTGTCTTCCTCATGATGAGCCTCCTCTCTCCACCGAGATGCCCGCACCATCCAGCAGGTAGTGCTCAGCGGTAACACATTCCATACAGATCGGCTCGCCGTCCCTTACCCTCGCCCTCGTCTCCATAACGTTCTCTCCGCAGATGGAGCACCTCACAGAGGCGAAGATAGGGGCGAAGGGGGGTATCTCGATTTTCGTGTGCTTTACATTGAAAACCTCCTCCTCTGGCAGCTCCAGTTGCTCGAACGAACTCTCGGCCCAGAGCCGCATCAACTTCTCGTGTTCGACCTGTGTCGCCTCCTCGCGGTTGACGACGATCTTCTCGAACAGCGCGTGGGCCTCGGGATACCGCTCGTCGAAGCCATCGGCGTAGTTGGCTTTGACGACAACGCGGACGGCCTGGCCATCCCGCGTGGCCACGGTCACCGCCGTCTTTCCCAGGTCGCGATAGATGAGGGCGTTGTTACCGAAGGTGCAGCCGGTGACCATCTGAACGCCATCGCTGAAACAGTTGTTGGCCTCCACGAGGGCCACCACCTCCTCCATCCCCAAGTTTTGCTCGATGCCCAGGGCCTTCAGCGCCGTGTAGCCCGCCCTGACGCCCAGGGCTACGTAGGGGCAGAAATGGCCGTGCAGCTCCCCTGCCTTTCTGAGCAGGCCCTCGAGGTCACCTTGACGGATAAGAGCCTCGATCTCCTCCCGTGGATTTTGTGGGGTGTCCACACTTTCTCCTTTCTGGACTTCCTCTTGAGATTGAATGGCGGTAAGAACCAAACAGGCTGTGATGCCTCTTGGATTCCATCCAGGTACTGTCGGCCGTCACAACCCTTTCCAACACCAAGTACCTATAAGATGAAACGCCGTATCAAGCCGAACTGGAATCAGCCCCACACCCGGCACAGAGTCCGTGGAGTGTCAGCTGGGCCACGTCGGCCGTAAATCCATATCGCTCCTCCAACTGCGTTGCCAGGGGGAGAAGCTCCTCGGGACCCAGGTCCAGGATCCTGCCGCAGGAGCGGCAGACCCAGATGAGGGTGAGGCGAGTTGACGCCCACCAGCTCGTAACGGCGCTCGTGAGCTCCCATGTCAATCACGTTGACGAACTCTAGCTCCTGGAGCAACTCCAGCGTGCGGTAGAGGGTGGCGATATCCACTCTGGAACTCAGCTCCTGAACCCGGCTGTAGATCTCCTCCGCCGTGCTGTGGCCTGGCATATGGTGTAGGACTTCGAGGATCATTTCCCGCTGGGGGGTGAAACGAAACCCCCTGGCACGGAGCGCCTCCATAAATGCTTTCTCACAGGACATTCTTCCTCACATATGACTAATTGCTTTTGATTGCAATTACATTTTATAGCAACAACCGCTGATTGTCAAATCAGCGGTTGGGATCAGAAGGCGAGACTGCAAAGTCTAAAAACTCAACACTGTGCCAGTCGGGTAGGAGCGCACCCCTTCGCCAAAGGCCCTCACCAGGGCGAAACGGGCCTTCTCTCCCGTACAGTGGTTGAGGTGGAGACGTGGCGAGTTGTACTCCTGGCGCAACACGGTTGCTACATGCTCCAGATAGACTTCATCTGTGCTTCCCAGGTGAGTGCCCCCCGCCACGGCCACGAGCTCGCCTCCGAAGGTTCGACGCACATGGGCTAGGGTGTTTAGCAACCCGGCGTGGCAGCAGCCGCACAGCAGGACCAGGCCTTGGGCGGTGTGCAATACCAATGACAGGTCATCCCGGTATGGGTCGGGGGC
>CAYRNM010000404.1:0-1870 GCA_964425465.1 uncultured Anaerolineae bacterium | reverse complement strand
CTATTTATTGGGCCGAGCAAGGCGCTAGCGTAACATTTGTGCAACTGTAGTCTGAAGCATTGAAAACGAGCCCAAATCCGAACTTTTACAATTCAGCGATTGGGGCTATGCTCATTGTGATTTCAAAGATGAGAAATGAAGGAGGTCACAATGAGCCAAGCTGCACCTGATCAAACCTTCACCACCCATGCGATGCTGGTACCGTGGGGCCAGTTCGCCCAGGCCATCGGCCTCATCGAAAAGCTGGAGGCCATCCCCATCCGCCAGAAAACCTGCGACCACTCTCCCCAGACGAAACTCATCGAGTTCTTGGTCGCTATCCTGGCCGGGCTGCCCTATCTGAAGGACATCAGCCAGGGGGCTCATCCCTTGGACCAGGATGAGGCTGTAGCTCGTGGCTGGGGCCAGCCTGGTTGGGCGGACTACAGCGGTGTCAGTCGCACCTTGCAGGCCCTGACCCCGGAGGAGGTCTCGCACATCATCGCTGCCCTCCATGAGGTCAGTCAACCCTTCATTGACCGGGAGGTGATGCTCGCCCTGCGCGACCAGGGTCGACCGGTCTACGATGGCGATCTCACCGGCCGCCCGGTGTCTAACAGTAGCACCACCTATCCTAACGTGGCCTTTGGGCACATGGGCGACGCCCTTCAGTTGGGATATCAGGCCGCTATGGTGAGTATGCACAGCCCTACCTATGGCCGATTGTGGTTGTCCGTGACCCAGCATCCGGGCAGCACGGTCTCCTGTACCCAGGCGGAAGCGCTGGTTCTGGCGGCTGAAGCTCGTACCGGTGTCCGTCCCCTCCGACGCACCCCTTTGCTACGCCAGCGTCTAGCTCAACAGGCGACCCAACTGCAGGCCGCCCAGGACAAGCTCCAACGGCGAGAGGCGATCTGGCAGGCCACTCAGGCGCGGCTGCAGGAGACCCAACAGCAACTGGCGAAGTGGCAGGCCGAAGTGACCTGCCTGGAAGAGGAGTATCAGGCCCAAGGGCGTCCAGAGCGACCTCATAGCCGCCTGGCTCAGGCTCGCCAACGACTGGGGGTCCAAGACCGTCGCCTGCCGCGCCGTAAGAAGGCTGTGGCCCAGGCTCAACGGCGAGTGGAAAAGCAGCGCCAGCAGGTAGAAGCATTACAGGCTGAACAGGCCACTTTAGAGCAGCGGTTGGCCCGCTTCGAGGCGGACAATGCCACCCCTCCGGCCCCTATTCAGCCCCTCTTCCGCTTGGATGGAGGCTTTGGGACGAGTGAAAATGTGGCCTTGCTCATCGAGATGGGCTATGAGGTCTACACCAAGCCCTACACTCACCGTGTGACTGCCGCCTTGCGGGGCTGGGTTACTAGAGAAACGACCTGGGAAAGGGTAGGGGCCAATGCGGAGATGGTGGCCTGGGAGCACACCCAAGTAGGCTGTATCCCTTATCCCCTGGATGTGGCCCTGGAGCGCTTCTATACCGGCAGTGAGGTGCGTCACAGCGCCCTGCTCCACTATGGTGATGATCCCGTGCCCCACGACTTGGAGGCCTGGTTCCAGTGCTACAATGGCCGGCAGAGCATTGAGGCGGGGATCAAAGAGGGGCAAAACGTCTTTCAGATGCATCACCTGAAGGTGCGCTCCGAGGCGGGATTGGTCATTCAAGAGCATTTTGCCGTCTTCGCCGCCAATTTGGTGCGCTGGGCTGCCCACTGGCTGGCGGAACAGTGCCCGCATGTGGATGAGCCCTTCGATGCCAACGCTATTAGCGTGAAACAACTCGTGCAAGTTGGGGCCAACACCTCGGCGTGGGTGATATGGCAGCCTCAAGGCTGTTTGGTAAAGTTTAAGCCGTTTTAAGAACTCACCGTCAGGGGGGCCTCGGAGGCAAGCTGAG
>CAYRNM010000403.1:0-1873 GCA_964425465.1 uncultured Anaerolineae bacterium | reverse complement strand
CTCATGGTTCGGTCATTTCTCCGGCTGGCTTCGAGAATTGGTCAATCAGTCGGGTGTAGATTGCAGTTGGAAAGCCTAGCAGAGATAGGATCCTTTGGTGCAAAGTGGAAAGCGGCGTCACATGATAGAGCGTCTGCTGCCCCATCGTCACGACGGAGAGGTCAATGCCCTTGAAGGCCTTGAGCATGGCTTCCGCCGTCGGGCGTGCGGTAGCGCGCTTGGGATTGCCAGCGTACAAGCCAGCCAGTTTCTCCTTTTCCGCGGCCAGTCGCTGTCGCACCTGATATTCGAGCAGCGTCAGCAGGCGCAGGCCGATGGAAAGCAGGCGGATCAATCCCGTCGCTCGCGCGTCGCTCTGCAAATACATGGGCGTCAACGACAGCGGCCGACCCTTCAGGCGTCCAAACCCCCGTTCGATCAGGTACTCGGCCCGGTAAGCCAGCACCGCTTGCTCCAACGACAGGCCCTCTCCCGGCTGATTCGTGGCGTACACGCGCCAGCCAAAGCGACGTACGGCCTCCTCCAGCGCTTGCTCATCCCTCGCGCTCTGCACGCTCAGGTCGCGTTCCGTCTCCACCCGCGCGGGACGATCGCCATAGGCGCGCACGGCCCGTTCTGTGACCTGTTCCTTCACCGTCACGTTGACCAGGCCCTCGACCCGATAACGCTTGAGAATGGCCGTTATCGCGGCCTGCATTTCCTCTCGATCCTCGATCTGTCTTTTGCCTTGCTTACGCTCATTCAGTTGCTCTACTTCCACCTCTGCTTTGGCCAGCCGCGTGCGCAAGGCCTCTTCCAACGCTTGGGCCTGCTGCAGCGAACGAAGGATCAAATGCCGCTCTGTCCAAGCCACCTTTTGGCCATCGCACTCGGCGTGCAGCGCCACGCTTTGTTCATAGCCCTCGGCAATCCGCTGCGGCTGACCCGCAGCGTCTGCGCGATACACCCCGCTGGTCTGCTGCGTGCCGTCCCAGATCGGCTTCAGGTAGCCTGCCAGAGTCTCTGGCGGCATCTGCTTTTCCGAGAGCGGACACAGGTAATAGTCCTCTTGCGCCTGGATAAAGGCCCGCGTCCCCAGAGCTGCCATCTTGCAGTCTCCCACGTACAGCAGTCCGTGCTCGTTCAGGCTTTCCTGCACCTGCCGAATAGCCAGCACATACAAGGGGTCATCGGCCCGTTCGCCCGATACGACCTGGGTGACGATGGGCATCCCCAAGGGGTCCAACGCCGAGATCATCACTTTCACCTGCGGCAGGTCGGGGCGGTGGTCCTTGCTGTGCCCAAACTGGAACAGCCCTTCTTCGTTGACCGTCCAATACCCACTGGCGGTCGTGCTGTCCACGCGTACCTGTTTGGGCTTCAGCTCGTACACTCGCACGGTATGCCGGTTGAGCGCTCGCTCGAACTCCTGCCAGCCCGCGTCATCGCTCAACGCGTCCAGTACGATGCCCAGGCGATCGTCACTCCACTCCAGCCCTCTGAGCGGCTGGTTGGTACAGGCGCACAGCGTTTGCAGCCGCTTGGCCACCCATGCTTGAACGTGGTTCAGTCGGTGATCTCCTGCCGACAGGATATGAGTCAGCCAGATGGTCGTCGTCCAACCCAGGCTGGTTCCTTGCCAGTTCGCATGAGGGACAAAGTGGCTGTCCAGAAGCCTGGCCACGTCGATCTTCTCGGCCTGGGCCAGCAATACGGGAATGTCGTCCACTCGTTCCGTCGTGATCGTCAGGTTAGCTGTCATGCCGACAGCTTGCTACATTATCGAAGCTGCGTCAAAATCGACCGAACCATGAGTCTCAGGGCAGCAGGAGTTGAACCCCAACATCGACCCGGCCGATCCGCGCGAGCCGGGTCCTGGCGACTGGTCCAACTC
>CAYRNM010000402.1:0-1902 GCA_964425465.1 uncultured Anaerolineae bacterium | reverse complement strand
TTACGTAAGGGAGGGTCTATCCCCCTATCTGGCAGAGGTAGGCCTCCATCACCTCGAATCTCTCATCGAAGTCGCTCCTCAAGTCCACCAGCACCTGCTCCGAGACAGGTAGAGGCGAGGAACCCTGAAACGCTTTCTCGGCCCGGTAGGGATCCTTGAACTTGAGGCAATGATAGATGTGTCTGGCCAGCGCTGCACAGACGAAAGGCATGGCCTTGTACCACTCCCGGCCCTCAGCCTGCTTGCGTTGATACAGTTCCTTGTAGGGATTATCCCCTTGGTCGAACCAGACCAGAGGGGCAGCAATCTGAAACAGCGCCCGCTTCAGGTCCCGGTTGCCTCGCTTGGACATCCGGGTGCGATCAATAGTCTGCGACGTCTCCAGTCCAGCGAAGTAGCCCGTGTAGGCCACATACTTGCGGTAGTTGGAGAAGCGACTCACATCGCCGGTCACGGCCAGGATCACTCCCAGGGTGATGGGACTGGAATAGGGTACCTGGGCAATCCGCTCATAGCCCTCCCACTCCTCCACCAACTCCTTGATGCGCTTGTCGAGGGCGGCCTGATGCCGGAAGTTGGTCAGCAGGAAGTCAGTCACCCACCTCATTCGCCAAGCACGGCCAGGGTCGGGTGGTAAGCCGGAGCTGTTGCGGGCCAAGACCTGTAGTTCCTCCACCCGGTGAATGTGACGGTAGTCTCCTGCCTGTTCCAACACTTGACGCACTTCCTCAGGAGGAGCCGTGGCCAGCAGAGCGGGTGTCGGATAGGCGGCTATCAGACTGACGGGTGCAACCGTCGAGACACTGCTGGTGAAAAAGGTCTTCAGTTCGGGAAAGGTCACGGCCATCAGCTGGGTGAACTGGTTACGAGCCCGGTTGATCGTGGTGCTCAGTTTCCAGCTGTCCCGGCAAAGCGCCAACAGGTGAGCGCTGTCCGGGTCAGGCAGTTCCAACGGACACAGGGTGAACTCCTCACCTACCGCTTCATGCAGGTAGCCGATGCGGGCCATCACTCGGGCATCCATTTCGTCGGTCTTGGGCATGTGAGGGAAGATTTTCTCCCGCATGTGCCGAGTGGTGGCATTGTCTACCAGCAACATCCGGTAACCCCTATCGAGGAGGTATTGAAACACCGTGGCCCCATAGAAGCCCCCCGTCGGCTCACACAGCCCCAAGAAGGCGGCCGGATCAGAGCAGAAGCGGTCCAGATACTGCTGCAGCTTCTTCAACCCGCTATGAGTCGAGGGGAAGTGTACACACCGGGCTCGCTTCCAACGGTCATCTCCGCGAGCAAAGGTCTGCAGGCTGATGACCACGGCAACATGCTCCTTGTAGCCGACGTCAATGCTCAGATAGTAGCGCGAGGGCAATGGTATGCCCAGTTGAGCCAGCAATGTCATAGTCCCTGTCCTCCTGGCGATCTTGGTCGGGGCCGTGACCATGCAGCCTACGTTACGTACAGTGGTCGCTCAGATGCGCGCACACAATGGTTTGCAGCAAGGCTTGCATAGTCCGTGCCCCGTCGATCCAGCGCATCTGAACGTCGAGAAGATTCTATCCCAGATCGCCAGAGACCAGAAGTGGCAGCAACTGCCAACCCCCACAGGTTACGTACAAGGGTCACTGGGTGCCCTACTGGTCTTCAGCAGTGGTCTGAGTCTGACTCCTGGGTTGGCGATGCCCTACATTGTACTCATGGGTCACTGAGTGCCCGAAACTTCTGCCAAGGGTCATTGCCGTCACTTCGGTAAGGGAACCGGTTAGTGGACTGGGGTGCTATTCGTCTGTGAAGGTGCGACACGCTTGTAGCCAGACACACCGGCTGTGATAGATATAGTACCTGGATCTCGAGATTACGCAACAGCCTTTCGGAAATGCTGCGAGGCTCTCTCTAGACCATTGT
>CAYRNM010000401.1:0-1940 GCA_964425465.1 uncultured Anaerolineae bacterium | reverse complement strand
ATCACTGATTCCCTGGTCACTGTAATAATTGAAGGAGGCTGAATGTTAAACCGTGCTCGTGAGTTCGAACCGCAACTGACTAATTGGCGTAGAGAATTCCATGCCCATCCTGAGCTAGGCTTCCAGGAGTTTAAGACCGCTGAGCTTGTGGCCGAAACCTTGCGCTCATTGGGTCTGAGAGTGCGAACCAGTGTGGGCAAGACGGGGGTCGTCGGTTATTGGGGGGAAGGCAAGCCGGTGGTGGCCCTTCGCGCCGACATGGATGCTCTGCCCATCCAGGAAGCCAACGACGTGCCCTATGCGTCCCAGGTGCCAGGCGTGATGCACGCCTGTGGCCACGACGCCCACACTGCTATCCTCCTTGGCGTCGCCACGCTCCTGCGCGACACCCTCCCCCGTCACGACGGGGGAGGGCCGGGGTGGGGGTCGGGCCAGGTACGCTTCCTCTTCCAGCCGGCTGAGGAGATAGATGACGAAGAAGGCAAAAGCGGCGCTGCACGCATGATCGAAGATGGAGCCATGGAGGGAGTTGATGCGGTTATGGGCCTCCATGTAGACTCAAGCCTGCCGGTAGGGGTCGTTGAAATTGATGGCCCTCGTATCTCGGCGAGTGTTGATACCTTCTATGCCACCATCATGGGCAAAGGATGTCACGGTGCCTACCCGCACCGTGGTGTTGACACCATCTTCATTTTGGGCCAGGTCATCACCGCCATCCATGGCATCGTCTCGCGCCGGATTGACCCTCTGCAGCCCGCCGTCATCTCCATTGGCACTGTCCATGGCGGCCAGGCCGACAATGTCATCCCGGACAGTGTGGAGATCTCCGGCACGATCCGGAGCGTGGACGAAAAGGTACGACGAGAACTCTTCAGGGAGCTGGAAAGGGCTCTGGGCGTGGCTCAGGCGCTGGGTGGCGACTTTGAGCTCAGGATCGAGGAGGGGATTCCGGCCTGCGTGAATAATCCCCGCATTGCCTCACTCATCCGACAGGTAGCCGTTGATTTGCTGGGAGCCGATTGTTTGCATCCACCTGAGCCAGGGATGGGTGGAGAAGACTTTGCGTTGCTGGCCAATTTGGCGCCGGCTGCGATGTTCGGGCTGGGCACGAAGGGGGAAGACGGAGGGAGGATAGCGCACAGCCCTACCTTCGACGTTGATGAACGTGCCCTCCCTATCGGTGCAGCCATCCTGGCCGAAGCGGCCCGCCGCTATCTGGTGGGCGGAGGATAGGCAATGTATGCTTTGCTGATTGCTGAAGATCCTGATGAAGCAGCAATCCTCTCTCTGGCACTGCAACGTGCCGGGCTGGCCGTGGTTACCAGCGGCAACCTGGAGCGTGCCATGCGGAGCTGGTCGGAGCGACCGGCTGACCTCATACTGATAGCGCTCCAACGTGTGGAGCCTCTGGCCCAGGTCCGGTGTGTACGTGCAGAGACCGAGGCTACGCTGGTGCTGATTGTTGACTCCATCGAGGAGAACGTGCACTATGCCCTCCTGGAGAACGGCGCCGATTTGGTCGTTACCCGCCCGTTCAGTGCCCGACTGTTCGTCGCCCAGATGCGCGCTCTGCTGCGCCGCGTCGGCGGTGTGCCCGTCTTCAGCCTGCCCACTCTGAGCTTATCCGGCCTGACCCTGGATCCGGCCACCCGGACGGTGCAGGTAGCGGGTCGGCCCCCAGGTCGGCTGACCCACCTGGAGTTCCGCTTGCTCTACACGTTGATGATCCACCGTGGCCAGGTTATCCCGACGGAGACCATCGTAGAGTCGGTATGGGGCTACAGTGGAGAAGGCGACCGTGACCTGGTGCGTGGACTGATCAGCCGACTGCGGGCCAAGGTGGAGAAAGACCCGCGAAACCCATACTACATCCTGACCATTCCCGGCGTGGGGTACTCCTTTCGTGAGGAGGGGGTAGCTCCCTCCCCTGCGAGCGGGGG
>CAYRNM010000400.1:0-1942 GCA_964425465.1 uncultured Anaerolineae bacterium | reverse complement strand
CGGGCGTCCCTCACGATGGCCCGGCGGCTCAACAGAAGGGGAGAGGGATTAGCATAGCCGCACGGTTCTAACTGGGTCAGCAGGGCCTGGGTAGCCCAATCCACTTCGGACAGCTCGACCTCGGCGTCAATGAGGAGGGTTGGGGTGAGCTCCACTCCCTCAAGTTGTTTAGTGGCCAACTCCTTCAAGCGTTCTTGCAGGGCCTCCAGATTGTCATTGGCTACGGTAAAGCCAGCGGCTGCCGCGTGGCCACCGTACCTGATAAGGAGGTCGCTGCATTGATCCAATGCGGCGGTGATGTTGAACTCAGGAATACTGCGAGCTGAGCCACGGCTTTCCTCTGGCCCCAGCTCCACGACCAGGCTGGGGCGGTAGAACTCCTCGGTCAGACGGTGGGCTACCAGGCCCACGATGCCGGCCAGGAAATCCTCAGCGGCCACGAAGAAGAGCTTCTCGCTCTCACCAGCGATGAGCACCTGCTCCCGTGCCCGATCAAAGGTCTCCACAGTCAATTGTTGACGATGCTGATTTAGCTCCTCCAGCCTGCTGGCCAGCTCATCAGCCCGGGCGTCCGAACTGGCAGTCAGCAGGTCGTAGCTTATCATGGCATTGTCAATGCGTCCGGCGGCGTTGAGGCGCGGGCCCAGTACGAAGCCGATGGTGGCAGCATCAACTCCTCCAGGCTTCAGGCCGGCGTGGGTGAGCAGGGCTTTGATGCCCCGACGCTGGGGATTGTTTAACCACTCCAGCCCCCCCGTGACCAGGCTCCTGTTCTCTCCCAGTAATGGGGCCAGGTCGGTCACGGTGCCTAAGGCGACCAGGTCTAGCAAACCCTCTTCGTTGACACCTACTTCACCCTTCGCCACAGGCACTCGACGATTAGCTTTCAGCAGAGCCTGGGCCAGCTTAAAGGCCACTCCTACCCCGGCCAGGTCCTTGAAGGGATAAGGGCAGTCTGGTTGTTTGGGGTTAATGACCGCCAGGGCCGGAGGGACCTCCTGGCCCACCGAGTGGTGATCAGTGATGATGAGGTCCAGACCCAGCTTTCGGGCGTAGATGACCTCCTTGATGGAGCGGATGCCGCAATCAACGGTTACCACCACCCCAACGCCCTGAGATGCCAATTGCCGTAAGGCACCTGTATTCAGGCCATAGCCCTCGTCCACCCGGTGGGGGATGTAGGGCTTTACGTTGGCTCCAAGGGCCGAGAGCGTCTCCACAAGGAGGGCTGTGGCCGCCACCCCGTCGGCGTCGAAGTCGCCGTAGATGGCCACCAGTTCTCCACGGCGAATGGCCTGGCGGAGGCGGGTCACGGCCTCGTTCATCCCTTTGAGTTGAAATGGGTTGCCCTCAGGGCGAGCACCGGCCAGGAAATCCCGCACGTCCTGGGGGGTGGTGATGCCACGGTTATAGAGCAACTGGACGATGAGGGGCGAGAGTTGCGGAAAGCGGGCCAGGTGATCTTGAGGCGCTGGCGGCGCTATCTGCCATTTGGGTTTCATCGGCAGTTCCCTTTCAGATGCCGATGGCTGAGTGTTTGAAGATCCGGGTAGCGTTGCTACTTGGTTGCAACCATGTCCCAGATTATGGGATACCTGAACTCCTGGCTCAGGGAGCAAACGTAGGCCGCGTAACAACTGTAACCAATGGCTGCCAGGTCAAGCAGCAGGCCTATAGGTATCAAACAGATGCCGATCACAGCCATAGAAAGCACCACTATGGCGCCCCACATGATCCACGACAGCACCCCCACCACGATCTGGTAGATCAAGGACTGCAGGGCCTGTTTGGCCACGTACTCCGATTCCTCTTTCTTGACCAACCAGATGACGAAAGCGGCCACAGGCCCCAGAAGGCCGACGGTGATCGCTCCCAGGAGAATGCTCACGTGCGCCAATATAGCCCACGTCCTCTCATCACTGGTGGTCTCGACCTTCTTAAA
>CAYRNM010000399.1:0-1942 GCA_964425465.1 uncultured Anaerolineae bacterium | reverse complement strand
CTGAGCGATGAGCTATCCCCGTGGATGGAGCGAGTGATCGGGCGACGACCTTTGCTGCTCTACAGCCTGCGGCATCCTCATCTCCGGCTGCGCAACCCCATCGCTGCCTTCCTGGAAGATGATGGAGCGCAGATCATCGCTTCAGCCTATGATCTGGATCTGTTTGGCTATGGAGAGACGGAAGGAGAAGCGCTGGACGACTTGCGCCGCACCATTGTGGACCTCTATGTGTCTCTGAAGGAGAGTGCAGATACCCTGGGGCCACTATCTCAGCAGGTTTGGGAGTACCTGTCCGATGTGGTGGAGGAGTTGCCAAGGCCATGAACGTTCGGGAGGTGCTCCGGGCCTTTCAGAAGCTGGGCATGGAAATCCGCGAGGGTCGTGATACTCTGGCCTTTTTCAGATGGGAAGGACAGCTCATTCTCTGGACCAAAGTCCCCCACAAGCGAGGCGAACTGAGGGGCAAACTGCCTCATTTGGTACGCCAGCAGCTCAGGCTGAACGAGCAGCAGTTCAGAGCGTTGATTGCATGTCCATTGGGCCAGGCGGAATATGTGGAAATTCTAAGGGGAAAAGGATTGATCTCTTCCGAGTCGCAATGAGGATTTGTCTACCGCCATGAGCGCGAGTATGGATGGACAGCGTGACGACTACAAAGCGCTGGTGAAAAGCGCGGTGCTCGACGAGGAGACGTTTATCGGGCTGACGCTGAGCCAGAAGCTCCGTGAGGACACAAACCCGTGGATGAAGATCCGCCTGCGCCCGGTCCTCATTAAGGAACGCCGGGAGATGCAGTTTTCCTACTTCGACGTTAAGAAGCACATCACCAAGAACTTCACCGGTGATGAGCTGCAGAAGCGGCTGGATGAGGTGCTGGCGATGCCCTTCAGCCAGATTCACGTGCAGTCCACCTCGGGCGACCTTCACGTGAGAATCACGCGCAAGGGAAGGGCGTTGGTCACAAGGGGAAAACCCTCCAGCCAGGGGAAGCCACCCGCTCTTTCGCACGACCGCGTCAAGCGCTATCCGCTGGCCGTGGATACCCCGGATGCTTTTCTCCAAGCCATCGGCGTTATGAACAGCCAGGGCCAGGTGAGGGCCTCCATGCGGCGGAAGTTCCGGCAGATCAATGAGTTTCTCCGCATCGTGGAGCAGACACTCCCCCCAAGCGATCTGGCCCCCCAGCCGATTCACATGGTAGACTGTGGGTGCGGAAGCGCCCATCTGACTTTTGCGGCCTATCACTATGTGAACCATCTCTGCGGCTTGCCCGTCCACTTGGTAGGCATTGACATGAACCAGGAGCTGATAGACAAATGCTGCCAGCTCCGCGATTCGCTGGGCTGGTCCGGGCTGGAGTTTCACGTGTCCCGCATCGCTGACTTCGTGCCCACCGTGCCGCCGGACATGGTGTTGAGCCTGCACGCCTGCGATACGGCCACCGACGAGGCCATTGCGCAGGGCATCCTCTGGGGAAGCCGCGTGATCCTCGCCGCTCCCTGCTGTCAGCATGAGCTCCACCGACAGCTCCAAGAGCCCCTGTTTCGACCTCTGTTGCGGTATGGAATATTGAGGGAGAGATTGGCGGACCTGCTGACAGACGCTTTCCGCGCTCTAGTGTTGCGCATCATGGGCTACCGCACACAGGTCATCGAATTCGTCTCTTCGGAGCACACCTCGAAAAACCTGATGATCCGGGCCGAGAAGGGTTTGAAGCCAGGGGATCCCGCTTATGTCCAGGAATACAAGGACCTCAAGGAGTTTTGGAGTATTTCACCCGTCATCGAGCAGCTGCTCGGTGAGGAGATCCAGCGCTTCCTGCGGAGCGATTAGTCATTCACTCAGCGCGATGAAGTGAAAGTGAGGAAACATCTCCATGAAGTATCGAACGCTGGGAAGAACCGGCTTTAGTGTGAGCGAGATTGGGTGCGGCGGGTGGGGC
>CAYRNM010000398.1:0-1948 GCA_964425465.1 uncultured Anaerolineae bacterium | reverse complement strand
GTCATCGCCCTTCCTGAGAACAGAGGGTTCGCCGGGGGGAACAATGTAGGGATACGGGCGGCCCGTGGCGAGTACATCGCCCTGCTGAATAACGATGCTCAGCCAGAACCCCAATGGCTGGAGGCGCTGGTCCATGCTTTGGAAGCCCACCCCGAGGTGGGCTTTTGTGCTTCCAAGATGCTCCGGGCCGATGACCCACGAGTCATTGACACGGCGGGTGATCTCTTCTACGACTACGGCGTGGGCGGCAAACGCGGGATGGACCAACTGGATGGTCCTGAATTCTCCCGAACGGAATATGTCTTCGGGGCCTGCGCCGGAGCTGCCATCTACCGCCGGGCCATGCTGGAAGACATTGGCCTCTTCGACGAGGATTTCTTCCTGTACGGGGAAGACATAGACCTCAGCTTTCGCGCTCAGCTCAGGGGGTACAAATGCCTCTTCGTGCCTCAGGCCCGGGTTCATCATCAGGTGGCTGCAACCGCGGGTTGGGGGTCCCATCTTTCCGTTTACTATTCCCTTCGCAACATGTTGTACGTGTTGGTGAAGGATATGCCTGCATCACTTTTGCTTCGCCATCTTGGCCCCATCCTGTTCTATTTTCTGGCAGGAGATATGATTTTCACCGTAGCTGGCTACGCTGGGGCTGTGGCGCGGGCCCGCAGGGACAATCTCAAAATGCTAAGAAAGATGATGGCCAAGCGCAGGGCAATTCAGGCCGCGCGCTGCATGCCCGAGGCCTACATCGAGTCCATCCTGACCAAAGGACAATTGGGGGTCCGGGTGCGGAGCGTGCTTGCCCAAATGCGGGACAATTTTGGCGTTCCCCGTCCTATCTGAGCTTGGGCAAAGCCCACTGGCCCGATGAGGGCAGATATGCTATAATCGAGGAGGCTGTTGACTTGTGGGCCGCTGGCTACAGAGCATCTACGGAGGGGAGAGTGTTTGGCCGTTCCAAGAGCTTGAGCGACAGTCTAGAACGCACCCGGCAGGGAGTGCTGGGGCGTCTCAGCGGGCTGTTCAGGGCAGAGGAGCCCATCACCGATGAACTATGGGAGGAACTGGAGGAGATCCTGATCCTGGCCGATGTGGGCATGCCCACCACCATGGCCCTGGTGGATCGGTTGCGGGATCAGGTGTTGCGTGATGGAATTCGAAGCGTGCCCCAGGCCCGCGAGGCGCTCAAGCAGGAGATGATCGCCCTGCTGGATCACCAAGTCCTCTGGCGGGCCGATGAGAAGCGGCTGCTGACAGTGATCCTTGTGGTGGGAGCCAATGGATCGGGCAAGACCACCAGCATCGCCAAGATGGCCTTTTACTATCAACAGCAGGGCCGACGGGTGATGCTCTGCGCCGCGGATACCTTCCGCGCGGCGGCCATTGACCAGCTTAAGATCTGGGGAGAGCGGGTGAGCGCGCCCGTCATCGCCCACCAGCCAGGGGCGGATGCGGGAGCCGTTGTGTACGATGCCATCCGCGCCAGCCAGTCGCGGGGGATGGATCTGCTGATCATTGACACCGCTGGTCGGCTGCACACCCACTACAACCTGATGCAGGAGCTGGCCAAGGTGCGACGGGTGGCCGCCAAACAGGTGCATCGCGCCCCGCATGAGACGCTGCTGGTGCTGGACGCCACCACAGGCCAGAATGGGCTGTCCCAGGCCCAGCACTTCAAGGAAGCAGTGGAGGTGACGGGCATCGTGCTGGCCAAACTGGATGGCACGGCCAAGGGCGGGGTGGTCTTCGCCATCGCCCGCGAGCTGGGCCTGCCCATCCGCTTCGTGGGCACCGGCGAGGGGGTGGAAGACCTGGCCGAGTTCGATGCCCAAACCTTCGTGGAGAGCCTCTTCTTGTAGCTTGTCACTCGGGGTGCAGGGGCAGAGCCCCTGCCGGGGGGCCTGGGGGGTGTCCCCCCACATCTCCTCCTATCTCTCCAAGATGAACTGGG
>CAYRNM010000397.1:0-1960 GCA_964425465.1 uncultured Anaerolineae bacterium | reverse complement strand
ATCAAGCGCAGGCCCACTCCGCTCAAGATGAAAATTGCCACCGCCAGCCCCATCAGGCTACTCCATCGTCGCCGGCGCTTCTGGGGCCAGCGGTGCACGCAGAGGGCCAGTAGGATTACGGCTATCATCAGAGCCAACAGGGAGATCAACTCCCCAGCCCACCGAAGCGGGGTGCGCCCCAGGCGCAGGGTCACCCGATGGCGTCCCTGGGGCAGGGTCAGCCCGATAGTGCCCCACCCCTCCACAGGGGACAGGGGGCGTGGGCTTCCGTCCACAGTGGCCCGCCAGCCGGGGAAGTAGTGGGTATGGAAGGCCAGGCGGGCCTGAGGGGAGGCTACGGCAATGTCCCACACTTCCCAGGTCGGCCCCAGGTTCAGGAGATGCGTTTCGGTCACCTCACCCTCAATGGCCATAGGGGGCGGTTTGTGTCCCTGGTTCAGGAACACCGCCGAGGTGAAGGGGCGCATCTCTACCGTGTGGGGCAGGTACTCCCAGCGCACCGTGGTGCCGATATTCGCGGTGAAGTACTCGTACAGGCGCAACCGGTCGGGGGTCACATCTGCCTCGCCAATATCGAGCCACTCGGACCGCAGGTGGCCCAAAGCAGCAGCCATCAGCACCCCACTCAACAGGATCGCTATCCACCATCGGTTCGGAATATGCCACTTCCAGCCCTCAACCAGACATCCCGTGAGCAGAGCGGTGAAGACAGCTTGTATGGAGAGAAAGCGCCAGGGGAACTGAGCCAGCTCCAGCAGAGGCAGGTGCTCCCAAAGGGGACGGGAAAGGGGGGTGATGCACAGGGTGGTGAGCAGGAGCAGGGCCAGGACAAAGGCTCCGTGGGGAGTGATCCGTCGCCGCCGGATCCAGCCGCCGATCAGGGCCAGCGCACCCAGCCCGGCCAGCAGGGCCTGCACCAGCCCCATGCAGAAGGGGGTGCGATCCTCACCGATGGTGTAGTCGAAGAGCCATTTACACTGGACGAGGTCCGCTCCCCGAAAGTGGCCAGCGAAGTGAAAGTAGCCGGTGGTCATCTCTTGCAGTTGGACCAGGTCCCTTTCCAGGAGTGCTGGCAGCCAGAACCAACTGCTCAGCCCCAGGCCCAGCAATCCACCAGCCAAGCCAGCCAGCAGGAACCGCCCTCGGCTGGCTTTCGTGTTTCCAGCGGTGAAGCAAAGTAGCAGCGCGTAAGCGGCGGCCACCGGTGTGGCGATGAGGGCCGAGATGTTGTGGGTCAGGATGAGCCCGCCGTAGGCCCCTCCCAGAAGCAAAATGTTTTCCGCTGAGGCACGCTCCCACAGCCGCAGGAGCGCCCATCCGAGCAGGGGATACCAGACGAAGGCGTAGAACTCGGAGAGGGAGTCGCCCCGCACATAGACGTTGACCAGGTGGAAGGGGACATAGAGGTAGGCCACCGAGGACAGGAGGGCGCTGGCTTGGCGGTGGAAGGCACGCCGTCCCAGGACATACATCGCTGCGCCGGAGGCCAGGAAGCCGATAGCCTGGGTGAGCTTCAGTGCGGCGATGAGTCCCCAGCCCCACAGCACCAGTCCGGCGGCCAGATAGTAGGGCAAGGCAGCGTAGTAGTTAAAGAAGGGATAGCCCAGGCCGTAGGCCGCATCGGGCATCCAGCGGACGGGGAAGACGCTGGCTCGCAGGTTGCACAGCAGTTGGTCGAGGCGGATCAGAAGAAAGGGGCTGTCCCCTCCAGCGCGGGTGCTCAGGAAGCCAGGATGGAGCAGGGGCAGCCAGGCCCCACTGCTGAGAAGGAGGACCAGGAGGGAGAACCAGGTTGCCTTTAGAGGTCGCTGAAAACGGGAGATGAGGCTATGGATGGGATAATCTCCTGATGATGTGTGGCCTGAACAACTCGGATGCGGCAGAGTTCAACTCCGCCGCATCCGGTACTATCGCTATGTGATTATAGACCATTCTCTCGATTCAGCCAACCAGCGATGGA
>CAYRNM010000396.1:0-1966 GCA_964425465.1 uncultured Anaerolineae bacterium | reverse complement strand
GGTAGGGGCTGTGCCCCCCACCGCCTCGAAGACCACATCTGCCCCCTGCCCATTGGTCAGCTCCGTGAGCGCTTCCACTGAGTCCACCTCCGAGGCATTGATCACCTCATCAGCGCCGATCCTCTTGGCCACTTGCAGAGGGGCCTCCAAGATGTCGCAGACGATGACCTGTTTGGCTCCGGCAAGCTTGGCCACCTCGGCCACAGTCAGCCCAATGGCCCCCGCCCCCTGTACGACGACGATGTCGGTGGGGCTGACCGGAACCCGATGCACGGCGTGCACCGCGCAGGCGTAGACGTCGAGGATGCTCGCCTCCTCCATGGAGACCGAGTCGGGCAAGGGGAAGATCTTATCAGCCGACTCCAGGGAGTACTCCGCGAAGCCGGTGGAGTGGACCGGCTTGCCCTCCACCCGACCCAGCTCCGGACAGAGTTGGTAGTCCCCGCGCAGGCACCAGCGGCAGCGGCCGCAGCCCACCAGATGCCTCGGCTCCACCCCCACCCGCTGGCCCACCTCCAGTCCTCTCACATCAGGCCCCAGGGCGGCGATCTCCCCCGCCAACTCATGCCCGCTCATGTAGGGCAAAGTGAGGCCGGGCCACACCCGGCTGGGGTCACGGTAGCTGTGCAGGTCACTCCCGCAGACGCCCGCCGCCCTCACCCGAACCAGGACCTCACCGGAGCCAGGGGTGGGATCCGGCACCTTCTCCACCCGGATGTCTTTCCCACCGTAGAAAAGCGCTGCCTTCATTTCGTCCTCCCTCAACTTTTGATTAGACAGCCGGATACATCCGCCGCCATAAGACTCACTAACCGAAAACCGCCGGTAGGCCTACCGCCAGAACCTCAAATAGGCCGACCAGCCCCTTCTCCCTGGCCCCCTCCACATCTACATCGGTCAGCAGGAGCACATCGCGCCCCGTCTTGACCAACACCCCCTCCCCAGTTAGGGCCAGGATCTCCCCAGGGTCCGCCTCCCTCGTCGCCCAGCGTCTCCCATCGACCACCTTCGCCTCCCAGACGGAGACTCTCCGTCCGGCCAGGTGGGTGCAGGCGCATCCAGTCCAGGAGGACAGCTCTTTGGGATGGGTCAGGGTGCGGATGTGAAGCGCAATCTCCTCAGCAGATCTGTCCCACCGGATGCAGGCATAGTGGGGCTTCCAGCTGTAGTAGCTGGACTCCACCCCCTCGATCTGATCCTGGGGAATCCGCGGAGCCTTCCCCTCTCGGATCAGGGGCAACGCCTCGGCGAAGATACGATGTCCCTCCTCAGAGAGCTTGCGGCCGGTGGTGAAGCCTGTGTCCTCGGGGGTGATCTCCACCCACCCCTGGCTGACCACATCCCCGGTGTCAATGCCGGGGTCCAAGTAGTGGAGCGTCATCCAGTTCCTATCATCGCCGATGAGCATGTGCCAGAAGGAGGGGGTCATCCCTCGTCCGGCCGGCAATTGGGAGGGGTGTTCATTCACACAGCCCAGCGGTGGGATCTCCAGAATCTCCCTCCTGAAGATCACGGGGAAGTGCATCGAGACGATGAGGTCCGGCTCGAGTCTCCGGAGCACCTCCACAAACTCGGGCTTGTTCACACTCTCCATCGGGGGTTGGTAGACGGGCAGGTAGTTCTGATCCGCCGTGAGCTTCACCGACGCCTCCGGTGGCATCCCCGGATAAGGATCCCCCGGCGAGGTCACCACACCGACCACCTCATCCCCTTGATCCACCAGCTCCTGCAGGCAGAGAGCACCAGTGTAAGCGTTCATAATAGCAACCACTCGCATGGTTCATCCCTCCTTCCATCTCTCCACAGGCACCCTTCCGTAGAGGGGTGCTACTCTCTCCTCCAGCTCCAAGAAGATAGGGTAGATCCCCCTGTAGAGCTCATGCCGTGCCCCGTCGGGCTTATGCCGACCCACGATCCGGACCAACTCCCCAGCAGCCTCCTGGACACCAGGGTAGATCCCCACCCC
>CAYRNM010000395.1:0-1967 GCA_964425465.1 uncultured Anaerolineae bacterium | reverse complement strand
TCCAGTGTGCTTTCGGGCCCTCGGCCTCCACCCTGCGGGCCAGGATCCATCCCAGGGCCACGCATGAGCCCAGCAGGAGCAGCAGCAGGGTGATGGCCAGGATCAGGCAGCAGCTTCGGGCCATCCTCAGAAATCTGAAGGGATTGAGCATTCGCATATCAACTCCTCCATCATGTTGAGCATGAGGCTCCCTTTCAACGCATATATAGTGTAGCAGAGGTGGCTCCCGCCCGATAGGGGAGGGATTCCCTCATGGATAGGGAAGGGATTCCTCACTGAGCATCTGAAGTAAAAGAGCCCCACCCAATGCTGGGTGGAGCTCTTCGGCTGTGGCGTTTACAAAGGTGTGGGCTATGAAGACTGGGCGAAGTGGTCGGCGAAGTAAGGGGTGAAGAGGGCAATAAGCACGTGGCGGTCCACCGGCTCCTCGGGGGCCAGGCCGAGGAACTCCCGCAGTTTGGCGTAGATGCGCGTCAGTTGGTTACCGATGGTACGAGTAGCCAGATACAGTTGACGGCCGATCTCGGCATTGTTGGGGCTGTGGTGGTGGAGGATGATCTCTCGCATGAGGGTTTCCACGATCCGCCGTTCCAGCGGGGTGAGCACATTCTCGATGAACTCCTGTTGCTTGCGCCGTTCCTCCAACCGCAGGGCGGTCTGCTGCCCTTCGATGGCTTGCAGGGGGTCATCGGTGACGAGCAGGGTGGCCAGGGGTGGGGAGAGGGAGCTGTAGGCCAGGAGGGGAATGCGCACCAGTTGGGCATCATCCGGGCTTGTGGCGTGCATGGCATCGGAGGCTTCGAACTCCGACTGGGAGAGGAGGTGCCAGAGACGATCATCGGCGTCGAAAAGCAGTTGAGCAGTGGCCCTCCCGTAGACGGACATGCTCTTGCGGCCCCCCGCGATGCTGAGATGGATCAGGTGTCCCTTTCGTTTCTGTCGCCGCACCTCCTGGTAGATAGTGGTGAAGACCCTTCCAGCTTCTTGCGCTGTGCGAACATCATTGAAGGGCCTTCCCTCCACCGTGAGCTCGATCTCCTGGTAGCGGCAGGGGCGGTTAGCGTGGGCATAGTGTACTCGGTTGGGAAACTCATCTCGCAGTCGTTGGAGTGCTTCCTTGATAGGACGATGGGTGGAGGCGGTATGGATAACCACCACCTCATCAACGGGGCGTTCCTGGGCCAGCAGCATATCCAGCGTCACTGTCACCACCGCCGGCTGTGTCCCCAGGGTGGCGATCAGCACCTCACGGTGTCTTGCATCGGGCACCGGGTTTCCCCTCCATCAACACACTACCCAATGCGCCTCGTCTGTCCCATCCCCTGCGTCGTCTTCTGCCCTGTCCCGGCGTAAAAGGCGAAATCGGCCAGGCCATTCACCTCCCGCAGGTGTTGCTCATCCTCCCCCAGCACCCGAAAGGTGCACTCCCCCGTGAAGCCGACGAACTGATGGTGGGGGCTGTAGCGCATCACCTTCGTCTGTATCCTGTGCCGCTCCACCACCACCTGCTGCTCCACGAAATCCAACAGTCCCTCGCTCAAGGGGATGTCGCAGAAGGCCCGCCATTTGTACAGATAACCCCCAAAGACTGAAAGGGGCACTGGCAGGGGGAGGTTGTGGTCCCCCTGCCGAAAGGTGGTGGGGGAGTAGAAGCCCAGTGTGATCTGCCTCTCTGGATGAGCCCTTTCGTAAAGCCACTCGAAGGTGCTTAAGCCTCCCCAGGGGTTTCCCTTCTTCGGCTCCACGGCGATGTCGGTCACGGTGAAGGGCTGGCCCTCCAGGGTGACTGTATCCCGATACAGGTACTTGCCCAGCAGGATATGGCTTAGTGCGGCGAAGACGGGCTCGGAGAGTGCCGTATAGCGCACCCAGTAGGTCTCCTCTGGTGAGGCCACCAGATGGCCCTCTGCCCGGGAGAAGCGCCCCCGGAGGGGGGAGACAGTAAAGGGCTTGGCCCGGGCCGGGGC
>CAYRNM010000394.1:0-1970 GCA_964425465.1 uncultured Anaerolineae bacterium | reverse complement strand
ACTCCATGTTCTCCTCCTGCACCACGGCGTGGATCTTGCCCGTTCCCTGATACTTGAGCAGGAGCGGGATCACCGCCGAGACGCAACGGAAGCTGTCCACCACCATCTGCGCCTCGGGACGCACCGAGCCATCCTCCGCCATGTACCATTCGACGCCGAAGCCATGGTAGCCGATGGCGTTGTAGTCGGCGATGGCCCGGAACATCAACCAGGCATTGGATGCCGCTCGCCCCCCCGATTCGGGCACAAAGAGCGGGTTATCGTCGCGGGCATAGGCACGGCACATGCTCTCATACCCTTTGTTATCGGGGAGGTAGATATCCGGCGCGATCAGGTCAACGTGGGGCGTGAACCACTTGTAGATATCCAGCACCTTGGGAACGGCGCCACCCGAGGGGTAGTCCTCGCCGGCCATTGCCCAGGCGTGCCTCGCCAGCCAGACGTTGATGTACATCGGGAGGCCATAGACCGCCTTGCCCGCCTCAGCCAGGCCATCAATGGTGGTGGCGATGCTCCAGGCCGTCATCAGTTCCCCGCCTGCCCAGCCGAATAGCTCCGGCCAACTGCCACCCTCTTTGCCGCCGGCCTCCTGCCACACCTCAAACACCGGCCCCTTGCCCGCCGCCTTCATTTTGGATACCAACTCATCCGGCACGGGACTCTCGAAGGTGGCCTGGGCCTCGGGGCCGTAGTCACGGTCGCTGCCCAGGATGCCCGGCTCATTCTCGATCTGCAGGGCGATAACCGTGCGCTCTGTACTGTCTACCGCTTTCAGGTGGGCGCACAAGGCAGTGAAAGCCCTCTGGTCGGCCTCGGTGTTGGCCCGACAGTGGGAGGAGAGCACCCAGACCGCCCTGCCCGTGGGCGATGCCACCCGCCTGAACCGCTGCGGGCTGGTCTTGACCCAGGTTGGCGTATAGTCCATGTTCCCGTTCTTCCAGGTGGCGAACCAGAGCAGCACCAGCTTCATGCCGTATCGGCGCGCACTGGCCAGCAGCGCATCCACGATGCTAAAGTCAAAGCGCCCCTCCTCAGGCTCCACCTGCTCCCAGTACACAGGGATCTCCAGGGTGTTGCCGTGGAGCAGTTTCACTGCCTTGAAGGCCGCCTCAGCCTCGCTGGCACTCTGGCCGGCCTGATTCATGGACTGCCCGCCCACGGGGAAGAAGGGCTCACCATTCACGGTGAATACTCGTTTCACATTTGCCACTGAAAACTGTCCTTTCCCTGCTGATGATGCGCCTGCTCATCAAGTGTCAACCCCACAGGTACTTCCCCCACCTCCTCACCAGCTCGACAAATGGCTCTCTGCGGACCCAGGGTAGACCATGATGTGAACCTCGTTAGGCATGTCGAGCTGCTTAACTCACCCGAAGACAAGGATACTGCACGATCACCTCATCATTCAGCTCCACGCCAAGCCCTGGCGTGTCCGGGATCTCCAGGTATCCATCCACAACCTGAGGCTCCAGCGCCTCCTTGACCAGTTGATAGTGCTTCTCCTCGTGGTAGGGGAACCATTCCTGGATAATGAAGTTGGTCATGCAGGCATCCAGTTGGACGGCTGCAGCCGTAGCTACAGGGCCGGCGCAGTTGTGGGGCTGCACGTGAAGGTTATACGTTTCAGCATGGGCCGCGATCTTTTTCGTCTCCGTGATCCCCCCCGCCAACCCCACATCGGGCTGCAGGATGTCCACGACCTGCTGTTCAATGTACTGCCGGAACCCGTAACGAGTGTACAACCGCTCCCCGGCGGCGATGGGAATATCTACATTCTCCGCCACCTTCCTCATGCAATCCACATTCAGCGCGTCCACCGGCTCCTCGTAGAAGAAGGGGTTGAATTCCTCCAGACGCTTTCCCATCTGGATGGCCGAAGTGGTGCCCAGGTTGCCATGCGCTTCGATCAGGATGTCCACCTCGGACCCCACCGCTTCACGCACCGCCTTCACCCTTTCATAGGCCAGAGT
>CAYRNM010000393.1:0-1971 GCA_964425465.1 uncultured Anaerolineae bacterium | reverse complement strand
GGCAAAGGTGCCGTCCATCACCGCGAAGAGTCCGGTGTGGATGTCCTGTTGGATCATCAGCAGGTCTACCAGCGTCTGATGTATGACCGAATGCGTGTAGTGTCTCTTTGAGCCGAGCAATCCGCCGAAAGCGTTCTTGCAAGCCCCCGTGACAGTGCTGAAGACGTGAGTTTTTATTGTTGGCAACTGGATGATATTCCGCCCGATGAGGATTTCGGGGATATAGAGCCCCTCAGGGTAGATCTGATCCAGCACCAGGAAGGGCTGTTTAGGCTCGTAGCGCACCCAGTTGTACTGCGGCTCGTAGAGGTGGACGTTGCGAACGCCGTACTTATCTACCACGACCTTGTGCTTGTTATTCCGCTCGCCCGCGTAGGCGTCCACCACCACGGTGTTGTTCTGGGCCGCGATCAGGTTCTGGTAGCCATCCTCCTGAAGGGTGCGGATCACCCCTTCCAGTTGCCAGGGGGCAGTGGAGCAGGCCGGATACCAGGTCTGCCAGGAGATGTTGACCTTGAGGATGGTCTCCTTGTCCTTGGGAAGTGCCTCCTCGTAGCCGGCCAGGTGCATCAGTTCCCGGTAATCATCCAGAACCGTCTGAGGGCGGGTCCTGAGCACCGCCACCTTACCTTTGCCAGGGAAATCCTGAGGGATCATGATTTCCTCCTAACCGTGATACGTGAGGCGTGGTACGTGAAAGGATGAGTTGGGCAATGTCCAGGGCAGCCTGGGGCCTGGCTAGTTCTTGCACCCGAGCTCTCATCTCTTCCAGACGCCTCCCATCCGACACCAGCAGCTCTTGCAGGGTGGCTGCCAGCATCTCGGGTGAGGGGATGAGCGACCCCGCCCCATGGGACACCACATAGTCGGCATTGCCCGCCTCCTGGCCGGGCAGGGCATCAATGATGAGAATGGGCAGCCCTGCGTTCAGCCCCTCACAGATAGTACCCGGCCCGGCCTTGGTCAGCAGCAGATCGCTAGCCCCCATCAGCTCCCACACCCGCTCCACGAAGCCGAAGATGCGAACGCCTTTTCGCCAAGAAGCTGCGGCCATCTCGCGACGTAGCTTCTTGTTGTGGCCGGTGACGACCAGAAGCTGGAGGGGCAGATCGGACTCGCCCAGGGCACGAGCCATCTCGAACAGCGGTCCTACCCCCTCCGCACCGCCCATCAGCAGGAGGGTCCACAGATCCGGGTCAAGGCCCAGTCGAGAGCGCAACACCCTCTTCTCTTCCTGGCAGGTGCCGAAATGCAGCCGCACCGGCAGCCCCAGAAGCCTCACACGCTCTGGCGGGACACCATACTGGAGAACCTGCTGCTGCGCCGGCTCGGTGGGCACCACGCAACAATCCACCTCTGCACAGCCCCAGGTGGGATGGATGTTGACCAGATCGGTAACCACCGTGATCTGTGGAGTGGAGAGGGCCAGGTCTCGGCGTGCCTGGGCCAAAGCGTGGACGCACAGGGGGTATACGGAAACGACCACATCGGGGTCCTGCTCCCGCAGAAGCTCGCGCAGCGTGGGCCTGGCCAGCGGGGCGATCACCTTGATCAGCCGCTCGGCCTTCTCGGGGCTTTCGGTCAGGTCCCACACCAGTTGCCACAGGCTCTGGCTGTACTGGACGACGGGCTCATACAGCTCTCCCAGCCGGCTGAGAGGGAAGGGCAGTTGGGCAAAGATGTCGGCAACGGTGACCTGCACCCGGGGGGCCAGTTGGAGCAGGGCCTCCTGAAGGGCCAGGGCTGCGCTGCGATGTCCGCCCCCGGTGTGGGACATGATGATAAGAATGCGTGGGCCTGTCAATGTCTCCCTCCTCCGGCCAGGTATGTGACTTCAACCCAGTATAATAGCTTCCCGCCCTGAGGTCAAACAACGGATGCAGGGCAAGCCCTGCTACTCCCGGAATGATCGCTGGCGCCAGGCGGCGTAGAGGGCAATGGAGCCGGCCACGGAGGCGTTGAGGGAGTTGA
>CAYRNM010000392.1:0-1985 GCA_964425465.1 uncultured Anaerolineae bacterium | reverse complement strand
CCCGGCCGACTTCGGTCGTGCGGGCGAATCCAACAAGTGGATCACCCTGGACGCCCTGTGTGTCCTCAAGAGCTTGCACAGAGACAACGCCTGCCTGCACCTGGTCAGGCACAGGTGAGCAGGTCTTCAGAGGGTTCTCCGCGCATGATTGCTGTCTGACGGCACTCGTGGTATACTCAGATCGGCTCTGTTATGGGCCATGACCAAGGAACTGCCCACGGCGACGCTCTGCCGGAGGGCACTCGCAGATGGGAAGAGGAGAGCGAAATGGCAATCCAAACATTCGGGCCCAGCGCACAGTATTGGGTCAAGCTGCGCTGGACACTGCTTATCTCAGTAGCCATCTCGCTAGCGATCTGCCTGGCCATTGCCATCCCGGTAGGATTGAATGCCGGAGGCAATGCACTGTGGATTGGTGTCCTCAGCTCCTTGGCTGCCAACCTCGCTTGGTTGGTCCCCAGTTGGTTTCTGGCG
This sequence comes from uncultured Anaerolineae bacterium, assembly GCA_964425465.1. Lineage (GTDB taxonomy): Bacteria > Chloroflexota > Anaerolineae > JAYEMR01 > JAYEMR01 > JAYEMR01. Next base: position 1,511 of record CAYRNM010000392.1, on the reverse strand, counting down.
CAGGCCTATTACCGCAGCCTCGGATATCAGATCCTGGAGGATGAGGCCATCGTCCAAGTTGGGGTCTGGACCAAGTCGGTGAAGCATGTGCCCTACCGCACCGTGACCAACCTGCAGGTCAAGCGTGACATCCTGGATCGTCCTCTCAGCATCGGCACGCTCAATATCCAGACCGCGGGCATGAGTGGCACGACGGGCGCTGAGGAGAGTTTGGTAGGGCTCTCTAACTACCAGGCGGTGTACGAGCAAGTGGCCTCCGCGCTCCGCCGCTATCGAGGAGCCATGCCCCCCACAGCCGCCGGGGAGGAGATTGCCGCGCCGGAGGGCGCGGTGCTGACTCAGATCCTAACCGAAGTGCGAGCCATCCGCCAACGGTTGGAGGAGCGTTGATATGTAGGGGTGGGCCTCTGCACCCACCCTGTTTCTCTGGGAGGTTGAGCGATGAGCAGGTTCTATCTGCCCACTGAGATCATCACCGGCGTGGGGTGTTTTGAGCAGTTGGGGGGGGTCACCCGTCGTTACGGGGAACGGGCGCTGCTGGTGTGCGGAGCAGACGCCATGCGCCGCTCCGGCGTGCTGGACCGGGCAGTAGAGCTTCTTTCTCAAAGAGGGGTCTCCGTGACGGTGTACGATAAAGTGGTTGGCGAGCCCACCCTGCCGATGGTCGAGGAGGGCCGGGAGCTGGCGAGAGAGCAGGAGGTGCAGATGGTGATTGGCCTGGGCGGCGGAAGCGCGATGGACACCGCCAAGGCCATCGCCGGCCTGTATTTCCAGCCGGGCACAGCCGCCGAGTACCACGCCGGGCGGCCCCTCGAAGGTCCTGGGCTCCCCTTCCTGGCGGTTCCGACGACGGCCGGGACCGGGGCGGAGGTGACAAAGAATGCGGTGCTCATCCATCCGGACCGGAGGCTCAAGGAGAGCATTCGCAGCGATGAGTGGTTCGCCAAGGTGGTCCTAGTGGACCCGGAGCTCACGCTGATGATGCCGCCCTCGGTCACCGCCTCCACCGGAGCGGACGCCCTCTGCCAAGCCATCGAGTCCTTCGTCTCCATCGGTGCCCAGCCTGCCACCGACGCGCTGGCGATAGAGGCCATTCGGCTCATAGGCCGCAGCCTGGTGCGGGCCTACGAGGATGGGCAGGACATCGCCGCCCGCGCGGACATGCACTACGGGAGCCTGCTGGCGGGCATGGCGCTGGCCAATGCTCGGCTGGGCGGAGTACACGGCATCGCCCATCCCCTGGGCGGCCACTGCCGTATCCCCCACGGTGTGGTGTGCGGCCTGTTGTTGCCCTACGTGATGGAGTACAACCTGGAGTATGCTGCAGAAAAATATGCCCACATCGCGCAACGGCTGGGCCAAGAGGCGACTCCTCTCCAGGCGGTGAAGGCAGTGCGGAAGCTCCTGGCCCAAATTGGTATCCCGGAACACCTAGAGCCGTTGGGCGTGCGGCGGGATGATTTCCCGGTGCTGATCAAGGAATCGCTGCCCTCCGGCTCGCTGAAGAGCAA
>CAYRNM010000391.1:0-2004 GCA_964425465.1 uncultured Anaerolineae bacterium | reverse complement strand
GAGAAAATGAGACGGAATATCATGACTTTAGGATTGGGTTTGGTGATCTTAGCCCTGTTGGGCTGGACGATAGTGGTTCAGTTGCCGTGGACGAGCCCCAGTGCGGCCGCAACTTCGCCTCAGGGCAATGCGGCACCCACGCCGACCCCCCTATCCAATGATCCATTGGCCGCGGCCTATGCCGAGGAGCAGTTGCTCATCGAGCTCTACGAACGCGTCAGCCCCTCGGTGGTGCACATTGCCGTGACCACAGGCAGGGTGGGCGGGGGTGGCACTGGCTCCGGGTTCGTGTGGGACGCCAAGGGGCATATCGTGACCAACAACCATGTCGTCCAAGACGCAGAACGCATTCTGGTGCGCTTCGCCGACGACACCACGGTCGAGGCCGAACTGGTAGGCACCGACCCCGACAGCGAGCTGGCGGTGATACGGGTGGATGTGCCTGCCAGCCAACTGCATCCGGTGGAACTGGGCGACTCGGACGCACTGCGCGTTGGCCAGCGAGCCATCGCCATCGGCAATCCCTTTGGCCTGGAGCAGACCATGACATCAGGCATCGTCAGCGCCCTGGGGCGCGTGCTGAGGCAGCAGAGTGGCTTCTCCCTGCCGCAGCTCATCCAGACCGACGCGCCCATCAATCCGGGTAACTCCGGCGGCCCACTGCTGGATTCCCACGGCCGGGTCATCGGCGTGACGACGCTCATCTTCTCCAACAGTGGCAGCAACGCCGGAGTGGGCTTCGCCGTGCCGGTGAACACCGTCAAACGCGTGGTGCCATCTCTCATTGCCACCGGGCGCTACGCTGACCCGTGGCTGGGTATTGAAGGCACGAGCATCACCTCTCTCATCGTCGAAGCGTTGGACTTGCCAGTGGAGCAAGGGGTGCTGGTGCAGAGAGTAGTCCGGGGTGGGCCAGCAGACAAAGCGGGGCTTCGGGGCAGTGACCGGCAGGTAAGCTTCGAGGGCACACTCCTAGGCACCGGCGGCGACATCATCGTGGCTATAGACGGCGTAGTGGTGCAGGACATGGACGACCTCATCATCCACTTGGCGGATAGAAGAGTGGGGCAGAAAGTGACCCTCACCATCCTGCGCGACGGTGCAGAGCGAACGATTGAGGTGACATTAGAAGAGCGGCCAGCGCGTTAGACAGACATCAAAGAACGCTCCATGTCTCGCCAAGCGGGGCAAGACAAGAACCAGGGCGCCCCCAAACTCAGGTGTCGGGCACTTGCCCAGTTAGATTTTCTCGCTGAAGCCGCTGATCGAACTGCTGGAGGCACGGGCTGGGGAGAGGCGATGAACTTTGTGCGCGGGATGTGGAAGAACCGGAGCAGGTACTCGATTGGTGGATGCCGTAGAGCAGGTTCAGCCCATGATGGACCGAACCCCGCTGGGGAATGTCCCCAGCGGAGTTCTTTAGTGGCACCCCTCCAGCTTAACCGTCCTTCGCCGATAAGCGCCGGCGAAGGGCCTCTGTCAGCGCCGGGACCACGTGGAAGAGATCGCCCACCACGCCGTAGTGGGCCACATCGAAGATGGGGGCCTCGGGGTCTGTGTTGATGGCCACGATGACCTTTGACGTTCGCATCCCGGCCAGGTGTTGGATGGCCCCTGAAATGCCGCAGGCGATGTAGAGATCGGGCCGCACCGTGCGCCCCGTCTGCCCCACCTGATGGGCATAGGGGATCCAGCCGGCGTCCACGGCGGCACGAGAGGCGCCCACCGCCCCGCCCAACACCTGGGCCAACTCGCGCAAGGGGGCGAACCCCTCCGGCCCGTTCACGCCTCGCCCACCGGCGACGATAATCCGCGCCTCGGCCAGGTTCACGTCTTGCGAGGCGGGCAGAAAATTCAATACTTGCGTGGCGATCTCTTCCTCAGCCAGATGGACGGGCACAGGGATGATCTGTCCCTGGCGCGCGGGATCGGCCTGGGGAAGGTCAAAGACGCGATGACGCACAGTAGCCATCTGCGGGCGATGGTGGGGCGTGAGGATGGTGG
>CAYRNM010000390.1:0-2010 GCA_964425465.1 uncultured Anaerolineae bacterium | reverse complement strand
TCGTTGGCGAGACTGGCCGGAGGGCGCCTCCAGGCACTGGAGTCATACACTCCGTGGTGGCTGGTGACTCTCGCCGCAGGAGTGGGCCTGCTCATTGGCCTGTTGTTAGGCTGGCTGGTTTCGCTGTCGTTCATCGGGGTATTATAGGTGGGGAAGACGCCGTCGCTTCCTCACCTATACCCCTCATCTTTCTCAGGAGCAAGACATGGCAGGGAACATCAAGGGCATTGAGGCTATACTCGACGCTGCGGAGGTATGTCTCAGACTCCAGACCACTGCCAGACGGTTGGCTGCTGAGGCGGGAATACACCCCCCCGTGACAGCTGCCGATTACCTTTTCTGGTGGCGCGTGGTGGAGGTAAGGGAGAGAGCCGGAGCGATGGAGTGCGTGTCTTATAAACCCCTGGAAGCTCAGAAGAGACTGACGTATGCCAGGGCCGTTGGCCAACACGTGAGGCTGTTGCGACAGGCAGGGGTGAGGCCCTCGTACCCCCTGAGCTATCTGTTGATGCGAGGGTGCCTCCTGAGACACCTGTTCGTTCTTTCTCACCTCCAGAGTGGCGAAGACCTGAATGAGCTCCTCGGGGGTAATAATGTGTTCCAAGAACTGGCCAACCAGGTGAAAGCTATGGACACAGCCCTGTGGACTGCCCTCGAGGCGTCGGATATCCCTCACCTGGCAGGGTTCGTTTTCAACGCCCTGGTTGAGGCTCACGCTCAGGGGCAGAGTGTTTCAGGCTCCGAGAATATGGAAAAGGAGAATACATCGTGCCGCTGTTCATCATGACCGAGGAGGCCTATACCCTCATAGAGAGAGAGGCCAACGCTCTCTTCGGTATACTTCCGGGAGGTGTTCCCTGGTTCCATGTCCCGCCCGAGCGGTTGCAACTGGTCCAGCAGGTCACCATGACCATAGCCGCCAGAGAGCTTGCATACTTCAACCAGGATATGTTAAGTAACGAGATTTCTGTAGACGAGATCAAGACTATTCTCGGAACTACTCCGGAAGAGACGCGGGCTGCCTTGAAGACTCTGCGGGAGCAGAGAGCCGCTGTCCCTTTAGACCAGGAACTCAAAATCTGGCGTGCGTCACTCTCCGGATTGTTCTGGGCCCTGCGGGACATCCGAGAACACCTGGAGTCTGAAACCACCGATGAAGCCTCTCATTAGCGCGGTTCGCTTGCATCCGCACCCGGCTTCCCCGAGCAGGAGAGAGCAAGGGAAAGGAAATAGGACATGCACAAGGGTAGGCTGAGATGCACAGAGTGCGGAAAGGTTGTTGATCTATCCGTCTTCTTGAGCCTCTGGGAACCGAACAGTTATGGGCCCTGTCCCCAATGCGGCGCCATTTCTTGGCAGCAGGTGGGGGAGGAAAAGAAAGACGGAAAAGGATCGAAGCGCCGAAGGGAGGAACATCGGACTGGCAATGTGAAAATAGTTCACCCTGGCGGATGGCCGCCACGGGGTGTGTGCCCAAGACGGGTGTCAGAAGTTTCTCATCGAGTTCACCCTCAATGCGGGACAGCGAACACTGACAGGATGCCTCCTGGAGTGTGAGTGGGGGGATAACGACGATATGGTCCCCACTCAACCCAGACCCTGATTGGAGAAACACGGGTAAGCTCGATAACCGCCCCGGCGGTATTACCCATTGCCAGCACCGGGGATCGGCTGGCAGGCACCACTTTAGACGAAGCCTCTGATTCGCATGATCCGACAAACTCATCATGCCATGAGGCAAATCCCCTACACATCCTCTGGGGAGGAGGTGGTCAGCCTATATCCAGTTAAGTGATCACCAGCCTGACGGCTCACTTCAGGCAAGGGAAGCAACCCATCTGGAGATGAGCTGGCCACCTCTCTCACTGACCTCTCACTTTACCTCGCATTCTCCTTGTCAGCAGGAGCCGTCTGGCTAAGGCTGACAAGGGCTTCGCAATCTTCAACCAACCACGGTTGAAGCCCTCGCGCACGAACTTCCCAAACCCATTTCGCACGTTTCCAATTCGA
>CAYRNM010000389.1:0-2028 GCA_964425465.1 uncultured Anaerolineae bacterium | reverse complement strand
GACATGGGCCAGATCATCCAGTCTCACTCCATGCACTTCTTCCATCTGGCCGGCCCGGACCTGCTGCTGGGCTTCGACGCTGACCCGGCCATCCGCAACGTGGTGGGTATCATCCAGACCAACCCCGACCTGGCTCTCAAAGCGGTGGCCCTGCGCAAGTATGGCCAGGAGATCATCCGAGCCGTGGGTGGACGGCGAATCCACACCCGCTTCGCCGTGCCCGGCGGGGTGAATAAGGCGCTCACCGCTCAGAAACGCGACCAACTGCTGCGGCCGATTGATGAGATGATCAGCTACATGCAGGAGGGACTGGCCATCGCCAAGGGATGGCTGGGAGACAATCAGGAGATCGTTCAGCGCTTCGCCAACTTCCCCTCCGGCTACATGGGATTGGTGAACCCTGAGGATGGCAGCCTGGAGCTGTACGACGGCCAGGTGCGGCTGGTGGATCACACTAGCAAGCTGCTGGAGCAGTTCGAGGGTTCGGAATACCTTTCCTACATCGCCGAGCATGTGGAGGACTGGTCCTACCTCAAGTTCCCCTACTACAAGAAGCTGGGCTGGCCTGGAGGCGTCTACCGCGTGGCTCCGCTGGGGCGATTGAATGTGGCAGACAGGATCAGCACCCCCTTGGCCAATGAGGAGTTCAAGAAGTTCAAGGCCCTCTCTGAGGGCCCCGTGGAGCCCTCGCTGTACATGCACTACGCCCGCTTGATTGAGGACATCTACGCCGCCGAGCGGACACGAGAACTACTAGAGGACCCCGACATCCTGTCCACCGACATCCGGGTCCCATCCAAGGGCCTGACTGGTGAGGGAGTGGGGGTCATCGAGGCCCCGCGGGGCACCCTGTTCCACCACTACCGGACCGACGAGACCGGCAAGCTGACCAGGATCAACCTCATCGTGGCCACCGGGCATAACAACTGGGCGATGAGCAAAGCGGTGGAGGAGGTGGCCAAGGAGTTTGTGGATGGCACATGCCTTACCGAGGGGATGCTCAACCGGGTGGAGGCGGCCATCCGGGCCTACGATCCCTGCCTCTCCTGTTCCACCCACGCCGTGGGCCAGATGCCATTGGAGCTCACTCTATACGATGCCCAGGGCCAAGTGCTGGACCGAGTAGTCCGCTAGCCCATGAGGGCCTGGGAATGGGCAGGCAGGTAGCCGGAATGGCTACCTGTTTGTCTTTGAGGCCCCTCATCCCATCCCGCCGGCAGGAGAGAAAGAGAGACGAGAATGAAGCGCGTGCTCGTTATCGGCTACGGCAATCCCTATCGGCGCGACGACGGCGTTGCACTGGCGGTCGTCAATGGAGTGCGGGCACGCCAGGGCCGATCCCTATTGGAAGAGGGGAGGGATGGCCTAGAGGAACTGGGAGGGGAATTGGACACTCTTTTCCTGCAGCAACTGACTCCCGAGATGGCTGAGATCGTTGCCCGGTACGAAGAGGTGATCTTTGTGGACGCCCACATGGGAGAGGGCACGGAGCTCCTGCGGGAGGCGGTCCTGGAGCCCGCAGTACGCCCGGCCATCGTCTCCCACCACCTCCATCCGGAGGCCCTGCTGGCCCTGGCCAAGGCCCTGTGGGGGAAGACGCCACGGGCGCGGCTGCTCTCCATCCGGGGCTACAACTTCGACTTCGGGACAGAGCTATCGCCCCGGACACGGGAGGGGAGCGAGCGGGCGGTGATGCGGATATGGGAGACTTTCAGCCTGTCATGATTTGCCCATTGGTGGTATAATTGTAAACCATGCACGAACTCCCTGTCACCGGAAGCATCTTAGAGATAGCACAGGAGAGGGCAGCCCAGGTCGGCGCTTCGCGCATCCCCCCATCAACCTGGTGCTCGGTGATTGGTCGGGTTTCGTGGATGATTGCATTCAGTTCTACTTCGACGTCTTGAGCGAGAGGACCCCAGCCGAGGGGGCAGCGTTATCCTTCCAGCGAATTCCGGCCCGCTTCCACTGCCGATCCTGTGGGATAGAGTTCAGCCCCCATGAGTACGACTGGAGCTGCCCGCAATG
>CAYRNM010000388.1:0-2028 GCA_964425465.1 uncultured Anaerolineae bacterium | reverse complement strand
CCCTCATCCTCTCTTCTCCATCGGCTCCACCCGCTCCAGGGCCGAAAGCAGGTCGGACTTCTTGATGCGAAAATCTCTACCTCCTGACAGCCGGTACACCTTCAGATCACCACGTTTGACCATGCGATGAAGCGTGCGGATATGGACCCGAAGCAGCTCCGCCGCCTCCTTCGCGGTCAGCAGGTCGGGATAGTCCTCAAAAGTTGCCATGATCACCTCCAAGTCTGGGTAGGGGAGGTGGTCCCTACCTCCCCTCACACTTTTAAGTTGTGCCCGTTGCGGTAAGCCGTGTAACTTTCCAACTGAGACAGGTAATCCCGTTCACTGGCGAATAGCAAGCCATTAGGCTCATCAGTCTGCTTGGGCTCAGGAACAGGGTAGTCTTCTACGTCCACACCAATGGCCTCCAGTCGCTCAACTAGCTGGCTGTAGGTCTCCTGCATCCGCTCCCGCAGGCTTTCCACTTGTGCCCCAAAGTCGGCCACTGCGCTGTCAAACTCCTCCCGCAGCTCGTCCAGCCCAGGGAACTCATCCAGCACCTCCTGCCGGGCCTGGGCCAGTGCCTCCTGCAAGGCATCCTCCTGCCTTCTGGCCTCGTCCTCGATGTCCTCGTCATAGTACTCCAGGATGGCTTCTCTCACAATGCGGGCCAGCTCTCCAGGGTGCAGGGCTTCCAGCGCGTCCAGTTCCACCGCCCCCTGGCCATGCACGTCCTCAAAGTGAGCCTTGCGCCGTTCGCTCTCCTTGATGGGCGTCCGGGGGAGCTGGTAGCTGATCACCTGCTCCCTGGTAAGGGCGATGGGTTGGAGGCGGATGTCCAGGGGCAGGCCACGCTCTCTGACGAAGTACTCGATCTTGCGGGCGATGCTGACCGGCATACCGTAGCCCGCAGGGTCGAAATCGGAGATGTAGAAGATGCGGCAGGGTCGGTTGGACGCTTGCGCCCGCTTCAGGAAGTCCACCGTTGCTGTGATAGACAGTTCCCCAGCGCCGGTCACCAGGTTGGCCTCGTACTGATGGCACAGCGGCTCCAGTACGTCGTTCATCGTTGTCTTCTCCACCCACACCTCCAGCAGGTACGGCTGAAGATTCACATCGTAGTCCGTGTAGCCGCTGACCCTGAAGTCGGGAAGAGCGGGGAAGGTAGGCAGGGCGAAGTCGAAGCCACGCCAGGATATCTCCAGGTAGTAGTTAGGATTGGGATCTCTGGTCCACTCCCGGACATTAATCATGGGATCGGGGTTGCGCTGATCCACGAAGGCCTCGGGCCTGACCAGGCCCAGGTAGCGGGCTGCCTTCGCTGCCAGGCAGAGATAGGCCCAATCGTTCTCTGTGTTCTCGTATGGCAAGCCATTAGGCTTGAGGATAGGCGGGTCCTGGCTGACGATCTGGTAATGCACTCGGCGGATATGTACGCCAGTGGTGTAGCCAAAGCGCTGCCACAGCTCAGCGAACCATTGGGCCTTCTCCACCTCACCGGGCGTGCCTGTGTAGAAGGGGTCATTTTGGGGAGCAAGGGCAATCAGGTCGGTGACCCTGCACCCTTGCTCCTTGGCCATTGCCCTGATGGTGTCGTAGGTAATGGCTGCCATCTTATCCCCCCTTCCCCTTGCACCACTGTCCGTCAGGGGCCTTATGGCTGTACCACACCTGCCCATCCTTCTCGCGTCTCTTCATCGCGCACCTATGAATTGGACACCATCCGGGGTCTGGCGATCCGTCGGCCAGTGTGGAGGCTGGCTGGGGCTCATTGCCCGCCTTGCCGTTAGCTTGCTGACCCTCGTCGTTCCCGTTCCCGTGTAGGCAGCCATTGGCCGGCCTGCAACCATGCTCCAGCAGCCACTTAACGGCCACCTCGGTCTTTGGCAGCAAGTCCGCGCCACTTTCGCCCCGCAGGGTGAGCTGGCAGGAGAAGCCGTCGGGCGTGATGTAGCGAACGTTCCAGCTCGCCGGTGCTTCCGAAAATCCGTTCTCCATCTTACCACCCCCTTACCAGGCGCTCACCGTCCCGGCGGGTGCGCCCGAAGG
>CAYRNM010000387.1:0-2033 GCA_964425465.1 uncultured Anaerolineae bacterium | reverse complement strand
GGTCGCCCTCGCGATCCTGGCACTCAAAAACTAAACGGGCCATCGTGCACCTCCTGGTACAGGTAATCCTTGTAGCGCGAATGGGTGACCCTCCAATTCTCCCGGCCCTCGACCTTCAGGGGTTCCAGGGGCGGGCGCTCGTCGCTCAGGTAGTAGCGGCTCATGGTATCCACGTCGCTCAACCAGTCGCGTTCTAGCTCCTCGTTCGGGCGCACGACCACCTCCTCCATCCAGCCGGTATCCCGAGCCACGTAGAGCAGGTGCCCCTCCCCCAGCCCCAGGCCGCGCAGGTAGGTATACAGTTGCAGCCGGTGGTGGGGATAGGCGCTGCTCAGCCCATCGCTCCCCCGGTGGTACTTGAAGGCCGCGGAGTTGAGGCTCTTCACCTCGAAGACCGTGGCCCCCAGCCCCTGAGGGGAGCGCGCCTGCCAGTCAGTCAGGATGCGCCGTAGCCCCTCACGCCGGGCAAGCTCCCTGGGCGGGATGCTGGTATCCTCCGCTGAGCCCTCCTCGAGCCGCGCCAGGATCGCCTCCCAGTCTTTGACCTCCAGGATCAGGTCCGCGCGGCCCACCACGGGCAGGTACCCCTCCAGGTGAACCTTCACCACTTGCTGGCTGCGCGTGGCCAGACCACAGGTCAGGAGCATCTCCTCGATCCCCACCTCGATCTGCCAGCCCAGGTAGTAGGTCATCAGCTCCTGCCCGCTGGGCGGATTCGAGTAGGGCACCCCCTTCATCTGCAGCCAGCGGTCCACATAGGGCTTGCCCAGGTCGCTGGCCCAGATCACCTCCCGGGGCTCGGGCGACGCCTGGGCTCTCGCCGCCATCAGGTCGGCCAAGAGATCCCGCACGTTCCAGTTGCTGCCGTAGTCCGATGCCATGTTCACCTCCTCTGTTCTCTCTGTCTCTCACTGATCCCCACACTCCGAACAAGCCGAACGAACGACCTCTCATCTTCCAAGAATATCAAGGTGCGCTACTGTATTTTAAAACAAACCCCCAGGTAGATGTCAATACCCAATTTGAGCTTATAAAAACACAAACAGGGCCTTTCAAGAGGAAAAAGCCGCTCCTCTCCCCCACCTGGCGAGTCAGCGCGCGTCAGGGAGTTGAGGAGGGGCAGATGACCACGGCAGGGACATTGCGGGCCGTAGGGGTGGGGCATGCCCGATAGCTGTGGAATAGAGGGTGTCGAGGGTCCAAGGAGGCGTTTAGACGCCGACCGAACGATAGGGCGTCACCCTCCCCCATCTCGCCTGGGGTGGCGTTCGAGGTAGCGCTTCACCTTGGTGGCGAAGACCGCCCCCCGATTCCTGATCCTTGGGTCCTGCCGGATCTCCGCCAGGTAGCGAAAGATCATGTGCTCGGGCAACATTTGGGCCACCTTGGAGTAGAAGCGGCTGCTCTGAGCGTCCTTGCAGGTGGCCAGGATCTCGACCACCAGGTAGCGGATATGGGCGGGGTGCTTGCGAGCGGTTGAGTTCATGACCCCACGGCGGAACTGCGAAACGTGTCCGCGTTCATAACGCTGTATCTTATTCCACTGAGTCTTCTTCATCTGGGTATTATTCGTGTCAAACGGGCTTGACAACCAGATGTCGCCTGGGGATGACATCCTGATGTAAAGCGGGTGTGACATCAGCCTCGATATCCAGCACGTAGTAGACGTTGGTCTTCCCCAGCCCGCGGCGCTTCCAGTCGATGTACCCCGCCCTGCGCAGCTCCCGCAGGTAGGCGCTGATCCTCTGGCGCGTGACCCCCAGGTCCTGGGCGATGCGCTCCTGGCCGGGGAAGCAGCTCCCCTCCTGCCAGGCGTAGGAGAGGAGCATGGTGTAGGTCAACCGCGCCCCGAAGCTCAACCGCCCATCCCGCAGCACGTAGTTGGGGATCTGGGTGAACCCCTGGCGCAGGGCCGGGTTCTGGATGATGATGGTGTGCTTCTCTAGCCCCTTGCTCACGCTCTCCATGTCAACTCCCTCCGGAGGGTATGCCGGACGTCGGGACGTCCGGCCCACCCTCCGGAGGGAGTTGAC
>CAYRNM010000386.1:0-2038 GCA_964425465.1 uncultured Anaerolineae bacterium | reverse complement strand
AGGGCCAGAGGCCGAAATTGTTGAGCAGAAAGAGCACACCGATCAGGATCAGGATGAGTGGTCCTATGATCGTCGGTCGTCGTCGCATGGTGGGTACTCCTTACATAATCAAGACAATGCCCCGGCCTCGCAAAGGGGGACCGCAAGGCCGGCCCATCTGACTTGCACGCCTGTCCCAATAGGACTGGCGGATTTCGGGACCGGGTCTGTTAAATGGGATAACCTGTACCATAACGAATTTCGCCCCAACTACTCCCGCTGAATTGCCCAATCCAGCACTTAGAGCTTGAATTTGGTAATCCAAGTCGAGCTTATCAACCGAAATCCCACCCAATGGACCCAGTGCCATGAGCTCTTGGACGATTTTCCACCTCTCGGTCTATTGTTCAGCAGTGTTAGAGTAATAACCTGGAGAGATGTATTGTTCCTCATTGTGGGGTATCCCCAGGACTCACAATCAAGGAGATTCTAGGTATCATCATAGAGAGTGTTCTTCCCCGACCATTCCCCTCGCTATTTTTTCTTCGGTGCCGTGACTTTCAGTCGCTCGCACCCTTGGCTGCCCCTTAGCCCATTTATTGTCAAATCGAAGAAATCAGTTCCTACATTTGGTCACAACCCTGCGGCTCTGTGAGGATAGCGCTTAAAGTCGGTGCTCCTGCCGCGGGCCAGGCCGCGGATTGGAGGGTGACCGGTTGGCAGAGGGAGAAGCGCTCACCGCTGCCCGTACTTCTCCACGTATCGCCGGTGAGCCCTTTCCACCTCCTCCGGCGGGATCTCCTCCGGCTGGCCGAGTTGCAAGGCCAGGTGCACCGTGCAGGCCACATCCTCCACCATCACCGCCGCCTTCGTTGCGGCGGTGGGGGTGGGGCCAATGGTGAAAACGCCGTGGTTCTTGATAAGGATGGCCAGCGAGTCGCCGATGGCCCGCACGATCTCCTGGCCGATCTCCTCCCCGCCGATCTTGCCGTAGCGACCACAGGGGATGGGGCCCCCGAACTCGTCGGCCATGGCGGTGAGGACCACGGGGATGGAACAGCCCAGGGCGGCAAAGGCGGTGGCGTAGGGGGAGTGGGTGTGGACCATGCCCCCCACATCGGGGCGATGGCGGTACACGTAGAGGTGGGTGGCTGTGTCCACCGAGGGGTTCAGTTCTCCCTCCACGACATTGCCTTCCAGGTCCACCACCACCAGGTCCTCCGGCTGCATGGTCTCATAGCGCACCCCGCTGGGCTTGATGACCACCAGGTCCGTCTCAAAATCACGACCGCTGACATTGCCGCTGGTCCAGGTCACCAGCCCGTTTTTAGGTAGCTCCAGGTGCATCTGCCACACCTCGTGGCGCAGTTCCTCCAGAAGCATGTCTACTCCTTCTAACCACAAAGGGCACAAAGGTCATAAATGTCACAAAAGATTTTCGTGCTCTTGGCGTTCTTTGTGGTCATCATGGCAGCAGCAGGATTTTGCCCGCCTGACCGGATCTCGCCAACTCCAACGCCTGGGCGTACTCCTCCAGTGGGAAGCGATGGGTGATAACTGGGGTGGGATCAAACCGGCCGGAGGCGATGATATCCATCATCTGGTACCAGGTCTCCCACATCACTCGGCCCGTCACACCGTACACCTTGGCCTCGCGGTAGATGATGTCCGAAGTGGGATTGAGTGCCACATCGCCCCCCAGCCCCACCAGTGACACGCGCCCGCCCTTGCGCAGGACCTGGAAACACTGGCGTGCCGCTGCCGCGCTGCCACTGAGCTCCACCGACACATCCACGCCCTGGCCTCCGGTCCACTCCCGCACGATCCCCTCCACATCCTCCTCCAAGGGATTCAGCACAAGGGCCTCTGGAAACAGCCGTCGGGCCAGCTCCAAGCGGTAGGGGGCCACCTCCAGGGCGAAGACCTGGCTGGCGCCTGCGGCCAGGGCAGTGCCCACGGCGAAGAGGCCGATGGGCCCGCAGCCGAAGATGGCCACACTTCGCCCGTCCACGCGATCCACCAGCACTCCATGCACCCCCACCCCCATTGGCTCCAGCAC
>CAYRNM010000385.1:0-2040 GCA_964425465.1 uncultured Anaerolineae bacterium | reverse complement strand
GTGTGGAAGTTGATCCCCCGACAGATCCACTTGGTCTCGTCGCCGCTCAAAAAGACGTCGAGGGCATGGAGGCGGAGGGCTAGGGACAACCCCAAGACTACGATCAACAACAGCCATTTCCACTGGGGACGATTCATCTCATCTGCCTTCCAAACAAGTCCAGAGATGGCAATGATCACGCACGGGAGTTGTATAATGAGCCTCACTCGGCGCTCGACAACAAGCTCAAACCTTCTATCACGATACGATTCTCTGCCAGATACTGACCCCTCCCACGGAATACTGGCAGTCGTTCTCCCGTCTGGAAATCATAGAGTCCAACAGCCAGCACGTAGTCGCCCTGCGGCGCTCCGGGCCTGAGGGGGATCTCGTCATGATCCACGATGGTCTCTCCTGGCAGCCAAATCGTCGTGGGACGGGTGCCGCTCTGGGGTATGCTGTCAAGCTGGCCCCAGAGCTGGCCGTCGGGTCCCAGGAGGTGGGTGAAGACCGTGTAGCTTGTGGTCAGGGGAGCTGTGGCCTGCCAGTAGAGCGTCACCGCCAGTGGTTGGTCTCTGCTCAGCTCAGGCTGGGGTAGGTCGTAGCCCAGGAAGCGGATGTGATCGCCCAGCCTGACCTCGTACCGCACGGTCGGGGCGGGCACGGTGAAATGGGCATCGTCGTGGAGCTCGTAACAGGCTACCCTCATTCCCTCGAAAGCGGCCTCCTCGACCAGATCGGCCTGCGCCTCCAGATGGCGATGGATGAGCCCACGCCAGTCGCCGGGAAGATCGGAGAAGGTCAGGTACCACACCCGGCTCCGGCCCCTTGCCACTCCAGAGAGTTTTCGGATGATATCGTCCTCAGACATCGTGCCCTGAACTAGCACGAGGGGCAGTGGGCCCTCGTAGTGCCGTAGTAGAGCAGAACGGACATCCAAGAGGATCACATCCAGCAGAGGGTTGGCTCGCGCTTCGATATAATCCAGCGCTGGCCGATAGAGCGTGTTGGGATAGATCCAGACGTAGTCGGTGCCCTGAACACGGATGATCTTCTCTGGTTCCACCTGATGGTAGAACCGCCCCAGCACCTCCGGCTCCTGAAAACGCTGAAGGCTGTTGATATAGAACACGTAGTAGTCCGATTCGGCCAGGTCCAGGTCACTGATGCCGCTGGTGTGACCTCGGAAGAAAGGCGCGAATTGGGGAACATCAGTAACATTGACGTGGAATTGGTCCGCCTCAGGTTTCTGGTTCAGATAGTGGGCTGCCCTCTCCATCCCCTCGCCCCAGCCGACCTCCAGTATCCGTTGAGCTGCCCGGGCACCGCCCAGGAGCGGGTTGTAGTAGGAGAAGTAGTAGGGCCGGCTGGGCCACAGGACGGCAAACTGGGCCACGAGCAGGATCAGGGTCAGCAGGGTTGCGAGTTGGATGTTGCGTGTTGTGTAATGACCAATTGACAAAGCCGCCCAGCCTGAGGCAGCCAGCAGGTCCACAAAGGGAAATATAGGCAGCAGGTAGCGGTCGCCCTTCTTGGCCCCCAGGGTCATGAAGGCCGTGTAAAGCAGAGCGAAGCCGCCGAGCACCAGAACAACGGACTGTACAGTGGAGTGAGGGAAGGGATGCTTCTTCCGGCTTCTCCACCCTAGGAGGGCCAAAAGAAGCCCCAGCATGACCCAGGGGGGCGTGCGGAAGGCCCAGACCACAGGGTAGAAGGCCGGGCCAGGGTCGGGACGAATCGCACCCCAGAAGAAGTTAGAGCGACTGTGAGGCTCTCGAGCGTACTCCAGAGCTTGGCCCAACACACGACTTAACGCAGCGAGCGGCTGCACCCACAGGGTCGGCCAGATGAGGGCGACCACGCTCACAGCAACAATGCTCCACAGCACTGTGTCCTTGAGCGCCTTCCATAGCCCTTCGCGTGTGTGCCTCTCTGTCCTCGGCCAAGCGAAGGCCAGAAGCACCAGTCCCGTCCAGGGGGCCAGGAAGAGGGCTGGCGATTTGTTGGCCATGGCCAGCCCGCCCGTCACCGCCGAGAGGGCCAGATAACGACGCTGATGGC
>CAYRNM010000384.1:0-2049 GCA_964425465.1 uncultured Anaerolineae bacterium | reverse complement strand
CCGACCTCGATGAGGGGAAGCTGGAGTGGTACATCCACCAGCGGGCCGAGAGGCGCGGGGTCAGAGCTCCCACCATCTCCCCGCAGGAGACCCCGATCAACCTGGGTGGCCTGGTTGAGGAAGGGGGCGAACTGGTGCCAACCCAAGGTGGGTTGCTCTTCTTTGGGAGAGATCCCCAGCACTTCATCCCCCACAGCGAGGTGCGTATCGCCCGCTTCAAGGGCACCACCATGGGGCACTTTATAGATAGTGCCGATCTGCGGAGCACGCTGCCGGAGATGATCGACGAGGCGGAGCGGTTCATCCGGCGCAACACCCGGGTGGCGGCTAAGGTGGTGGGCTTCAAGCGGCGTGAGATCAACGAGTATCCCTACGAAGCTGTGCGGGAGGCCATCTGTAATGCCGTCTGCCATCGGGACTACTTCATGGACGGCTCGACGGTACGCATCATGGTCTTCGACGACCGCATCCAGGTCAACAGCCCTGGCCCCCTGCCGCCAGGGGTGACGGTGGAGAACATCGACCGCAAGCATGTGCTCCGGAACAGGCTCATCGCCAACTACCTGTACGACATCTATTACATCGAGAAGTGGGGTACCGGCATCACCAAAATGCGGCGGCTGATGGGGGAGCACGGGCTGGCGGAGCCGCTCTTCGAGGACCTGGACAGCTTCTTCGCCGTGACGTTCTACGGCCCAGGAGAGAGGATCCTGGACCTGATCCCTGAGCAGGGGGTGGTGGACCTCAGGGAGCTGGGGCTGAACGAGCGGCAGATCGAGGCGCTGCGGTTGATGGTCAACGAGAGGCGGGAACTGAGTAACAGGGAATATCGGGAGATGTTTGGCATCGCTGCCAGAACAGCGACACGAGAGTTGGTGCAATTGGTAGAGACAGGGATGGTGCAGCAAGTAGGACGAGGGCGAAGCACCAGATATAGGGCTGCTTGATGGCGCGATTCGCTTAAAAATGGCGCGATTTCTGGCGCGATTAGCAACGATGTATCGTGCGAGGGTTCTTCGATTTGATGTCTCTTCCGTCATGAATTCTTGGCCTGTATAAAATTCATTCATGACCTAAATAATAGCACACTGCGGGACTTGTCCCCGACAATGACAGTGATGATCTGCTATCTGCTCATTTCCCCTGCGCTGAAAAGTATGCTATACTGTGTCACGAAACCAACTCCTGAAAGGTGTTTTTCGTGTCAAGAAATATAACAGAACTGGGACCCAAGGAGGCAGAGTTCCTCTCCAGATTGGCCGGTGAGGGAAGGACAATCTTCACTGTTGAACAGGCGCGGCGCTTCTGGGGGGATGCTGCCTATACGACCAACGTTCTGGGGCGCTTGGAAAACAAAGGGTGGCTGCGCCGTCTTGAACGTGGCACATATCTGATCATCCCCCTCGCAGCAGGCCCCACACGCGATTGGTCGGAGAGTGCGCTAGTGATCGCACCGTACCTCATCCAGCCAGTGGCCATCGCCTATTGGTCAGCGCTGCATTACTGGAACATGACCGAGCAGGTCCCCCGCACTGTCTTTGTCCAATCTACCCGCCGCAAGCACCGGCGTCAGATAGAGGTGCTGGGCATTCCCTTTTGCTTCATCACCGTCGTCGAGGCCAAGTTCTTCGGCGTGGTCAAGCGCACGCTCAATGGCGAGCCAGTTTACGTTACCAACCGGGAAAAGACGCTGCTGGATGCCGCCGACCGCCCAGACCTGAGCGGCGGCATCGGCCAACTGGCCCAGGCGTTGCGCACGGCCTGGGCTGACGTGGACTGGCAGCGGCTTGACGAGTACCTGACCCGTTGGGGAACGGGCAGCCTCTTCAAGCGGCTTGGCTACCTGGTTGAGACGCTGGAACTGCCGCTTCCTGACCGGGAGGAGTGTCTGGCCCGCTGGCGCCATTCGCTCTCCTCCGGTATCGCTCTTCTCGAACCCGGACGGGGTAGCACAGGCCACATCGTGACGCGCTGGCGATTGCGTGTCAACATTGACCTGTTTTTCGCACCCTGCGAAAGGCTATTGCCGCGTCGAGAAGCGGTAAGAGA
>CAYRNM010000383.1:0-2055 GCA_964425465.1 uncultured Anaerolineae bacterium | reverse complement strand
TTTTAGTTGCATTGTCCAGAATTTCTGCTATAATATTCCCACACGGGGATTATACGGAAATCTGCCGCTGCACCAGTGCGCTTGTGCAAGCATTATAAGCCAAGAATCCGTACAAGTCAATTCAGAGGGAGACCCATATGGAAGAACGCCCGAAGAAACTCCTGGATCAGGTTCGCGAGGCCATACGGCTCAAACACTATTCCATCCGCACCGAAGAGGCCTATGTCACCTGGATCAAACGCTATATCCTGTTCCACAACAAACGACATCCCAACGAGATGGGCAGCACTGAAGTCGAAGCCTTTCTCACTAACCTAGCCGTGGAGCAACACGTGGCGGCATCCACGCAAAACCAGGCCTTCAGCGCCTTGCTGTTCTTGTACCGCGAGGTGCTTAAGAAAGAGCTGGATGGCCCCATTGATTCGATGCGCGCTAAAAGACCCAAGCGCTTGCCCACGGTCCTGACCAAAGAAGAGACCCTCAAGGTCATCAGCTATCTGTCAGGCACGCACCAGTTGATGGCCAAGTTGCTCTACGGCAGTGGCCTGCGATTGATGGAGTGCCTGCGGTTACGGGTCAAGGATCTTGATTTTGCCCACCGGGCGGTCATCGTCCGGGATGGCAAAGGCGCAGAAGACCGGGTGACGGTGCTGCCCGACAGCCTCATCCCACTGCTCCAGGAGCACCTCCAGCGCATCAAGGCCCTGCACGAGCAGGACCTGGCCCAGGGCCACGGCTCGGCTTACCTGCCTGATGCCCTGGCGCGCAAGTACCCCAACGCCGACAAAGAGTGGAGCTGGCAGTATGCCTTTCCTGCCAACCGCCTGTCCCAGGATCCCCGCAGCGGGATCACGCGCCGCCATCACCTGCACGAGAGCAGCCTGCAAAAGGCGATCAGACAGGCCGCCCAACTGGCGGGGATCGAAAAGCCGGTCAGCCCCCACACCTTCCGCCACTGCTTCGCTACCCACTTGCTGGAAAGCGGCTACGACATCCGTACCGTCCAAGAGCTGCTCGGCCACAAGGATGTGAAAACGACCATGATCTACACCCACGTCCTCAACCGGGGCGGCCTGGCCGTCCGCAGCCCCCTGGATTGAATGGACATAGCGATCAGATTGAGCAGCTTTCAGCCGAATTTCACTGAGGCCCCTCGATAATCTCTTCTACACCTCTTCCCTTCACTCCTCTGTCAATGCGTCGGATCAACCCTCTCAACACATCCCCTGGCCCCACCTCGACGAAGGTATCCACCCCCTGAGTGATCATGTACTTCACCGACTCCACCCACCGCACCGGGCTGGTGAGCTGGGCGACCAGCTCCCGGCGGATCTCCTCCGGCTCCTCGATGGGTTGAGCGCTGACATTGGCCACCACAGGAGTTTGTGCTCTTCGAATAGGCGTGTTCTCCACTACTTTGCCAAAAGCCTCGGCTGCCGGGGCCATGAGGGGTGAATGGCCAGCCACGCTCACCGCCAGGGGGATGACGCGCCAGGCCCCCTCTTCCTCAGCCAGAGACGTGGCCCTTCCCAAGGACGCCTGATCGCCACTGATGACGATCTGGCCCGGCGAGTTGTAGTTGGCCATCCCCACGACCCCACCCGTCTCTGCTTGTACCTGCGCGCACACTCGCTCCACCATCGCCTCATCCAGGCCGATCACCGCCGCCATGCCGCCGGGATACGTTCGCCCCGCGGCCTGCATCAGCTCGCCCCGGCGACGGACCAGCCGCAGAGCGTCAGTGAACTCCAGTGCTCCGGCGGCCACCAGTGCACTGTACTCCCCCAGGCTGTGGCCAGCGAACAACAGCGGACGGGGGGAATCAAAGGGACCCTCCTGCAGAACTCTCCACAGGGCGATGCTGAGGGTCAGGACAGCGGGTTGGGCGTTCAGGGTGTCGGTGAGGAGTTCCGCCGGGCCTTCAAAGCAGAGCGACGCCAGGTCGAAGCCGAGGGCCGCAGAAGCCTGGGTGAAGGTCTGGCGGACCAGTGGGTAGTCTCGGTAGAGAGCCTGGCCCATGCCCACGTACTGTGAGCCCTGGCCGGGGAAGACGCA
>CAYRNM010000382.1:0-2099 GCA_964425465.1 uncultured Anaerolineae bacterium | reverse complement strand
CATATCCAACAGGCGCATGGCTGTGGGCATCAAGGGACGGGCTGGCGCGGGAACAACAGGAGCCAACAGCACCGCAGCGTCGGGGACGAAGACAGTTTCGCCCGACAGGATCTGCCGGCCGATGGACAGTTGCTCCACTGGGAAGGTGTAACCCACAGCCTTGAGCCCTAGCAACTGTTCGGCCCGAGCCAGGGCCTGGGAGGCGACCGCCGCGTGGCGGATGGTGAACTGTTTCCGATCTTCGTCCGGCAGGACGACGGCACCGGTGAACCCCAGCGCCTGCAACTGTTCCATGACGGCGGTGAAGACCGCTTCCGGGGTTCGGGCAGCCCGCTGGACGGCAGCGGCAGCGGCGTTGAGCGCTGCCAGTTCCCTGTTACGCCGTTCCAGGTCGTGCGTTCTTTCGGCAACCAGTCTCTCCAGTCCCTGGTGATAAGCGCGGTTCTCCAGTGTCAGGTGTCGTTTATCGAGCGCGCTGCGCAGGCTGGTGACCACTTCATCCAGATCGAAGGGCTTGACGATGTAGTCTTCGGCGCCCAGTTTCATGGACTTGACCGCGCTCTCCCGGTCCTTGATGGCGGTGACCATGATGGCCGCCAAGTCAGGGTCCTGGGCCTTCATCTCTCCCAGCAGGGTGATCCCATCCTTGCCCGGCATTCGGATGTCCACCAATGCTGCGGCAAAGGAGCCCTGTTGGAGGTATTGCAGGGCCTCCTCCGCGCTGTGGGCCAACTGGCAGGTGAACCCCTCCTGTTCCAGCCGGCGTCCCAGCAGGGTTGCCACGGGGGGCTCATCATCTATCACCAGGATCCGCTCATCCCTCATCGCGATCTCCCGGCCTCCGCCATCGCCATATGGCGGATCGGCAGTTCAATGAAAAAAGTAGCTCCCCGGCCATCTTCGCTTTCGGCCCAGATATGCCCTTCGTGCTCCTGCACGATGCCGTAGGAGACGGTCAGTCCCAGCCCGGTTCCCTGCCCCACCTCCTTGGTGGTGAAGAAGGGGTCGAAGATGCGGCCCATGATCTCCCTGGGGATTCCGGGGCCGGTATCCTGAAAGCTGATGCGAAGGGTGTTGTTCCTGCCTCGCCGGGTCATCACGGTCAGCACGCCGGGGCCGCCCTTTTCGGCCATGGCCTGCTGGGCGTTGTTAATGATGTTTACAAAAACCTGTTGCAGTTGATAGGGGTCAGCCATGGTATAAGGTAGGTCAGGAGCCAGGTCGGTTTCGATTTGGATATTGCTGGTTATAAGCTCATGGGCGCGGAGTTCGAGGGACTTGGAGATCACCTGATTGATGTCTATGTACTCTTTCTGGGGTGGATGCTGGCGGCTGAAGTCCAACAGGTTGGCCACGATGCGCCCCATGCGCCGCCCGGCTTCCAGAATCTGCCCCAGGTCCTCCTTGACCTGGGGGGCCAGGTCCATGCTCTGCAGCAGTTGGCTGTAGCCGATGACGGCGGTGAGGGGGTTATTGAGCTCGTGGGACACTCCGGCGATCATCTCCCCCAGGGCTGACAGTTTCTCAGTCTGGATCAGGTGAGCCTGCACCTGTTTCAGCTCTTCCAGGCTGTGCTCCAGGTCACTGTACAGCCAGGCGTTCTGGATGGCCACCGCGGTCTGATTAGCCAGGGTGGTGAGGGTGAGCTGCTCATCCGGGGAGTAGGGGACTTCGGAGAGCTTGGGCCCCAGGATGAGGAGGCCGATCAGTTCCTCTCGGACCAGCAGAGGGACGAAGAGCTCCGCTTCAATCCTATCCAGATCCTCGCGCTCCTGGGCCCACAGGGCTTTGAGCTGGGGGAGCACATCCAGGTCCTGGCGGGTGAGGGTCTCTTTATGGCTAGCCATCCATCGCACCACGGGGTGGTCCTGGCGGAAAATAACCTCATCCTCCAGCCTCATTTGTCCCTTTTGGGCGATCAGATGAAACTGAGCGTTCTCCCTCTCCTTCAGCATGATACACGCCTGTTTGACGTGCATGGTGGCCGTGAGGCGATCCAGCAGGAGGGAGGTCAGCTCATGGATGTCGAGGATGGAGGTCGCTAACTTGCTCAGCTCTTGTAACATCCGTTGGGCGTCATACTTTTCGCGGAAGAAGAG
>CAYRNM010000381.1:0-2125 GCA_964425465.1 uncultured Anaerolineae bacterium | reverse complement strand
GCTGAAGGCCGTGGAGGGCTGTCAGGACGGCTTCGCCTTGGCGGAGAAGGATCTGGAAATGAGGGGCCCGGGCGAGTTCTTCGGGCTGCGCCAGAGCGGTCTGCCCGATCTCCAGTTGGCCCAATTGAGTGATGTGCCCCTCCTGGAGATGGCCCGCCAGGAGGCGCGCAGGCTCTTTCGGATGGACCCTGATCTGAGCCAGCCTCGACACCGGCTCCTGCACCGGCGAGTGTTGGATATGGGCTGGCAGGGGGAGGGGGACCTGAGTTAAGGGGGATGGCATGACCCTTGCAATATATCCAGGCACCTTCGATCCCGTGCACTATGGGCACATTGACATTGCCACCCGTGCAGCGACCATCTTCGACCGGTTGGTGGTGGCAGTATACGATCACGGACGCCCGCTCAAGAATATCCTATTCTCGGCCGAGGAGCGGGTGGTGATGGTGGAAGAGGCCCTGCGACACCTACCGAATGTGATAGTGGAGAGCTATCATGGCCTGACGGTGGAGTATGCTCGAAGTAAGGGAGCCCGGGTGATCGTGCGGGGGCTGCGGGTGACCTATGACTTCGAGTTTGAGTACCAGCGAGCGCTGACCAACAAGAAGCTGGCCCCGGAGATTGAGACCATCAGCTTGATGACCAGCCTGGAGTACGCTTTTCTCAGCTCCAGTATGGTCAAGGAAATCGCAGCCATGGGCGGCTGTGTGCAAGGCATGGTGCCCTCTCATGTGGAGGCCGTTCTGCGAGAGCGGATGCGGGAGGCAGAGGTGACCACAGATTACACGGATGACACTGATGTTTCAACAGAGACTCATCCGTGAAATCTGTGCCATCTGTGGTTCAGGAGTCTCCGGAACGCCGATCTGAGCAAAGGGGTAAGTGCTGTGGACATCCTGCATTTTATTGATCGGTTGGAAGAGGAACTCGGCCGAGGGTGGAAGCTGCCTTTCACCAGCGTGGTGATAGTCAATGAGCAACGCCTGTGGGACCTCATTGACGCCCTGCGCCTTTCCATCCCTGAGGAGGTGCAGAAGGCCCGACGAGTGGGGCAGGAACGGGAGCGCATCCTGGCTCAGGCTGAGGAGGAGGCGAGGCGTATTGTGGACCAGGCCCGTAAGCAGGCGGTGGAGCTGACATCCAGCCACGAGTTGATCCAGAGCGCGCAGGCAGAGGCAGCGGAGATTATGTCCCAGGCGCAAAGGGAGGCACAGCGGTTTCAGGAGGAAGCGGACTCCTACGCCTTTGAGGTGCTGGACCAGTTGGAAAAACAACTGAGGCAGGTGTTACAGAGGGTGCAGAATGGAGCGCAAGTGCTCTCCAGCCGGAGGGAAAGGGGGGGTGAGCTCCGACAACAAGGCTCAAACTGAGGCAGCCAGCCGTATCCCCACAACTCGTGTTCCGGACCGGAAGCGCGGATAAAATCTACTCCTGCTCGGCCGGGTATTTTTGACTTGGCAGTCAGTCTGTCCTATAATGGCACAACCCCCCGGCGAGCCAAGCTTGGGGGCTCTCCAGCTCAATTAGAGCGCCACCGTACCTCATGCCTGCCGTGAGGTGATTCATACGAAAGGATGAAGCAGGATCATGCCAGCTTTGCCCAAAAAACGGCTCTCCCGTGGGCGGCGAGACAGGCGGCGCGCCCATGATGGACTGAAAGCGTTGAACCTCGTCCCCTGCCCGCAGTGCCATGAACTGCGGCTGCCCCACCGGGTGTGTCCCTCCTGTGGCTACTACCGGGGCGTCGAGGTGATAGAAGCCAAGGCAGAGTAGGGGCAGGTCTTAGACCTGCCCCTACTCTTAAGGCCGTGGTGTTGCGGCATGTAGAGTGAATCACTATGCACCGGTCCCTTTCCACCAGCGGACGGAAGGAGATGAGAAAATGAAACGCGTAAGGGATCTCATCGGCAGTCCATTAGGCCTACTGGCACTGGGAGCACTGGTTCTGACTCTGGTCTTCTGGTGCGCCCCCGCCAGCCGTACGGGAGGAGGTCTTTTTCCAGTCCTTTCAATCCCCTATCGAGACGCCAACACAGCCTCCTTCGCCATTGCCTGCGATACCCACTCCGCGACCACCGTCACCAGTTGGTGGGTTGTGGCGTGTAGCGCACCCAGCACATTCAGG
>CAYRNM010000380.1:0-2126 GCA_964425465.1 uncultured Anaerolineae bacterium | reverse complement strand
GACTTGGAGGGGCTGAGGCGGCGGGAGTTCACTGAGTTCTGAGGCGGGGGACGAGCCGAAGCGATCCGTGACCTTCACCCTGGCCGATGGCACGCCAGTGGCCTGCTCCAACACGTCGAGTCTGCCTGAGGTGGCGGGTGAAGCGGCTATCATGGTGGATCCACTGGACGTGGAGGGGCTGGCGGCGGCCATGGAACGAGCGCTGGGAGATCGGGCGTTGCGGGAGGAGATGAGGGAGAGGGGGCCGAAGCAAGCAGCCAGATTCTCCTGGAAGCGCACGGCCGGGAAACGCTGGCGGTATATCGAGAAGTCGTGGCGAGACGATGAATAGCACATTGGCATTGATGGATGCTACAAGCATAACCCCGTGCAGGGGTTGCGAAAACGGCTCCCGGTTGACAAGGTTGGCTTCCTGTAGTATGATAAGTGTGAACTCAGGTGAAGGGATATCTGGCACCCGGATCGGATGAGGAGGTTCAGGTGAAGCAAAAAGGAGTTGCCCCGCCATCGGCCATCCCCCTGGCCTTGGTGCAGTTGATCGAGCGCCTGACCCCCGAAGAGAAACGGGAGTTCACCATGGCCCTCAATTGGGAGGAATTACAGAGGCTGCGGGTAGAAGCGACAGGCCGGAAGAGGGAAAGACGGGTCGGTGATCCCCGAATCTACGTGGGAACCACGGCCAGCGGCCTGAGTCTGGAGCTACCGCTCAAATGCGTCCTGCCTTTTGTGAGCTCCCTGCCCCATATCCTGGCCGTCGAGCAAGTGGACATTCTCGTCCAGGACAGTAAAGGCTCCCAGGAGCACAGTTGTGCTGCAGACAAGTTGGAGAGCTGGTTGGCCAGTCACCCCAATGCCTGGCAGGAAGGGGCTATCATGATAGAATTGGGCCCCCATACCCTGATCTCTGGCGGTGGAGGGTGTTTGTCCCTGGCCCTGGAAGAAGTGTCTCTGGTCACTCTCAAAGAAATCGCTCAGAGAGCTCTGGAGCTTTGCGGTTACAACTATGAATTCCAACAGGGGCGATTCTCGGCCATCGTCTGGGAAGATCAGATCGAGGTAAGGGAATGAAGAAAAGTGTCAAAGCCACCATCAGCTTCTTCCGGCTGTTGATCGAGCATAGTCAGAAGGAATACGAACCTTCGCCCGAACACATCCTGAAGAGAATGCTATTGCCACTCTGCCGCAACTTCTCGGAGATCACCAAAGAGGGAACGAAGAACGACGCCTGGGATGCTATTCAGGGTTTCTCCCAAGAGTGCAACAAGCTGCTGAGGTGAGGCAGTTGCGTAGCAATCTCTGCCACAGTCCCTATTACCTGATGCCATACCGGCCCAAGGTACCGCCAGTAGTGACAGTGTACGGCCTGACCCCTCTCCTCTTCTCGCGGCAGGTTTCTCCTCCAGCTCGCCTGCTGTTCCGATGGATGACAGCCCTGGCCTTACGGGCGGCATCTCAGGTCATCGTCATCTCCCAGGCCACCCGCCGTGACCTGCTGACCTTTTACCACCTCCCACCACAAAAGGTCACGGCCATCCCCCTGGCCGCTGAGCCAGCCTTCCATCCTCAACCTCTCGCCGAGGTAGAACGGGTGCGTCACAAATATGCCCTTCCAGAAAACTACCTCCTCTACCTGGGCATCAACAAACCACATAAGAACCTGGTGCAGCTTATTGACGCCTTCTCACACATCACGTTTCACGTTTCACGCTCATCATCGCCGGCGCCTGGGACTCTCGCTACCCCGAACCACGGCAGCAAGTAGAGACCCTGGGGCTTGAAAACGCCGTCCGTTTCCTGGGGCCGGTTCCCGAGGCAGACCTGCCGGCTCTCTACGCTGGTGCCGCCGTCTTTGTATTCCCCTCCCTCTACGAGGGCTTCGGCCTGCCGGTGCTGGAGGCTATGGCCTGCGGGACCCCCGTCATCACTTCCAATACGTCCAGCCTACCGGAGGTGGTCGGCGAGGCAGGAATCCTGATTGACCCCCGCGACGTCCGCGCCCTGGCCGAGGCGGTGGAGCGGGTGCTAGCAGATGAGCGCCTCAGGGCAGAACTGCGGGCCAAAGGGGTGGAGAGGGCCAGGCAGTTCACTTGGGAGAAGACAGCAAGGGAGACACTGGCAGTGTATCG
>CAYRNM010000379.1:0-2146 GCA_964425465.1 uncultured Anaerolineae bacterium | reverse complement strand
AGACCACGCTCACTTCGGCAGGCTCAGTGCAAGGCTCAAGATCCTCTCCCGCATCACCGAGCCGACGGAGGGCTACGCCGAGGTCCACGGGCGGGTAGGCTCCCTGCTGGAGGTGGGCACCGGCTTCCACCCCGAACTGACCGGGCGGGAGAATATCTATCTGAACGGCGCCATCCTGGGGATGAAGCGGGCGGAGATTGAGCGCAAGTTCGACGAAATCGTGGGCTTTGCCGAGATCGAAAGGCTCTTGGATACGCCGGTGAAGCACTACTCCAGCGGCATGTACGTCCGCCTGGCCTTCGCCGTGGCCGCCCACCTGGAGCTGGAGATTTTGCTGGTGGCCGAAGTAGAAGATGGCGGCACGATTGAGGTGTGGGGCGACGGCACAGCCAGGTGAACATCGGTAGTTCCCAGTACGTTACAGTGGACGAGTTAGTTGAAACGGTAATTGAGGTCGTGGGCAAGAAGATCAATGTCAAGCACGTTGAAGGCCCGGTGGGGGTGCAATCCCGGAACTTCAGTAACGAGCGCATTTACTCGCTGGGTTGGCGGGCCAAGGTCTCCCTCAAAGAGGGGATCGCGCTCACGTATCCCTGGATCGAGGCCCAGGTTAAGGCACAGCGAGCGCATGAGTGGCAGGAATGTTCAACGTTTAGCATTCAGAATGCTTGAGATTGTGCTCTAAAGGGCGGCCTCATTTCTGGAGCGGTAGCCCTTGGTCAGGTTAAGGAGTGAGGATTGGGGATGGATGAGAGGATTTCTACACCTTTTCAAAGGGCAATTGATGTCATTGAGGCACTGCCGCCGGAGGATCAAGAGACACTGATTGATCTGATCCACCGTCGCCTAATTGAGCGTCGGCGCGCTGAGATTGCCCGCCACGCGGTGGAGACCCTGCAGGCTGTGCGGGAAGGGCGAGCGCAGCATGGCACCTGTGAGGATCTTCGCCGCGACTTGTTGGCTGAGTCCCCCGACTAGGCTCCCTGGTCAGGACGGGCAGGACTGTGCGATGAGAACACTGGCCTGGGATGCCAGTTTCCGTCGTGCCTTTAAGCGGCGGACTCGTAAGAACCCACACTTGCGGCAACGCATATTGGAAGTGTTGGAGTTGCTAGCCCAGGATGCCTTTGATCCGCTGCTGAAGACGCACAAGCTTCGGGGACAACTCGAGGGTTTGTGGGCGTGCTGGGTCGAATATGATTGGCGGATCGTATTTGCCTTCGAGCCAGCCCCAGAGTCAGGCGAAGATATGATTGTCTTGATTGACCTCGGTACGCACGATGAGGTGTATTGAACGAAGAGCCAAGGTCTCCCTCAAGGAGGGGACCGGGCTCACGTATCCGTGGATCGAGGAGCAGGTGCAGGCTGCACAAGCCATGGAGTAAGCTGTTGGACACGCTGTGGGTGAAGGTTGGGCCAGGAGGGGAAGATGACCGTTGCGAAGGCGATCCAAGACAAGGTGAAGTTGCTCCCAGAGCCAACGCAGAAAGAAGTGCTGAATTTCGTAGACTACTTGCTCCATAAGTCAAGGCAGGAGGATGTGTCGTGGTCTGAACTGTCTGTGACCATGGCACTGAAGGGGCTGGAAGACGAGGAATGGCCTGACTATGGCGATCAAGACCTGAAGGAGCAGTGGACGTGAGGAAACCCGGCCAGGTGGCATTGATGTCTTTTCCACGAGTTGATCTGACGCCAGGTAAGCGCCGCCCAGTGCTATTGATCGCCCCTGTGCCAGGGCCATATGAGGATTGGTTAGTGTGTATGTTCTCCACCCAACTCGACCAGGCGCTGTCAGGCTTTGATGAGATCATCGAGGCAGATGCGAGCGATTTCCACAGTTCAGGGCTCAGAGTTCCCAGCGTCATTCGTGTGGCCCGGTTGGCTGTGGTGGGTGGGGATATGCTCGTTGGCGCTCTAGGAGAGATCAGTGAAGAGCGGTTGCGTCGCATACAGAGGACACTTGCGGACTGGATTCAAGGCACAGGCTGAGCGGGTGAACTCCGAGCGTGTCGGAAGTCTCAATACGCGATGATAGGTGAGCTGATGGAAACAGTGGCCGAGGTTGCGGACAGGGAGATCCACAAGAGGTATGTTGAAGGCCCGGTGGGGGTGCAGGCGCGGAACTTCAGCAAAGCGCGTATCCAGT
>CAYRNM010000378.1:0-2148 GCA_964425465.1 uncultured Anaerolineae bacterium | reverse complement strand
GGCGCGAACACCCGGTCAGCCCGCCCGCGGCGCCTCACCGCGCTGCACCAGCTAGCCCTGGACTCGCTGCTAGAGCGTCACGCCAGATCCTGGCGCCCTGGCGGGGACATGTACCTCAACTCCTTCGTCCTGGCGGGAGTTGAGGTACGTGTCCCCAGATCCAGCGAGTCATTATCGCACACGGGGATGATGCGATTAGTGCGCGCGCGGGACTGGACGCAGGAATCGCCCAGGCTTTCCCACATCTTCAGGTCGTGATCCCGCAGTACGGGCAGCCGCTGCCCCTGTTCGAAGGACGGCCCCCTGGCCGATGCGGGCCACAGCTCGGTGCATGGGTCGTCGGGGATCGTCGCACTCTCGCGCGAATCGGGATGCTGTTCATGGTCCAGACCCTCGTGGCTGCGGACTGGGGTTGTGTCCGCACTCCATCGGCCCCCGAGTGTTAGTTCGGTCCCTGTGGGATCCTTGGTGCAGATTCCAGTTCTAGGTTCTCCCCGTCGTGCTGCAGCCGGAACACCAGATCCTTGCCCGGACACACCGCCCAGAACCAGGCCGGGCGGAGCTTCCACAGAGCCTCGGCCTTTGGGTGGTTCGTCCTCTTGCAGACCGACTTCGAGTGTTGTCCCTCGCGGAGGCACTGCTGGAGCTGGTCAAGCATCCTCTGAAGCTCTCGCGCACTCCTCTTTGCCTCACCGCATAGGCAAACCTGGGTGTTCACAGAGCCTCTCACGATGATGTCAACTCCATACGCGACCTCTCCCACGTCACTCGCATTTGGCTCGAGGCGCACACTGGCTTGCGGCCAGCCGTGCCTCAGAACCAGCGCTGAGACCGCTGCCAGCTGGCAGACACCCTCGCGGAATAGGGAGCGGCCGCCCTCGGTTCGCCAGAATAGCTGAAGGATCTTCTGGCGGTCTGGAGATGGCGGCAGGAACTGGCTCTGAACATAGCCATCCAAGTCAACCGAGAACAAGCCCTTCCGCAAGCCACCCAGAAAGTCCTCGGCCTCCTGTGAGTCAAGCGGCGGGCGAATGGCGAGTACTTGAGAGCGGCCGCCACTCCTCGGGAGTGACGCGTACCAGCTGCTCAACAGCAAACCGAGTTCAGTGCGTTGGTCCAATGTCGCCTCCGGATCGCCCGACCCACCTCTTCACCACTCGACGATCAGCAGCATCGAAGGGTTCTGGGCAGAAAAGACCCGAGCCACACCGTCATCATAGGTGATTCGGTCGACAGCTTCAGTAGCGCTTATCCGAACCGGGCAATCCCAGCCTACAGTGCCAGCGAGCATCTGCTGCTGTCGATATCGCTGGGCCTTGTGCGCGAGGCCGGACGGCCGCAGGGAGGGCGGCGGCTCCGCCCCAAAGTGCAGAACATGCCCGTATTGCCAGCGCTCAGTAACGCTCATGAGAAGCCTATTGACAGCATCGTGGTGCCCGATGAGAAGATCACGAGCGGTCGACTGCGCTATTCGGGGCCCCCTGCACCATCTCCCCGCTTCCACGGAGTAGAGACGTGAGGATTGGCCCACGGCCAATTCCCCTTTGCGTCCCGCGCGCTGGAGTACGTAACCAAACCCTTCGCGCCCTACAGGCTGTCCCAGTCCACCTCATCGCTGCCCAGACCCTCCGGCGCCTCCTCGTCGGGATCATGGTCATCGTCATCACCTAGATCCTCGTCGTCCTCATCATACTTGAACTCAAGACCCCTTCGCGCGTCGGTTCCTAGCGCCGGATTGATGGAGACGAGACCCGACACCCTCTTGTTCATGCGTTGCGCCCACCACTCCAATCCCGGTCCTACCTCGACAGCGAGCTGATCCCATTCTGGAAGCCGTCTCCAATTCAGGATGCAGCGGGACCCGACAATCAGTGATCGGCCGGTGCGGGGATTTGTGAGACGGTGAAGGTAGACAATTGGGAAGTGGCCGCAGAGTTCACACGCGGTGGAATCCTCGGCCTGCCAGACTTCTGTGCACTGCAGTCGATCCCCGGGCTTGGCAAGAGACGCGATCGCACGCGCGATCCTCTCCCAGTACTTCTCTCTCGGCATCACCACCTCCTGCTCACCTGCTCCACCTACGCAAACGGTTGTCCCTAGTGTCTCGTCCGCCTGATGTATATACACACATGGCATGGAGTGGTATGG
>CAYRNM010000377.1:0-2153 GCA_964425465.1 uncultured Anaerolineae bacterium | reverse complement strand
CGGCTCTGTGGCCAGCCCATGTCTTGGAGGCGAAAGTGCAGGTGACCACGATCGCCTCGAGTCACTGGTTGCCCACTTCGCCAACGCGAGAACATCTGCCAGACGACATCAACTATAGGCAGCCAGACGACCAATAGGGCTGTGGCCACCTTCGCTCCTGCCACGATAGATAATGCCCCGAGTGAATACCCTAGCAGGTACGCCCCGCCGCCCAGGAAGATGCGCGCTGGACTGAAGTTGTAGGGAAGGAAGCCGAGGCAACATCCCAGTAGAGCCAGCGGCAGCAACGCCACAGTATACTGGCCCAACCTCAGCATATGGGCCAGTAGAATCGCAGAGGAGATTGCCGCTACGCCGGTAGCCAACCCGTCCAATCCATCAAGCATGTTCAGTGTCCCTGACATGCCGGCAAGCCAAAAGACGGTTAGGGGCAGCATGAGGAACCAGTCCAGCTTGACTTGGCGGTCCACGAATGGGTCATTGAAAAGCTGAATAAACACCTTGAAGCCGACAGCCACCAGCGCGGCCACCAGCAGCCCCAGCGCCTGAGCCCAGGGAGGGAGATCGAACCGGTCATCGAGGAGGCCGACTACCCAGACCAGACCCATGCTCAGCAGGACCCCCGCCAGCCTGGTCAACTCCAGCGGATCATCGCGGGGCACTCCCAGAGTCGAAAGCGTGGCCACAAGGAACGGAGGGTACAGCCCCAGCCCGCCAATGCGTACGACCGCACCTTTGTGTCGGCGGCGGCCGCCAGGCACGTCTACCAGGCCCCACCTCTTTCCCAGGCGAATGGCAAGCGGAGTCAGGAGCAGGGTGAGCCCGGCCGAGAGTACGAGGACAAGGGCAAATGTAATGGGAGACACACCAATGCCTCCACGACAGTAGGCCGTGTCTCGATGCCTAGGCCGTACCGAACTGGCGATCGCCCGCGTCACCCAGGCCCGGCACGATGTATGCTGCCGGAGGATCACCCGGCAGGGTAGGTGGGGGCGTGAGGTGGTCGTCAATGGCCGCGAGATGGACATCCACATCGGGATGGGCGGTCGTCAGGGCGCGTAAGCCCTCGGGGGCTGCGATGACGCCCACAAACTTGATGCGTTGCGCCCCCCAGGCCTTGAGGATGTCAACCGTGGCCACGGCCGACCCGCCAGTAGCCAGCATCGGGTCGAGCACCAGGCAGACCTGGACAGTGGGAGATACAGGGAGCTTGTTGTAGTACTGGACGGGCTGTAAGGTTCGATGATCGCGATAGATGCCAATATGCCACACCTCAGCACTGGGCATCAGCTCCCAAACTCCCTCGACCATGCCCAGCCCAGCACGCAGAATGGGCACAAGCCCGATCTTTTCCGCCAATTCGTGGCCAGTTGCCTCGGCAAGGGGCGTCACCACACGAGTCTGCTGCAGGGCCAGATCCCTGGTAGCCTCATAGCCAAGAAGCATGGCCATCTCACGCAGCAGCTCGCGGAATTTCTTTGGTTCTGTGTCCACGCTACGAAGGAGCATCAGCTTGTGCTGGATGAGAGGATGATTTGACATAAAAACACGACTGCTGCTCATCCTGAGTGACCCTCCCTTCGCCTTCAGAAAAGGGGGCAGCTCCCCTATCTGATGAGCTACCCCCATTCGCTGAGCCACCGCGATCAGGAATTGGCTTCCTCACGAAGCAGTTGCTCCCATTCGCGGTCCACTTTGGCCTGTATCTCCTCCACGATGGAGGCATTAGCGGGGCGGAGAAGGTGGCTGAAGCGGCCCTGGCTCTTGAGCCAATCGGTCACGGGCAGCTTCTGTCGCGGCTTGTAGGTCACGATCGTCTTCCCGTGGTCCACTTCATACAACGGCCAATAGCAGGTATCGGCAGCCAGTTTGGTAATAGCCATGGTCTGCTCGCTGGAATAGCGCCAACCGCGAGGGCAGGGGGCTAGGATGTTTATCACGGCTGGCCCCTCAGCAGCGGCGGCTTTCTTCACTTTGGACATCAGATCGCGGTAGTTGTGCGTTGCGGCCTGGGCGACGTAGGGAATCCCGTGAGCGGCCATGATGCGGGTGAAAGGTTTGCGCCATTGCGTCTTACCCTGGATCACTTCCCCGGCCGGCGAGGTCGTCGTATGTGCCCCCCGAGGGGTGGCGCCGGAGCGTTGAATCCCGGT
>CAYRNM010000376.1:0-2154 GCA_964425465.1 uncultured Anaerolineae bacterium | reverse complement strand
CATGCCTCAAATTCTCTGCTGAAACCGTCACCGATGATGAGCCGGAGATCCTCACGCAACTGCAGGAGGTGAAGCCTTGAGAGCGGTCGGCATCGTAGGGTACAAGAACAGCGGCAAGACCACGTTGACCCACGCCCTGGCCCGTGAGTTAACCGGGAGGGGCCACGAGGTGGTCGTGATCAAGCATACGTCCCACCGCCTGGATCTCCCAGGGAAGGACACCGCTATGCTGGGAGATGCCGTCAGCCAGGTGGGGTTTATCTCGCCGCAGGAGTCGGGGGTCTTCTGGAAGAAGCCGCTGAGCCTGGAGAACATTATCCCCTATCTGGAGGCGGACATCCTCCTCATCGAGGGCTTCAAGGCGGAGAAGACCTTCCCCAAAATCGTATGCCTGCGAGGAGAACCGGACAACTGGGACCTTTTCGATGGCCTAGCCATTTGCGCTGTAGGCACCAGCCCCAAAGGGCACGATCTCGACGTGCCCCTCCTCAGCCTGGACGAGATAGGAAGGATCGCCGACCTGGTGGAGCAAAAAGCCTTCAAGTTGCCCAACCTTAACTGTGGTAGCTGCGGATATGAGACTTGCTATGAGCTAGCTCGCGAGATCGTCAGAGGGACCAGGGGTGTGGAGAATTGCATCTCCTTGCAACCAACCACGGAGGTCAGGATAGACGGGCAAGCGATGCCCATGAATCCTTTCATCTCCAGCATAGTGAGAAGCACTATCCTGGGGATGCTGTCGCCGCTCAAGGGCTTCAAGAAGGGAAAGGTCGAGATCAGCCTATGATGGAGCATCGAGGAGAAGAGACCGACTTCGACCGCCTGGTGGCGGAACTGCAGCAGCAGATCACCGAACAGGAGCGGGCATTCTACTCAGCCAAGGTCATTGAGGAGTTCTACAATCCCAAGAACCTGGGCCGTATGTCTGTGCCTGATGCTCGCGGGATCGTGCACGGTTGGTGCGGCGACACGAGAGGTCTACCTGCGGCTGAACGGAGATAGGATCAGAGAGACCACTTTCATGACTGACGGCTGCGGGCCGAGTGTGGCCTGCGGGAGTGTGCTCACTCGCTTAGTGCGGGGAATGTCGCTGAAGGAAGCTGGCGAGATCGGATCGGAAGTCCTGATCACTGCCCTGGACGGCCTGCCCGAGGAAAGCCTCCACTGCGCCGAACTGGCAGTGAGCACGCTGCGCGAGGCCATCGCCAACTGGCATGTAGAAGACAGGGCGTGAAACGAGGAGGTTAGCCTGGCCGCGAGTGGAATGTCGGACTACTTCGTTCGCCTGCGGAGCTGCATAGGGCACGATCCACTGTTGCATCCCGCCGTCGCTGCCTGTATCCGCGATGAACAGGGTCGTATCCTGCTCCTGCGGCGCAGCGACGGCATCAATTTGTGGAGCTTTCCCGGCGGAGCGATGGAGCTGGGCGAGCGTGCCGATGAAGCGGTGGTACGCGAAGTGCACGAGGAGACGGGGTTGGAGGTGGAACCAGTGGCGCTCATCGGCATTTATTCCAGCCCCGACTATGCCATCACGTATCCCAACGGCGACCGGGTCCAGCCAGTGATAGTCTTCTTCGAGTGCCAGGTGGTGGGCGGCACGCTCCAGACGGATATGGAGGAGATCCTGGGGGCGCGTTACTTCGGCCCGGATGATGAGCTGCCGCCGATGTTCCCCTGCTGCGTCGCCAAGGCCTGCGATGCGTTCATTTTTGACGGGCGGGCTTTCTTCCGCTAACATGATACTTGCGCGTCAGGCGTAAATCACGTGGCCTGACGCGACTCTGACCGGAGAGATTGGATTGCCTATCGAGGTGCGCGAGAAGGAAGATGTAGCCCGCCGGGCTGGTGATTTACTCCGGCGGGGCTACCACTGGTAGCTCTGCATGGATACTACCAACCAATTCTGCCCTAACGAAGACTGCCCAGACTATGGTCGCGTGGGGGCTGGCAACATCGGTGTTCACAGCTTGAAAGAGAAACGGTGCATATGTCATACCTGTGGTCGCACCTTTGCCATAGCCCGTGGCACACCGCTCTACCGACGGCGTCTCGATCATGAGTTGATCGGGTGGGTGATCAGTCTGCTAGCCAACGGTTGTCCCAAACAGGCAATTGTGGCCACCTGGAACCTCGACCCCCGCACAGTAGATG
>CAYRNM010000375.1:0-2172 GCA_964425465.1 uncultured Anaerolineae bacterium | reverse complement strand
CCAGGTCGTTGGCGACGAAAATATCCCTCGAACCCCAAATAGGGCCCAGAACAGCTCTCCAAGATGCCTTTTCCCCGCCGATTTGAGTCATTGTTTCGGCTATCTTCACTCACCCCCCTCGCAAACACTTTTCCGGTGCCAAACCCAGGGGATTTGCGAAGGATCCCGCTCATTCCCTATGACATACCCGCCCATAAGGACACTCCCCATAACACTCACCCGCTACCCCAGGATCAATCTCCTCCTCCACCATCCGCATCCGCTCGTCCCGCTCCTCAATGAACCACTGCCGTAATTCATCGTCAACCAGATGGAAGTCCCGCTCCAACAGCAAACGCCCCTCCCGAAAGGTCGGATAAACCACGCAGCCAATGTTGATCGGAAACTCATAGATGCTCTCCATCACCAAAGCATACCCCGTCGTCGTCAGCCGATGAAAATCGCGGCGATCCCCAAACTTGATGTCCAGCATCATCGGCTCGGAGAAGACGAAGGCATCGGCCGACAGATGCGACGACAAGCCCAGGAAAGCCCCGTCCAACCTCTGTTCCACCGTCACCGGCAAGGCCAGCGCCACCAACGAATCCGGCCCGATGTACGGCTGCCTGGCCAACACCTCCTGTACCCGCGCCACAATCCTATGATACTCAAAATTCCACAAAATGTCAAGCTTCCTCCCCAGCTCTGCCCGCTGCCCCGCCGACAGGTCCCATCCCTCCAGTAGCCCATGATCAGACTGAGCCAATTCCGCCAGCGCCGCCAGACAACCCACCCCTTGAATGTATACAACCCGCTTCGCCGCCAGGATCAGCTCCGTCATCACCCGATGCAGAACGCTACCTTCCACCATCAAGGCATTAGGCGGAGCCTTCAGCCCCTCCACCCGCCGCAGGTAGACATCCCGGCCCGTGGAACAGTACTGGCCAGCGATCTCGTAGAGCCCCAACTGCGCCTCGTACACCGGGGCCAGGGGCGGTTGCGCCCAGTTCCAACCCCGCAGGTCAGGATGCACCTCGTTCTCCCTCGCCTGAGGCAGCAACCGCCGCAACACCAGCCGCTTCTCCTCTTCGCTCAGAAAATACATAAGCCACCTCCATCGCCATTCGCAAAATTCGTCAACAATACCTCCGATACTCACAATCCACACACCGCTCCCGATGGCCCGTCGCCCATGGCAGGGCCTCGCTGCCCAACATCTGCCGTATCTCCCGCAGCAGCCGCGTCACGTAGCGACGCATGTTGGGGGTGATGGGCACCTCCTGCGCTCGCCTGGCCGGAATAAAATAGGCGAAGCCGCGACGCACCGGCCGGCCCCATTTCTCCTCCACCAAGAGCCCGTAGGCGGTCAACTGGTACTTGTGATTCAATCCCAGCCGCCCGGTCGAATGCTTGAACTCCACCGGAATGGTCTCGCCTTCCCGCACGATGGCCATGTCCAGCAGCCCCGATAGCCCCAGACGGTCCGAGTAGAGCTGCACCCCAAAGTGCCGCTCCCCATCGCTCAGGCCGTAGGCCCGCAAAGAACGGCGCTCCTCCAGTTCGGCGGTGTGCTCGTGTTGCAGCTTCCCCTCCTCCATCTTGTAGGTCACCGGCCGCTGGGGTACGAAATGCACGTGATACACCACCCGCGGGCAGTAGACGAAATTCTTGACGTCGGTGACGGTAAGCGGTATGAGATCAGCCGAGCTTGTAGTCATTGACCACCAACTCCCGCCGCAATCGCAGGTCCTTATCGCAGATGGGGAAGACCTGCACATTGGCGTCTTTCTTCCCTACCCGCCGCCGGATCTTTTGCAGGATCTCCTCCTGCCGGTTGTGTCCCAGCTCGCCCAGGAAAGCCGAATACTGGATGCGCTCCAGGCCGTAGTCCAGGCAGATGTCGGCGACCTTGGTGCGGATTCTATCATCGGGGATGTCGTAGACGAGCAGGCACTTCATAGCGAACCTCGAATCATGAATCTCGAATCACGAAATCTCATTGTCTCTTGTATCTTTACAGAGCCTTGCGATACCCGTAGAAGCCCCACATCGATCCGCGTCTGATCTCGGCCGGCACCCTAGATTCCCACTCTTGGTAAGCCATCGTTCTCAATCCCTTTTCTAGCAAGATTCGTGATTCGCCGATTCGTGATTCGTTTACCACCCCGCCACAAAGGGCCTATACTCCCGTCC
>CAYRNM010000374.1:0-2172 GCA_964425465.1 uncultured Anaerolineae bacterium | reverse complement strand
GGCCCCCACCAACGCCTGCCCCCGTCCCAGCCTGAGTGCACCTCGCTGCACCTCTAGCCCCAGGGCCTCAGTCTGATGGGGGTCAATGCCCACGATGGAGGAGTAGGCCACTACGCGGTTCAACCGCAACTGCCCGCCCATCAACCCCTGCCGTGGGGTGGCGGCCATCACGTGAGGGAGATCCCTGATGAACCGTAGTGCATCTTCATTGAGCACTTTCTCTTCGGTGCGTCCAGGCCGTTGCGAGGGGCCGAACTCTCGGCCATAGCTGCCTGGCAGCACGGTAACGCGCGTCAGGTCGCGGATGGCAGTCAGCTCGCCGGTGAGACTGTGCTGCAGGCCCGCCCCCAGGGAGATCAGGATCACCACTGCGGCGGTGCCGATCAGTACCCCGATGGCTGTCATTGCCACCCGGGCGCGCATACGTCCCAGATTGCGCCAGATCAACCACAGGAGATCCGAGGGGTACATGGGGTAGTCCTCAGACGGGGCCCTCACCCCCTGTCCCCCTCTCCCAAACTTGGGAGAGGGGGTGCCCCGCAGGGACGGGGGCGAGGGCCTTCATCACACTCCCAGTCCTAACAGGGCCTTGAGAAAGCGCACCATCCTGTCCACAAGGCTCAATTCCTCTCCGGGCTTAGGGCCAGGAGTGGGCATCTCCGCTGTCTCCGCACCCATCAATGTGGGCACTGGCGTGGGAGGGGATCGCACCTGGAAGCGCAGCTCCTGAATCACCTGCTGCTGGTGGCCGAAATCATCCAGGTAGTGGATGATCACCTGGACGATGGCCTCGCCGCTTTGAAGGGCCACCGCCTGAGCTTCCAGGAGGCCTGAGGTGCCGGGGTCCAGCGGGCCAATGTACATGTCTCCGTCGTGTATCTCCAGGTCCAGGCTCCGCAGCTCCATGGTGCTCACATTGGCCGTCTCCTGGCCGACGTTGATGACCTCCACCGGGATGGCAAAGAACTCGCCGACCATCACCTCGGTGATGGGGTGGTAGAACTCGATCTGGAGGTGAGGCTGGCGAATCACCAACAGGCTGACCCACTCGCCCGAGGTGTAGTTCACCCCCTCCTCATCCTGGTAGCTGAAGGTGACCTCCAGTCCATAGGCACCTGAGCGGGCCTGGCCATCCACGATCATGCGCTGCACGACCGTCGTCCGCTCCTGAGCCTCAAGATAGGGGATGAACTTGACATTGCTCGTATCCAGAGGGGCAAGGGGGGCCGCACTTGGGCCCGCGCCTCCGCCCGAGGTGTCCTCAACCAGCCGGCCGCTTCCCAGGGCCAGTTGGATATCCATGGCTGGCGCTTCTCCTACATTCTCCAGGTCCACGAACAGATTGAACAGCTCCCCCGGAATCAGGGAACTGGGCTCACTGTGGTAGCCGACGATGGTCAGACGGGGCCGAGGCGTAGGCTTTTCTTCTTCCTCCAGCTCCATCACCGTCAGCCCCACCCGCTGCTCGATCGTGTAAGGGTTGCCCTTTTCATCCCGATACTGGATGGAGATAGCCTGGCTGTAGCTGCCCTTCGAGGTGGACTCGGAGACGATCAGCCACTGCGCCACCTCTTTCATCCCCTGCTCATCCAGCATATCCACCGACTGCGTGCTGCCCGCCATGATAGGCATGGCCGGGCCACTCGTCCCCACGCTCACCAGCACATCCCTGGCCAAGCCGTGGCCCACATTGTGGAGGGTGAAGATCAGGGAGAAAGGCTGGCCAGGGAGGATGGGATCGGGAGTCGTTCGGGCGTCGCGGATGATGATCTGCGGCAGGCCCGGCTCAGGCACTATGACTGAGATGCCCACCACTTCGGTGGAGCTGTAGGCTGCGCCATTGGGGTCCTCATATTCCAGTGCCACCTGCTGTTGATAGACCCCCGTGCTCGCCTCCCCGCTGAGGATCAGGCTCTGATTCACCGAGGTTTCCGAGCCGGCTCCCAGGTTAGATATCGCTTGGGTGCCACTGGCGCCCTGGGGCACAAAGGCCCCGCTGGCGAAGGTGACACGGATGTTTTCGGCCGATGTGTCCCCTGCGTTCTTGACTTTCAGCGTGACAACGACCGACTCCCCAGGGGTCACGGGGGAGAGATCGGTGCTGGAGGCACTGATGAAGAGCAGAGGCCGCTTGAAGGGGGTAGAGGTGGGGACTGGGGTAGGAGTAGGGAC
>CAYRNM010000373.1:0-2177 GCA_964425465.1 uncultured Anaerolineae bacterium | reverse complement strand
GCGTAGGGGTGGGGCCAGGATTGAGGAGAGGAAATCCACCCTGACAAGCGGAGAGGAGAGAGAGGAAAATCAGAATCAGGCACGTGATCTGGGTGCGGGTCATCATCTACACCTGGGCCAGTAACTGAAGTTGGCAAGTCAATGAGTCAACGAGTTGACGAGTTAACAAGGGGGCAACCCTCACTGCCCATGCCCCGTTGACCCATTACTCGTTGCCTCGTTACCCAATCACCTCACAGTCACCCAGCGCCTCATCAATCGCCGCCCGCAACCCCTCTCGGGGGGCCTCGTACCCCCAGCCGATCTCCCGGCCATTGACCGCCAGCAGCCGGCCGATCTGGTAGCGCTCACGCACGGCGGGGTCACTGGCGTCGTACTCCCGCAATAAGACGCGGTCTCCGTACTCGGCGCACACTTCGCGCACGTTATGGATCTCGACAGCGGTGGTGAGGCACTGGCGGTTCCAGAAGGCGTCGAAGGCGACCTTGCCGGGCACCGGTTCGTATGTCCAGGCGGGCGAAAAGAAGCGCGGCGGCTCGGCATCGTCGGCGAACCGTTTCCAGAGGATGACCGCGTTCCCTCGGCGGTCTGCCTCCTGGTATCCGAAGTGGCGGAAGAAGTCGGTGCGCATGAACCAGAAGTCGTCCTCCCACTCGTGGCCGATAAGGGCCAGGCCCTTGACGTCCGTAGCCCGCGCCGCCGCCTCCGCGGCCTCCATCAGCATCCGGCCGATGCCCTGGCCATGGTATGCGTCTTTGAGGGCCAGGCAGGGGATGGTGAGCAGGTCATGCCCTGTGAGGCCGAAGGCGGTGTGTTCGATGGGCAGCAGGTGGATAAAACCGATAGGCTGTTCATCGTCCAGCGCAACCTTGATCTGCAGGCCCTGGGGGAGCATCTCCTCGATCCACGTCTTTCGCACCGCCCCGCCCCGGTCTTGGTCGGCCCCCTCCCTCACGTGGCTGCAGGTGGCGACGAACCACAGTGTCTCGTCCTTCACGTCCTCGATGTGGATAGCCATTTTGTGCTCCTTACGTGTAGATTATGGACACCGGGGTACGGACGCAAGTCCGCTCCCAAGCAATCTGGCGGCTGCACTCCCTGCAACTCAACCGCTCACCCTCCCGAATGTGACAATCTGCTGTAAGATGCCTTCAATGTCTTGCTCGACTTCGGTGTTGGTGAAGGGGATGATCTGATACCCCTGCTGCTCCAGGGTCGCCGCGTTCTTCATCTCGCTCGCGCTGTTGTTCGTGAACGCTCCCATCTATCTCGATCACCAGTCTGGCCTTGGCGCAGTAGAAATCCACGACGAAATCACTGAGCGGATGCTGGCGGCGGAATTTCAGGCCGAGCACCTGGCTGTGGCGAAGCCGCTCCCATAACACGGCTTCAGCGCGTGTCGGTGTCTGGCGCAGCTCTTTAGCCCGAGCCCGGAGGCGCGGGTCGGCGCGCCAGAAACGATATTGAGGCATGGGTATGCTCCTTTTTGGCCCTCACCATCGTCCACGATCATGATGGTGCCGCCCTTTAGCGCATGCCTCACGCCCAGCTCGTAGCAGACGTTGGCATTGAGGCCGGACAGGTCGGCGATCACCACGTCGGCCTCGTAGAGCCGCTTCATGATATCTTTGATGATGGCACCGGGCTTGGAGACCTCGTCAGCCCTGATGCATTGAAGCTCCAGGCCCGCATCCTCCACGGTCTCCTTGATCATGCGTTCGTAGATGTCCTTGCACCTCTCATAATCCTCACCACTACCGATGGGCATGATGACAAAGCACTGCTTCATACCCCTGCCTCCCTTCCGCCATCCGCAGCACCTGTGCTGTCTGAGGCTGGCCTACGCAGCCAGCGCCGTGGTCGCCCTCCGTTACTCGCTACTTGTCACTTGTTACTCCTCACCCCTCCATCTTTCTCCTGCGCGATCTCCGCCAACATCGCCTCTGCGCTGCGGCGCGTCTCGGGCCGGTCGGCGCCGAGCATGGCTGCCAGCTCCACGATGCGCTGGTCAGTGCCGAGCAACTCCACGCCGGTCACAGTGCGCTGGCCCACCACCGCCTTGGCCACGCGGAAGTGGGCGTCACTGTAGGCCGCCAGTTGCGGCAGATGGGTGACGCACAACACCTGATGCTCTGGCGTCAGGCTCCACAGCTTCTGTCCCACCACCCCTCCCACCC
>CAYRNM010000372.1:0-2200 GCA_964425465.1 uncultured Anaerolineae bacterium | reverse complement strand
ATCTGATCTTGTCTGTCTTTGGCCATAACCGGTGCGACTACCCGGTGGTATATGCCCCAGTCAGGCCGGGGGATCAACGGCATATGGAGGCCGACATCTCCAAAGCACGGAGGCGGCTAGGGTGGGATCCGCAGGTTCGCTTTGATGAGGGTATCGAGAGGATGATCCATTGGGCGGCAGGTTGTTGGCGCTCAAGAAAATGAAGATGAGACTAAGAGAAGCACTCTGGAGGCGGGCAATGGGAAACCCCAGGCTGACTCTCGCCAATCCTCATTGGCCGAAGCGTTCTCAAGCTCGACGAGAGTTATCTCGGAGTGATGTATGTGACACACCGATTTCCCTATGTGACCATGGATGACTGGCAATTGGCAAAAATCCTCCGTCGCACTGCTCTGGGATTGGCCGCCAGACCGACCGATAGTGGTGCTATCTCCACCTGGAGGATCAGGTGACCCAGCCAGGGAATCGCGATCCGCTGATGATTGATCTG
Source organism: uncultured Anaerolineae bacterium (assembly GCA_964425465.1). Classification (GTDB taxonomy): domain Bacteria; phylum Chloroflexota; class Anaerolineae; order JAYEMR01; family JAYEMR01; genus JAYEMR01. The sequence continues at coordinate 1,710 of CAYRNM010000372.1, read as the reverse complement.
TTGAATCCAACTGGCCAGGGCCTGGCTGCCGGTGAAGGGCGTCAGGATGACCCAGAGTTCGTTGCCTTTGAGGCGCAGCTCCCCTGGCCGGGCGATAAACCGGCGCACCAGGGTGCCCACCCGCATAGCAGTGTAGGGCTCACCCAGTGCTGCGCCAAAGTCCTTGACCAGGTTGTAGGCCCAGTGGCGCAGCCAGGCCACGATCCTCAGACCGGTCATCGTCTCAGCGGAGAGGATGGTCACCACCGTTTTGCGCCTCTCCCCTTGATCGTTCAACTCCCGCACCAGATGGTATGGCTTGGGCAGACACTTCCCGGCCAGATGGTGATCCAGATCGGCGAAGCCATTCTCGTGGCCCTGCCGTCGGCGGTAGGTGGCGTCCGCCTTGGCCGGGCCCATCTCCTCCGCCGGGACGTTGGTGAACAAGGCCCGCCAGCGCTGCTTCGTGTCTGGGGTGTCGTCTCGGATGAGCACCGTGCGCAAGGGATAGCGGCAATCCGAGATTTGGGTCCAGGTATCGGCGACCTTGAGATGAAGATTGTGCTCCCCCTCGGGTTGGTAGGGGGTGAAAGCTTCTTCCGACACAGCCTCCCATTGTCGGACGTTCCTCTTGGTCGCCCGGGCCATGGCGATGAAACGGAGGTCGGGGTCCTCCATCAGATCTTCAAACAGACTGCCTTTGTAGCCACCTCGGTCGATGATCAAGTCCACCTGCTGAGGATAGGGATGGCGGGCAAGCTTGCGCAGCCGACGGACCTCGGTGATGAGGATAGGCAGAACCTGGCTGAGAGCACATCGCGCCTTGGTCACCACCAGGCCGATGAATCTTCCGGCCCAGAGGTGAAAGGGGGCATAGAGCCGGATGGCCGGGTAGGCCCGACCTCGGGCGGGCACCCGCGTCTTGCCCAGAGGGCGAGGCTTCAACTTGGTGAAGAAGCCGACCACGTGCTCATCCATGCTGGTCCATTCCTCTCCCTCGGGCACCTCCAAAGGCACTGCTTCAGCAGCCGTCTGCTGATAGAAGGCCTCGGCGCTCTCCGGTTTAAGGGTATGCACCAGCCGCCAGACAGTGCTGTCCGCCAACAGCCGCACCCGGCCGGTGAAGAGAGCCAATCCCAAGTCGGCTGGGTGACGGAAGTCCTCCAGGTGGAAGAAGCGTCGGAACCCCAGCATGGCCCACATCACCACCGCTAACACCCACTGCCAGGCGTCCACCCTGGTGCGGATCACCCACTGCAACAGGCGCGCAGCCGGCAACAACGTCGAGTTGACGATCAAGGGCACCAGCAGCCACAGGCCAGCGTAGGGTGTCCAGCACAAGGTTTCCCCTTCTGGCGATGGAACTGCTGCCTCCTGCTCCTTGACCCAGGCAGCGACGTGCCAGCGGTTGAGACCGGCTTCCAGACGGATGTCCCGTACTGTGCGCTCACCCAGGCTGACCTGCTGAGCCAATTGGGCATCGCTGGGCATCCGCCCGGTGATGATGGCTCCTTTCACACATTCACGAATGGTCTCCCGCTCCTTGGACGAGGTCCGCAGCGGCGGTCGGCCCGGCCGGCGCTTGGAGTTGACAGAAGGGCTGATCTGGGTTACACTGTTCACCAGTGGACTCCTCTCTTGGCTCTGGTTTCGAGTTGCTTAGACAGCGTAACTCTACCACCAGAACCGGGCGGAGTCCACTTTTATCAACGAATTTTTGCCAATTCTTTT
>CAYRNM010000371.1:0-2202 GCA_964425465.1 uncultured Anaerolineae bacterium | reverse complement strand
GGTCAGGGTCGGCTTCGAGGGGGGCATCTTCGAGGGCATCGGCCTGGGAGGCCTGGATGCGCTGGTGCAGCTGGTGGATGAGATCAACAGCCCCTGGTTCGGCATCTACGAGCACTGCTACTGGCCCCATGGGGATATGCAGCCCCATGAGGAGATCGAGCTGGTGGGAAAGAGGATCTTCTGCCTCCACACCTTCACCATAGACCCGGAGCACATTGACTACGCAGCGATGTGCAAGGCCCTGAAGGAGGTGGGCTATGACTGGTACTGGGTCTTCGAGATCCCCCTGGAGGCGGCTGAGGAAAGCAAGAAGGCCTGGGAGGAGGTGATGGCGAAATATTGGTAAGGTTGACAGCCCCGCTAGGGCCGAGATGCAAGTTATGGAGGGCCAGCCTCGCGGCTCCCGTTGTGCGAGGCCGGGGTATCGCCTGAACGGACCTCCTCGGCCAGGGGTGGGCTTCAGCATCTGCCCCTGTCCCATCCAAGCAAGCAATAAGGAAAGGAGAAGGATCGTGGAAAAGGTCAAAATTGGGCTTGTCGGTTGTGGTGTCATCGCCGACAACGCCTATCTGCCAGGCATTGTCAAAATGCAGAAGGCTGACCTGGTGGCTGTCTGCGACCTGATCGAGGAGAGGGCCAAGGCGGCCGGCGAGAAGTTCAACGTTCCTCAGGTCTACACCGACCTGGATGAGATGCTGGAGAAATCCGGCCTTGAGCTCCTGGTGAACACCACCCACATCCAGGCCCACTACGAGGTGAACCTTAAGGCCCTCCAGGCGGGGAAGCACGTCTACAGTGAGAAGTCGATGACCAACACCGTCGAAGAGGCCACCACCCTCATCGAGGAGGCCAAGAAGCGCAACCTGAAACTGGGGGCCGCGGCGGCGACGATGCTCAGCTCGGTCAACCAGAAGATCAGGGAGCTCATCCAGGAGGGAGCTATCGGCAAGGTGGCCTTCGCCAAGGCCCGCACTTCCCATGAGGGCGCGGCCTACTTCCCCTACTGGGCCACCGACCCCACCTGGTTTTACAAGCCAGGGGGAGGCCCCGTCCTCGACCTGGGGGTCTACGCTCTCCACACCCTCACGGGGATACTCGGTCCGGCCAAGCGGGTGACCTGCCTCTCGGGGATCTCCGACCCGGTGCGGTATGTGCGAGGGGGGCCCTACAAGGGCAAGAGGATCGACGTAGAGGTAGATGATAACACCCTGATCATGCTCGACTTTGGGAACGCCACCTTCGCCTTTGTAGATGCTACCTTCTGCGTGCGGGCGGCCAAGGGCCCCTCGATGGAGATCTACGGCAGCGAGGGGACGATCAGCATAGGCGAGTATGGGGCGGAGCGGCCCTTCGAGCTCTACAGGGAGGACCTCAAGCTGGGGATCAGGGGTTGGACTGCGCTGGAACTGCCGGACAGAGACAACTGGTTCACCGGAGCGGTGGCCCACATGATCGACTGCATCCTGGAGGATAAGGAGCCAGTCGTCAGTGGAGAGCATGCCCGTCACGTGATCGAGATCATGACCAAGGCCATCGAGGCTGCTCGGCAGGGTCAGGCGCTGGAGCTAGAGACCACCTTCTGAGCCCTTTCCTGGTCAGGCTCTGTCTGCCAGGTCCCTGAGGAGGCCTGGCAGACAGCAGTGGTCCTGGGAGTCTTTTCAATCGATTGAGCTCATGGAAAGGAGATCACATGGTGGAGAAAGTTGTCAGGATGGGCATCGTGGGCATGACCAGCGATCATGTCTGGTTCATGGGCGAAAGCCTCGCTGCCCTGCCGGCTGTGGAGCTGGTCACCGGTGCCGAGCCTTACGAAGAGCTGCGCCAGCAGGCCCAGGATCGTTTCCATCTCAAGACCCTCTACGAGGATTACCGTGAGATGTTCAAAAAAGAGGAGCTGGATGCCATCCTGGTCTGCGGCGACAACGGGGGGAAGGCGGACATCGTCGAGGAGGCGGCGAGGCACAGGGTGCATGTCTACCAGGATAAGCCCATGGCCGCCACCCTCGCCCAGGCAGACAGGATCCTAGCCGCCGCGGAGGAGTCCGGCATCAAGGTGATGATCGCTTACCATACCTACTTCAGCGCGTCCTACGGCAGGGTCAAGGAATGGCTGGATGAGGGGAAGATAGGCGATGTCTACCTGGCCAGGGCGGTCATCGGCCATGCCGGCCCCAAGGAGATCGGCTGCTCCCAGTACTTCTG
>CAYRNM010000370.1:0-2208 GCA_964425465.1 uncultured Anaerolineae bacterium | reverse complement strand
GAGGCGAGTACGCCTTCGGGGCCGAACGGCTGGAACGAGCCATAGAGCAGGCCTACGAGAGGGGCTATCTGGGCAAGAGCATTCTAGGCAGTGGTTATAACCTGGAATTGCTAGTGCATCGCGGAGCGGGGGCCTACATCTGCGGCGAGGAGACGGCGCTGTTGACCTCACTGGAGGGGGATCGCGGCCATCCCAGGCTCAAGCCGCCCTTCCCGGCCAGCGAGGGCGTCTATCGCAAGCCGACGATCATCAACAATGTGGAGACCCTGTTCAACGTGCCCTTCATCGTCCAGCACGGAGCCGAGTGGTACAGGGGCTTCGGGACGGAGAGGAGCCCAGGGCCGAAGCTGTTCTGCATCAGTGGCCACGTCAAGAAGCCCGGCGTCTACGAGCTGCCCCTGGGTACGCCCCTGCGGACGCTCATCCACGATTGCGCCGGCGGGCCGCTGGACGGAAAGCCCATCAAAGCCGTCATCCCCGGCGGGGCCTCCACGCCTATGCTCCCCGCCACAACGATAGAGCGAGTGAATCTGGACTTCGAATCGCTGGCCGAGGCTGGCTCTATGCTGGGCTCCGGGGCAGTGATCGTCATCGGCCAGGGGACGTGCATCGTCAAAACGGTGGAGCGGCTGGCCGCCTTCTTCCGCCACGAGTCCTGCGGCCAGTGTGTCCCCTGCCGCGAGGGCACCGATTGGCTGTACAAGATCCTGCACCGCATTGAGCACGGCCAGGGGCGCGAAGAGGACCTCGATCTTCTCCTGGACATCTGCGACAACATCGGCGGCAAGAGCTTCTGTCCCCTGGGCGACGCGGCCCTGGGCCCCGTCACCTCCAGCATCCGGCATTTCCGCGACGAATACCTGTATCACATTCGGGAGAAACACTGTATGGTCTGATGGTCAGATGGTCCTGGGTCAGGTGGTCTATTCGGGGGAACTCGGGGGAACTTAGGGGAACTTGAGGAAATTTGATGGAGTCAACGGTAACTCTGACAATTGATGACCAAGAGGTAACTGTCCCGGCGGGAACGTTGGTCCTGGAAGCCGCCAGGAGTGTCGACATTGAGATTCCCACCCTTTGCTACTACGAGAAATTGCTCCCCCTGGGTGGCTGCCGCTTGTGCCTGGTGGAGATCGAGAAGATGCGCGGCCTGCAGACGGCCTGCACGACGCCGGTGCGGGAAGGGATGGTGGTGCATACCAACACCCCAGAGGTGATCAAGACTCGCAAAGGGATGCTGGAGTTCCTGCTCACCAACCACCCGCTCGATTGCCCTGTCTGCGATAAGGGCGGGGAATGTGACCTCCAGAATTGGGCTTTCAAGTACGGGGCCGCGGAGAGCCGCTTCATCGAGGAGAAGCGCCACAAGAGAAAAGCTTACCCCCTCAGCGCCCTCATCGTCAAGGACGAAGAGCGCTGTGTCCTCTGTCGTCGCTGTGTACGATTCCTGGAACAGTGGGCCGATGAACCGCAGTTGGACTGCTTCGAGCGCGGCTGTCTGAGCAGAGTGGACACCTTCGCTGGCCATCCCCTCAATTCCATCTTCTCAGGCAATATCGTGGACATTTGCCCCGTGGGGGCCCTCACCAGCCGCGTTTTTCGCTTCCAGGCTCGCAGTTGGGAGCTGGAGCGCACGCCCAGCATCTGTCCCTACTGCGCCGTGGGCTGCAACGTCACCCTGGACGTCAAGATGAACAAGCTGCGCCGCATCGGGGCGCGGGAGAACGCCGAGGTCAACGACCAGTGGCTCTGCGACAAGGGCCGCTTCGGCCACGCCTTCGTCCACAGCCCCAACAGACTGACGACTCCGCTGATCAGGAGAGGCGACAAGCTGGAGCCTGCCACCTGGCAAGAGGCGCTGAACTTGATCAGCCGGCGATTGGGCGAGATCGTGGAAGAAAGTGGGCCGGACAGCGTGGGCGGCATCGGCTCGACCCGCGCCACCAACGAGGCCAACTACCTCTTCCAGCGATTCATGCGGGCCGTGGTGGGCACCAACAACGTGGACCACATCGGCCGCATGCCCGATGGTGCCAGGCCCTTAGCCTCCTTGGCCGAGATCGGGGAAGCCGACGTCATCTTCCTGATGGGCATTGACCCCGCCGAGGAAGCGCCCATCGTCGAGCTTTTCATCCGGCGGGCCGTGCTCACTAAGGGAACAAAGGTCATCGTAGCCAATCCGCGCCGCATAGCACTGAACCGCTATGG
>CAYRNM010000369.1:0-2223 GCA_964425465.1 uncultured Anaerolineae bacterium | reverse complement strand
GAGCGTTCCTTTGCACTTGGCGATTTGCCGTTGAAATGATATGCTTCAGCAGGGAAAGGAATGGGCCAGAGGCAGCATGGGGCGGATAATGAGGCGAGTCTTCCGGTGGGGACTCCGGGTGGGGTTTCGACTGCTGTACAATGAGCTGGCCTGGGCTTACGATGGGGTGAGCTGGCTGGTCTCAGGGGGAGCGTGGTGGTCCTGGCAGCGGACTGTCCTGCCCCACCTCGCAGGCCCCAGGGTGCTGGAGTTGGGCTTTGGCACAGGGAACCTCCTGGGCGAGTTGGCGAAGGCCCATCATCAGGTCTGGGGCCTGGAGCTCTCACCCTACATGGTCCGTATTGCGCAGCGGAAGCTCCACCATCGCGGCCTGTCCCTGCCGCTGGTGCAGGGGCGTGGGCAGGCCCTGCCCTTTGCCAGCGGGACCTTCGACTCCCTGGTCGTAACCTTTCCCAGCCCCTTTATCCTCCAACCCGATACACTGGGAGAGATATCCCGTGTGCTTCGGACAGGGGGGCGGTTGGTGATGGTGCCTCTGGCCTACCCGTGTCGGCGAGGCCTTGTAGGCTGGCTGCTCGACGGGCTGTATGGGGCAACGGGCCAGCAGATTTCTCTGCCCTGGGTGGAACTGTTGGAACCGGTCAGCCTGCGCGCTGTAATGGAGGAGGTGGAACTTCCCAACAGCATGGTGCAGGTTGTGATCGCGGTCAGGGGGGAGGGGAGAGAGTAACAAGTTAACGAGGCACTGAGTCAACAAGGCTCATCCCACTCATTGCCCCATCCACTCGTTACCTCATTTGCTCATCTGAGGCTTTTGTGCTAAAATATACTCGTCACATGGTGAGCGTAGCCGAGTGGTTCAAGGCACCTGGTTGTGGCCCAGGAGATCGTGGGTTCGAATCCCTCCGCTCACCCCAGAACGCTGTTCCGGTCGTCTCCCGGGGCAGCTTTCATTTTCTACTGCTCTCCACACCACTCAGGTCTATGCTAACTTTCAGGAGAAAGGGGATGCTTCCCCCGACTAGTCCTACCTCCCAATCCTTCACCTTGGCCGACTTCGAGGAGGCGGCGGATGTGATCCGGCGACACATCCGCCACAGGCCCCGCATCGGCCTGGTGCTGGGCTCGGGCCTGGGCCGCCTAGCTGAAAGGGTGACAGAAGCGGAGATACTGCCCTACGATGCGATTCCCCATTTCCCCCGGCCCACGGTGGAGGGCCACGCTGGCCGAATGCTCGCAGGACGACTGGGGGGGCGGGGGGTGCTGGTAATGCAGGGCAGAGCTCACTACTATGAGGGCTATTCCCTGCAACAGGTGACTTTCCCTATTCGGGTGATGCAGCGGCTGGGGATAAGGATGCTGATTCTGACCAACGCGGCGGGGGGGCTGAACCCCAGCTTCGAGCCCGGCGACATCATGCTCATCGCTGACCAACTCAACCTGGCGGCCATGGCTGGGCTGAGCCCGCTGCGCGGCCCCGAGCAGCCCGAGCTGGGCCCTCGCTTCCCCAGCATGAGGGAGGCCTACGACCTCCGGCTGCGGGTCCTGGCCCATTGCGTGGCCACGGCCCAGGGGCTTCCCCTTCGAGAAGGTGTCTACTGCATGCTGGCCGGCCCCCATTTTGAGACCCCGGCTGACATCCGTTTCTTGCGCTCCATTGGCGTGGATGCGGTGGGCATGTCCACTGGACCCGAGGTGCTGGTGGCCCGGCAGGGGGGGATGCGGGTCTTGGGCCTGTCGGTGATCAGCAACATAGCTTGGCCTGAGGCAGGATCAGAGAGGGAGGACCATGCCGAGGTACTGGCTGTGGCCGACCGTGCCAGCGACCATCTCTGTGATCTGATCGAGGGCATTCTAATCGAGCTCCAGGGCCTGGACTAGTCCAAGAAACCCGGTTTTCCCCAAAAACCGGGTTTCTACCAAACCAGTTAGAAGAACCCATGGTCGTTCTATTGCAACTTATCTGCAAATATGAGCTCTGGCTCTACGGACTGTGTGGCTTGGTCCTTCTCTTTTATCTGCGTCGGGCCTGGCAAGCCCGTAAAGAGCGGGCGGCCTCTTTCTTCAGCCTGGAAAAGGAGGTGGCGACCAGCCAGCTCCTTCGTGCCCTGAGCGGGGCGCTCTTCTGTTGTCTTGTGGTGAGCAGTATTTACTACGTGAGCAACCACCTGGCCTCGGAGCTCGATCTACCTGAGGTGCTGGGCGCCGAACCCACCCCTATTC
>CAYRNM010000368.1:0-2226 GCA_964425465.1 uncultured Anaerolineae bacterium | reverse complement strand
CCCCAATTCAGCTTGCCTCATCACTGCCACTCACCGATTTTCCGAGAGATCTCACCTGGACATCGGTTTCATCGACACGGCCATTGCCTTTTTCGTCACCCTGGCCCTGTGGCAACTGTGGGAGTGGTGGTACGAGAGACTCAGGCCCGCGAGCCTCTCCGAACCGGAGACAGCACCCCCAGCTCACGCAGAGGCACCCACAAGCCAAAGGCAGGCGGAGCGGAGCTATGCCCAACATCTAGCCCAACTCAAGCAGGAGGTACATCGGCAAAGGCCAGACGAAGGCAACCAAGACCAACCATCCGATAGAAAGGCCGCCTGATGCCCGATGCGCTGTATATTCACTCCGCCAAATAGGGCAAGAGAGACCTTGTTATCATCAGCGCCTCGGGCGGCGGGGTTAAGGAAGACGCCCATGCTCGGAAAAGAGACCATATTCCCCGCTGGCTACGATTCTGCTTTCCCCTCCTGTCATGCCTCCACCCTTGCCGAGCTGCCGAGTGGTGATCTGCTGGCCGCCTGGTACGCGGGCAGCTACGAGAAGGCCTCAGACATAGCAGTGCCGATGGCCTATCCTGGCCGTCGGCACTGGCCAGCCACCCATTTGGCCTTGGCTATGAGACTCTCCCTACCCCCCCATCATCCCCCTTAACTCTTCCTCGCTGATTATGGGCGTGCCTAGCTCCTGGGCACGGCTGTACTTGCTGCCGCCGGGACTGGCCCCCACCAACAGGTAGTCGGTGCGGCGGGAGATGGAGCTGGCCACCCGGCCACCGTTGCGTTCGATGAAGGCCGCCATCTCCTCGCGGGGGATGGACAACGTGCCGGTGATCACAAAGGTTAGCCCTTCCAAAGGCTGCGGCCCCTTGGCCTCGACCACCTCCTCTGCCATCCGCACCTCTGCTTGACGGAGCTTTTCCACCACCTGCCGGTTGCGGGGCCGGCTGAACCACTCCACAACGCTCTGGGCAATGCGCGGCCCGATGCCCTCGATTCCCTCCAGCTCCTCCTGAGAGGCGGCCATCAGCGCCCCCAGGCTTCGGTAGTGCCCGGCCAGCAGTTGGGCCACGACGTCGCCCACATAACGGATGCCCAGAGCGGTTATGAGCCGTGAGAGGGGGCGGGCTTTACTGGCCTCAATAGCTCCCAGCAGGTTCTCCACCTTCTTCTCGGCGAAACCCTCCAGCGGCAACAGGTCCTCCTGGCGAAGGTAGTAAAGGTCGGCCACATCGTGCAACAGTCCCTCATCCACCAACTGTTGGGCGATCTTCTCTCCCAGCCCCTCGATCTCCATCGCCCCCCGCGAGGTGAAGTGCTCAATACGGCGCACCAGTTGGGCCGGACAGGCGGCATTCACACAGTAGTAGGCCACCTCCTCCTTAGGCCGGACAATGGGCTCGCCACAGGAGGGGCAGGCATTCGGCATACGCCAGGGCTGCTCCTCCCCAGTGCGCAGCTCCACCAAGGGCCTGAGCACCTGAGGGATCACCTCCCCTGCCCGGCGCACGAGGACGGTGTCGCCCTTGCGGATGTCGTTGTCCCGAATGTAGTCTTCGTTATGTAAAGTGGCCTGGCGGATGGTGGCCCCGCTCAGGCGGACCGGCTCCAGCAGGGCGTAGGGGGTGATGGTCCCCACCCGCCCCACATTCACCTGGATGTCCAGCAGCTTGGTGATCGCCTCACGCCCTGGGAACTTGAAGGCCACTGCACCTCGGGGGGCGTTGCCCACGCTGCCCAGCGCCTCCTGCACGGCCAGGTCATTGATCTTGACCACCACCCCATCAGTCTCGTAGTCCAGGGCCTCACGCTGCTCCAGCCAGCGGTTATAATATTCGACCACCGTATCCAGGTTGCAAAGGAGCCGGTTAGCAGGGTTGGTAGGAAAGCCCAGCTCTCGCAGGACCTCCAGCGCCTCCCACTGGGTGCGGATGGCCCTTCCCTCCACATCCACCACGGCGTAGGTGAAGAGGTCCAGGGGCCGGGAGGCGGTGATGCGGGGGTCGAGCTGGCGGATGGAGCCCGCGGCGGCGTTGCGGGGATTGGCGAAGGCCTTTTCCCCCACTTCCTCCTGGCGGCGGTTGAACTCCCGGAAAGCGCCCACGGGCATGTAGGCCTCGCCGCGCACCACCAGGCGCGCGGGCGGTGGGCCATCGGGCGAGACGGGAATGCGCAGGGGGACGCTGCGAATTGTGCGCAGGTTCAGGGTCACATCCTCCCCCTCTACCC
>CAYRNM010000367.1:0-2230 GCA_964425465.1 uncultured Anaerolineae bacterium | reverse complement strand
TGTCAACACCGGTCGAAAAGTAGTCCAGAATCACCGGTTGAAAAGTAGGCCACTTTGTGTCTAGCCCAAGCCTGTAGCCGGGGCGGACCTGGCCTTGTGATCAGAAAGTTTCTTATCTCTCAGGCGATACGAGTTTCCTTTCAGGGAGAGGATCTCAGCATGGTGGACCAGTCGGTCAATCATCGCCGCGGCGACGACCGGGTCGCCGAAGATCTCCCCCCATGCGGTGAACGGCTTGTTGGACGTGACGATCACCGAGCCTCGTTCGTAGCGAGAGGAAACCAACTGGAAGAACAGGTTGGCGGCCTCCGCATCGAATGGGATGTACCCCACCTCGTCAATGATGATCAAGGGTGTGCGTTCCAGCTGGCGGAGGTAGGTCTCCAGGTGCTTCTCGTGGTTGGCGGTCGCGAGTCTCACCACCCATTGGGTCGCTGTAGCGAATTGAACTCGGTGGCCAGCCAGGCAGGCCTTCATACCCAGCGCCACAGCCAGATGGGTCTTGCCTGTTCCTGGCGGGCCGAGGAAGATCACGTTGTCGCGCGCCTCGATGAAGGACAGAGTGGCCAGGTGGAGCACGACTTGCTGGCGGACGCTGGTTTGGTAGGTAAAGTCGAAGTCTTCGACCGTCTTGCGGGCGGGGAAGTGAGCGGCACGGATGCGGGCCTCTCCGCCTTGGGCTTGTCGAGCCAGGACTTCATGATCGAGGAGCACAGTCAGGAAGTCCTCATAGCTCCAGCTCTCGTTGCGCGCTTGCTCGGCGACCCGGGAAACTGCCTGGGCGATGCGAGGCGCCTTCATCTGCCGGATGAGGTAGGCCAGGTCCCCTCCGGGATGCGAAGCGCGATCGTTCATGGGGCCACCTCCTCCGCCACCAGGGCATCATAGACGGTGAGGTCGCGCTGCTCGACCTGCAGAGCTGCTTGCCTGGGGAGTTCCAATCCAGGAACGAGATGGCGAGGTAGGACTGGTGAGGTCTCCTTCCGCAGGGACCACGGACGCTTCTGATGTTCGGGAAGAGTGATCACCTGATGATGCCCAAAGCAGCGGGCGTGCTGGGCCACGAGATAGCCCTGGTCATAGATGCGGACCGATGTGGCATTCAGCTTCGCCCCCAGGCGCCTTCCAGCGAAAAGCAAGGGAATCGAGTAGTCGTTGGCATCCAGACGCACGTAGCCCCAGCGGCTAGCCTTGGCGAAGAGGATTTCCTCGACCTGGTAGGGCTCGTCGGGCAGGGCCCGGAGGTGGGACCGCTCAAGCGCAAACCGATCGATCGGACGCTCGTCCAACCCGGAGTGGATCCGCACGTTGCAGATCGTGTCGCGCCACCGATTGCCCTGGGCCTGCAGGTCCTGCATGCCGGTGAACTTCCGCCCATACCAGAAGTTGTCCTTGACGTAGAAGATGGGCCGCTCGACCAAACCCTTCTCGTGCGGCTCCCCGGGCCAGGTCGCCAAGGCACGGAACCCATACCGGTCGGCGAAGGGAAGGAACTGCGGATTGAAGGTCACCTCCGCCCCGCGGCGAAACACGACGACCGACTTCAAGTTGTCATACACCACGGTGTGAGGGACTCCACCGAAGAACTCCAAGGCCTGCGCGTGGCATCTCAAGAAGTCCACCAGTCGTGTGCGGAAGGAGAAGATAACGGTCAGCATCCGGCTGTAGCCGAGAGCCATGACAAAGGCGTAGACCGGCCTCAGCTTTCCGAATGCATCCGGGATCGGGTCAGGCATTCGAGCCCAATCGACCTGGCCAATCTCACTCGGCTGGTACACCGTGCGCTGGAAGGCTTGAATCGGTCGCGGACGAACCTCATGGAGGTAGTCCCGAAGGATCGTGATCCCTCCGGTGTAGCCCTCGGCGCTCAAGATCTCCCGGAATCGCACGGCCGACAGGCGGGGGTACTCCGCCAGCAGGGCCGCGATCCGTCCCTTGAACGAGTCCAGCTTCGAAGGCCTCGCGGCACGCCGGTAGACCGGTGGCCCCTTGCCTCGAACAGCTCGCGTCACCGTCTCCCGTGCCAGCCCGAGACGCCGGCTGATGCCTCTGATCGACATCCCTTCCACACGGTGCAATCGTCGAATTTCGGCCCATTGATCCACGCTGATCATCCTTCTGGCCTCCGCGAACCTCGTCCCCGCTGTTCGAATGGAGGCCCATGATAGCCGTCATGGGTGGCCTAGTTTTCGACCGTTGGTTTTGGCCTATTATTCAACCGTTGCTGACA
>CAYRNM010000366.1:0-2245 GCA_964425465.1 uncultured Anaerolineae bacterium | reverse complement strand
GCCTTGACCTCTTCTGGCCTGCCCAGGGGCATGGTGGTCTGGGTGCCGATGGTGCCCCAGAAAGCCAGGTGGTTTCCATACTCCTTTTTCAGCCGAGACGGGTCCATGCATTCCGGCTGGACGGGATTCAGGATGTCCACCCCGAGCTCGATCAGCTCGGGGATGATGGGTTCGATGTTTCCGTCGCTGTGGTAGAAGACCAGCAGGGCGGGGGCGACTCTCTTGGCTGCGGCGATGATCTCAGCCAGCCGGGGCTTGAGCCACTTTCTCCACAGGGCGGGGCTCATCATCATCCCCCGCTGCGTGCCCACGTCGTCGCCGGTGGTCAGGATGTCAATCCCTGCTTGGGCCAACCGGGTCGCGCTCTCGATCCCCGAGGCGGTCAGGCGGTCCAGGAGGGCAGCAGCCAGTTCGGGATGGAGCAGAAAGTCGGTCAGCAGGTTCTCCATGCCCCGCAGGATCCAGGCGCACTCGAAGAGGGTGCCGCTGTAGTGGGGGATTTCGCCGGCCACAGCGTAGCCGCGCCGGTGCCAATCCGCCACCTGCTCGGCCAGCCCCTCGTAACGGTATTCGGCTGTCACATCGGGAAAGGGATAATGCCCCAACTCCTTTGGTGAAGAAATGTTCTGCAGGGGATGGATGTAGTCCTCGAAGTGATACAGTGAACCGGGGACATGGCCGATCCCCCACTCATTGACCCAGGCCTTGGGGGGAAGGGGGCCGAGGTAGGGGGAGAAATCGCTCCTCTTCTTCGTTGGCCCAATCTCTACGTGCCGAACCTCGAAGTCAAAGTAATCCGCCGGGTCCGTGGCGCCGGTCCGGCGGTGGAACTCCTCCAGCACAGGTGGCGTAAAGGCCATGAGCCGGGGTACCTTATCGGGCACCTGGTGTCTCAAGGCTGTGAGGACCCTATCTCGGAGTTTCATCTGCCCTTTCTCTGTGGCGGCGCGCTGAACATCGCTCTGCCGGACACCATGATGTCCGGCAGAGGCGTAACTCGAACTTATTTCGGTCGCGAATCCGGTCGCGGTGATAGCGGCTTGGACCCGGAGAGGCTACCCTTTGATTCCAGTGATGGTGATCCCTTCAACAAAGGTGCGCTGGGTGAAGAAGAAGAGGAACAGAATAGGCAAAATCGTCGCTGTGCTGGCAGCCATCAGGTAGGGCCAAACCAGCCGCACCTCAGCCGAGTGGTAGGTTGCTCGAAGCTGTTGCAATCCCAGGGCGATCGTGAACTTGTCCACATCCCGAATATAGATGAATGGCCCCAGGTAGTCATTCCAGGCATCCATGAACTGGAAAAGCCCGACCACGGCCAGCGCCGGCCGTGAAAGCGGCAGGATGATCCGCCACAGAATCCCCAGCTCTGAGCAGCCATCAATGCAGGCTGCATCTGAGAGTTCTTGGGGGATGGTCAGGAAGAACTGACGCAGCATGAAAATGAAATAGGCGCTGCCGAAAAAGGAGGGCACAATCAGCGGCAGATAGGTGTTGATCCAACCGAATCTCTTAAAAGTGATAAAGAGGGGGATCATCTGCACCTGAAAGGGAATCATCATCGTGGACAGGCATAGGAAGAAGAGCGAATCCCGCCATCGCCAGCGGATGCGCGCGAAACCGTAGGCCACCAGCGATGAGGAAATCAGCGTCCCGAAAGTGGTGGGCAGGCAATAGGTCATCGTGTTCAAGAAGAAGCGTTCGAAAGGCAGTTGAGTCAGCGCCTCGGGGAAATTACGCCAGCGCATGGGATTGGGGATCCAGATAGGTGGCACACGGTAGACCTGTGGGTCATCCTTGAGCGCAGTGGAGAACATCCACAGGAAAGGCAGCAGGTACAGGAAACTCAGCGACATCAGGAGGGCATAGATGATGACACGTCCTAATGCATACAGCAACCTGGGCATCCACCTGGCAGTCGGCTGGACCTGGGCGCGCGCGACTAATCTCTCGATCGTTGTTTGGGCCATGACCTTCTCCTGGTGATTCCAAACATGCAGTGGCTGACCCCTGTGTGGGCTGTCCATCTGGGAAGTGAGCAGGAACATCCACACAACTTGTCGCTACTCCGCCTGCCCACCGTAGTACACCCAGCGAGCCGAGGTGCGGAAGATGAGCGTTGTGAAGATGACAATCATCACAAACAGCACCCAGGCCAGGGATGAAGCATACCCCATTTTGAAGAAGCGGAAGGCATTACGGTAGAGATACAAGGCATAGACCTCGGTCGCGTTGTTCGGTCCGCCGC
>CAYRNM010000365.1:0-2249 GCA_964425465.1 uncultured Anaerolineae bacterium | reverse complement strand
AATTAAAACATCCGCGTTCATCCGCCTCCTGTGCTCAAAACCTGAAAGGAGGTAGCAAAATGGTGGAAGAGGGTCAGGAAGTGGCTCCGGAGTACAAGCAGATCTATCGCCAGGGTGCCGAGGCGGTCTCGGCACAGAAGGTGGAGATCTTCCAAGGCGGGTGCAACAGCGTAGATGCTCAGGAAGTTGTGGTGAAGCAGGGCGGGATCGGCCAGGCCAAGGCGAGCAAGGTGGAGGTACGCCAGGGCGGCATTGGCTCCGTGGACGGCGAGAGCGTCAGCGTCATCCAGGGTGGTGCCGGGATGGTGCGCACCAAAGAAGCCAGCCTGGGGCCAGGCGCCAACGCTGGTGTGCTTATCGCCGATAAAGTCTCCGCCCAGCAGGCCGGCGCGCAGGTCATGGAACGTTTTTCATCAACATGGCGGCGGCTGAAGCGCGGGGCGTTAGTGCGCTTAAATCACAACTTGGGGCTGAACTGCTGTTCCAATGGAGTTTGGAGGATTGGACACCATTAGTGTCAACTTAAGCTGATTTTGGACTTTCAGGCCAGGAGAGCAGCCCGCCTGGACTAAAATGGGTCTTCCGGGTATAATTGGACTTTGGACAAAGTGAAAACGACCGGTCATAGAAAGATCGGTTAACAAGAGAGTAGCTTGAACCTTAACAAGCTGTTTCAGGTCGCTGTGGAGGCTTTTTTGTTCTTTTTGATGACCGGATGGTGCTTTCGGCGCGGTTGCTGATGGCCTTTGACCCGTCCCAGCGAATTACCCCTGGGTTTGGGCGGCTCGGCGGGTGTCCCAATCTGCCGAATAATTCGCCCAAAGTCGCGCTGCACGATGCTGGGCGAGGCCGTCTCTCTTTCAGCTTCAGGCAGATACCGTTCCCAGGGGCGCAGCATCGCTTCGGCCAGATCACGGGCCAACCAAAGCTGCATCATGGTCAACGCCACAATCTGCATCCAGTTCTCCTCGTGCTCCACATCTGGCGTTTGATAGGCCACCATCAACAGCCGCTGCTTGCCGAAGCGGAAGTAGTGTTCCATATCGTAGCGTTGGCCATAAGCTTCATACGCCTCCACGAGGGAGAGCTCATTGCGGCGCTCGCCGATGACTATGAGCCACAGGGTATGTTTGAAGACAGGGTTCCCCTGCTTATCTAACACCTGCACCCGGATCAGGGTGAAGGGATGCCTGTGCATCGGCAAATCCTGCTTCCCAGTCATCAGCAGGTTGCGCCATCCCTCTAGCTGCACTCGGTAGACGCACCCCTTGCGGGTGGTGAAGGTGTCCTCTTCCACCACATCGGGTTTGCCCCAAGTCGAGGGGTCTTGCAGATCGAAACGCTCTCCATACCAGGTGGGGTGTCCTTTAGGACGCTTTTCCTCCACGGGTGGGATTTGACGATAGAACACCCGGTTGCCGCGCACCCGCACCACGTTCACCAGGTTGTTGTGCCTTTGTACAGCCACTGGCCCCAGATATGTCACGGCGCTGTAGACGCTATCTGCCACATGCACGCAGAACTGATCGTGAAAGGGCAGGGTCTTGTCTTTCATCAGGGCGTCAATTTGCTCAGCCCCCACACCAGTGGCTTTCTCGTCACTGTGCACGCGGCGTACGATCAGGGGCACTGTCCACACTGGATCGTCGACGTGGATCTTCTCCGGGAAACAGACCAGGTGGGAGTACTCGTGCCCGATGGCGATGGGCTTGTTCCCCCTCACCGTATTCGGTTGGTGCACAAAGGTGCGGTCTGCCAGTGTACGGGCAAAGGGACGCGGGATGGGCACTACGTCTGTCCCCAACAACCAGAACTTCCGCTTTTGGGGCTCTGGCAGGTAGGGCGCTATCAATCGCCCCCACTTCTGTTCTAAGGCCCGCCGCTCTTCATCTGCTTGCTCCGGTCCGCTGGGCTGGAACAAACAGGCAATGGCGTCGTGCACACTGCTGTACTCCCTGCGGAAGAAGGAGCTCAGGCTCAACTCCACTACCGACCGTGCATGGGGAGTGCTCGATAGGGCATCGATTAACTCCATCAGCGCATCGGCCCGGAGATCAAACGCCTCATAGAGCTCCTGGCGAAACTGCTTGAGTTGGGATATGGTCTCTTGAATGTCCATACCCCAATAATGACACAAATTCTGTTAAAGTGCAAATCGCAACCCAGTTCTACATGCAATTTGTCCAAAGTCCAAGGTATAAAGGGAGTGTTGTCAACCTATTCTTTGCCCGGAGGGACTCACCATGGGT
>CAYRNM010000364.1:0-2252 GCA_964425465.1 uncultured Anaerolineae bacterium | reverse complement strand
GGCACCTGCGACTCGTAGTGCTCGCGCACCTCCTCAGGAGTCATCCCCAGCCGCCGGGAGTACTGCTCGTAGAGGGAATCCACCCACAGGGGGGAATCGAGGAGGTTGCCGGGGCAGATAGCGTTGACCCGCACCCCGTAAGGGGCCAGGTCGAGGGCAATGGACTGGGTGAGACCGATGCCTCCGAACTTGGAGGCGGCATAGGCGGAGTTGCGGAAGGAGCCCTTTTTGCCCGACTTGGAGTTGATCTGGATGATGACGCCGCTGCGCTGCTCTCGCATCACCCGGGCCGCATGTTTGGCGCAGAGGAAATAGCCAGTGAGGTTGATCTCAATCACCTGCCGCCAGACGTCGGCTGGGAACTCGGTGATGTCGTAGGCCCGGAGAATACCCGCGTTGGACACCAGGATGTCCAGCCGCCCGAAGGTCTCTACCACACGGGTCACTGTCTGTTCGACCTGTGTTTCATCGGTCACATCCGTGGCATAGCCTGTCGCCCTCCCGCCGTGTGAGACAATCTCCTCCGCTACCTCCTGCAGCAGTTTCTCCCGCCGGGCAACCAGCGCCACCGTCGCGCCCTCGCGGGCCAGGCGATGGGCGATGGCCTTGCCTAACCCCTGACTCGCACCTGTCACTACGGCTATCCGATCTTGCAACAGCTCCATCCTTTTCTCCCTCTTCTGGCCAGGGAAAGATCAGACGGGAAGTGAAGGCCAAGACCTCAGACATGAAACCCCACTTCCCGTCCCTGATTCCCTCCATTGAGCCCTATTGAACCGAACGCTGGACGCTGCGCCTAGGCCCCCACCAGCGAGCGGGCCAGGTCCACTGCCGAGGCCGCGTCGGGGGCATAGCCGTCGGCGCCGATCTCATCGGCATAGCGTTGAGTCACTGGTGCACCGCCGATCATAATTTTCACCTGATCCCGCACTCCAGCCTTGCTCAGAGCCTCAATGGTGGTCCTCATGTTAACCATCGTGGTGGTCAAGAGCGCCGACATGCCCACGATCTGAGGCTGCTCATCCCGGATGGTGGCCACGAACTTCTCCGGCGAGGTGTCCACCCCCAGGTCAATCACCTCAAACCCGCCCCCCTCCAGCATCATGCACACCAAGTTCTTGCCAATGTCATGCAGGTCACCCTTGACAGTACCAATGATCACCTTCCCTGCTGTAGGCACATCGCTATCAGCCAGAAGGGGCTTCAGGACGTCCATCCCGGCGTGCATGGCCCGAGCGGCGATCAAGACCTCCGGCACGTAGAAGATGTTGTTCTTGAAGCGGTAGCCCACCTCATCCATCGCTGGCACCAGCGCCCCGTTGAGGATCTCCCCGGCCGAGACTCCCTCGGCCAGGACCTCCTCCACCCCCTGTTTCACCGCCGGGGCATTGCCATTGATCAGATTTTCAGCGATCGCTTGCAGATCAGCCATTCAGGTATCCCTCCTTGTCATAGCCTGAACAATGAATGACGCTTAAACAGAGAATACCAGTCCTCCTTCCGGCACAAAGTGACGGAGATAATGGGTCGTCTGGGCCAGGTCCTTCAGAAGCCGCTCCTCAGTCATCGTCGAGCCGGGGATGGCCTCCACGATGAGGAGGTTTCGCTCCACCGGGGCCATGTACTCCGCCAGCGGGCTGGCATCAAAGCGGTGGTGTCCTTCCTCCACCGCGGCCAGCACCGCCCCCACATCCACATGGCCCTGGGCATTGTACTCCGAGGTGAAGGGCCAATGGGCACTGGCCTCGGGCGTGGTCTGTTGCAGGTGTATCACCTCGCTCACTGGCGCGAAATGGCGCAACCACTCCTCGTAGCTCAGGTCCTCCCCTTCTAGGCCATAGTGCATCCCCGCCTGGTGCCCTACATCCACAGTGAGGTAAACTGGCACGCCTATCCGCTCGCGGTTCACCACCTCCAGAAAGCGACAGGCCTGCTCGATGGTCCAAGGCGTCTCGGAGGGGATGTACATCTGCTCGTTGTACAGAGCCTTCATCCCCTTGTCCGCCGCAACCTGGGCCAGATCGCGGAACTGGGAGGTGGTGCGAGCCATCACCGCCTCAGTCCGAGCTGGGTCTTCCAACACCTCTACCGGGATCGCATCCCAGTGGCCGCCAATGCGGTCCGTCCCCATAGTCAGGGCGATGTCCATGCAGCGCACGATCCACTCCCTCATTCGCGCCTGCACGATGGGATGGGAGTGGGAGAGGCCGTGGAAGCGGTGGGTGGCCATGCCGGTGTAGATGTCGGTGATG
>CAYRNM010000363.1:0-2268 GCA_964425465.1 uncultured Anaerolineae bacterium | reverse complement strand
CCGCTACTTCTTCGACGCCATGCGCCAGGCCCTTAACCTGAGCGACACCACCTACATTACCGGCCACCGTATCTGGTTCTATGAGCTGCCCTGGGACGAGCATAAGGTGACCCGTCCCGGCTACCTTTTCTTTGGCGTACCCGACGAGCGCAGCACTGCTCAGCCTCCGCGCGACTTCTATGTCTATGTGCTGCCGCCCTTCCTGGACCGCGAATGGCACGATGAGGAGCGGCCCGATGAGGTCATCTTCCAGTTGATGGGGCTTGACCAGAACTTCGAGAATCTCGTTTGCATGTACGCTGGCGCCCGTGCGATGGCATTTGAGGCAGCCTCGCACCGAGAGGTTTATGCTGAAAAGGCCGATGAACACCTGCGGCGGCTACTGCGTTGGCTGCGCGAGCATCTGACGGATCACTTGCAGGTGACTTACCAGGGCGTAACCGAACCGGTAGGAGTGGTGCTACCCCGCGCCCGCAGCACCGCCAGCCAGACAATCGAAGAACTGTTGCGCTTAATCGCTGCTTACCTCCTGTCGCCTGAGTTTGAGGAACGCTACCCCGACTACCCTGCCTTCCATCGTCTATCCCAGCCGATCAGCGACGCGGCCCGTCCTACCAATGCCATGGAAGCGATCCGTTTTCTGGCCGGGCGGGGACGCACCCACCTGGCTCTGGCTGTGCTGGAAGGGTTGGAGCTCATTGACGAGGAAGGCATCGTGCGTCCCTATCAGTCGCGCTATGCGCGTCGCTACCTGGAAATGCTGCAAAGCAAGCCGGAAGGAACAGTAGTGAACCGAGGTGAGTTGATCGAACAGGTGGCTGGCGGCATTCAGCCCATCGAAAAGGACGTTTTCTTCCGTCTGGAGCCAGAGTGGGCAGTTGTGGTGTTGCTGGCCCTGGTTTACAACGGTGACATCGTACTCAACCTGGGCGGGCGGGTAGAACTGGACGCCAGTACTGTCGAACGTGCAGCGATGACGGCAATAGCCGACCTGATAGACTTTCGTTTCTACAAGCGACCGCGCACCCTGCCACTTAATCTATGGACGATGATCTTTGAGGGGCTGGGGTTGACACCAGGGCTTGTCCGCAACGAAAACACCCGCGATCAGGCTGTGCAGGAACTTCAGCGCACGATACAGGTGGAACTGGAACGGACGGCCACCATCCAGGGCCGTCTCCAGCAAGGACTGCAATTGTGGAACACGTCTCTCTTCACTGACCGCTTTACTATCGAGGTCCAGGCCGGCTTGGTGATGAGTAGCGATCTGCCAGCAGTTACCCTCTCCGTAACAGATCTCCTCCCTTCCCTGCGTGGATACAAGCAGTTTCTGGAGGAACTGGCTCGCTTTAACACCGTAGGCAAACTGCGTAACCTGCGCCTGACGGTGGAGCAGATCACAGATGCTCTCGATGATCGCAAGGTTGCGAAGCGGGCGGAGCAATTGCTGGATCTTGTAGGCCAGATCCAGCCGGTGACCGCTTATCTGGCTGAGGCTCAGGCCAACCTGCCTGACGACCACCCCTGGTCACAGCGAGCGACCGACACCCGTCGTACGGTATTAGATGAGGTGCGACGCCTGGGCAGAGGAGAGGAGTCACGCGGCGGTCCGGCGTTGACCCGCGAACTGGAGGCGCTGAAAGCGGATTACGTCGCTGCCTACGCCGAACTGCACCGCCAACTGGTGCTGGGCCCCCAGGCCGACGACCGCCGCCAACGCCTCTACAACGATTCCCGGCTCGCAGCGCTGAACACGTTGTCGGCCATTGACCTGCTGAACCGTGCAGAACTGGAGGGCTGGAAAGAGGCGCTCCTGCGCTTGCCCACCTGCCGCGAATTCCACGAGGGCGTTATCGCCGACACACCGACCTGTCCCTACTGTCACCTGCGGCCGTCACAGCAGCGGCACGACGGCCAGGCCGACCAAGTGCTGGAACGGCTCGACTCCCGCCTGGACGACCTGCTGATCCGCTGGCGGCAGGCACTGCAGGCCAACCTGACCAGTGAGACCGCCCAGCGCAGCCTGGAGGCGATGACACCAGCCGAGCGGAGGCCGGTTGAGCGATTCCTGGATCAGCGTGACGATGATCCGGCCATCCCCGAAGGTTTCGTGGCCGCAGCTACTCAAGCCCTGCGCGGTATCGAAGCTCTTACGCTACCGGTGGATGGCCTGCTGGAAGCCCTGAAAGAGGGCGGCCTGCCCTGCACCATCGAGGAGTTGCAACGTCGCTTCGCCAGCTTTGTGAATCAGAATATGCGTGGCCACGA
>CAYRNM010000362.1:0-2270 GCA_964425465.1 uncultured Anaerolineae bacterium | reverse complement strand
CGGGCTTGACGTTCAGAAGCGATGCCAGCGCTCCGGCCAATTTGCCCACCCGCCCACTCTTCTGAAGGTACTTCAAGGTGGCTGGGGTGAGATAGAGATACATCCTCGACCGTATGCCTTCCAAGATCCGGATGATCTCCCCCATGCTCTTGCCATCCTCGGCGGCCCTGGCAGCAGCGAGTGCCTGATAACCCGTGCCTATGGAAATGGAGAGGCTGTCGAAGACCTCGACGTCGGCCTCGGGCAGCATAGACTTGGCCAGCAGTGCCGACTGATAGGTGCCGCTGTGCTTGGAAGTGACGTGGATGGAGATGATAGAATGGCCATCATCCACCAACGGCCGATAGGCCTCGACGAACTGCCCCGGCGAAGGCTGCGAGGATGCGGGTATCATCTCCACCTCGTCGAGCTTCCGGAAGAAGGTGGGCCGGTCAATGTCAATGCCTTCTTGGTAGGTCTCTGTGCCGAATTGGATGTTGATAGGCACCAGCCGGATGTCGTACCTATCCAGCAACTCCTTAGGTATGTCGGCAGTGCTGTCAGTGACTATTTTGATCATCTTTCCTCCTCCTTACCTTGGATTTAATGCTGGTTGGACACCGCTGAGGTAAGCCTGCGGGTTGGTTAGATCAACGAGCAGGTTCTTAACCCGTTTCAACGCAGGGACCTGGATGCGCCCCACCCTCACTCGCTCCTTGAGCTCTGAAAGGCTCATCGTCGTGTTGGCGTACAGTCGTGCCATGTTCTCGTAGAATTCCCTTGTGGGGAGCCTGGTGGGCAGAACGCTGTGCAAGAAGTCAAATAACTCGTAGTTTCGAGTGGTCAGCTCGTTAATCTTTTCCCTGAAAAACTCGGTTCCGGGCAGCGGGGTCAGGACAGTGAATTGGGGAAAGCTGATTTTGAGTCTTCGCACGTAATCAATCAGGGCATCGAAGTCGGGCTTTGTCCACCGTGGGTCAACAATGAAGGCCCCCCAGATGTCCACACCATTCTGGTTCATGATATGCGCTGCCTCCTCGTTGGTGCGGATCGTGTTCTTCTTGTTAAGGTCGGTCAACTCCTCTTCTCGAAACTTCTCAAAGCCCACCAGCACGGTGGAGAGGCCAAGCCGTGCCCACTTCTCGATGAGGTCAGGGCGCTTGACAATGCTATCGCTGCGAGCCTGCATCCAGAACCTCGTCCTGATGCCCGCCGCCTTAATGAGTTCGCAAATCCTTTCCGCCCGCGGCAGGCTCTGCAGGAAGTTGTCATCAACGAAGGCAACTACATCACCCAGTCGGCCTTCCAGTTCTTCCAATACCCGCTCCGGCGACTTGACCCGACACCTGCCACGATGAAAGGCCCACACCGAGCAGAACTTGCAGCGGTAGGGACAACCTCTCGCTGTCTCTACGAGATACGGCGACGTCCAGAACTGGAAGTGGTATTTCTCTCGATAGTCGTCCACGAGATGTCGGGCGGGAAGGGGAGAATTGTCTAGAACTATGGGATCCCTAGTCGGAGTGCGTACCCGTTTACCATCCTGACGATAGATAATCCCCGCCACATGCTGGTAGTCAGAGCCCTTGGCCACTGCTTTAACCAACTCAGGAAAAGTCACCTCACCTTCGCCGACCACGATAGCATCTACCTCATCGCAGTCGAAGTCCTCGGGGCAGAGGCTGGCGTGATGGCCGCCGACCACGGCGCAAATGGTCGGATCTGTTTCCTTGACCTCCCGACAGATGGATAGCATACGAGGCACATTGGTAGTGTAGCCCGTCACCCCTACCAGGTCAGGAGCGAAGCTATCTAAGGTTTCCCTTAGGGTGGGGTCTACTCGCAGGTCCAGGATTTTGATCTCGTGGTCCGGGATGGTGGCTGCCAGGAGCTCTAACGCTAAGGGCTCGGCGCAAGCCAGCCTGGTGAACCCCACCAGGCTTGGGGGATCCTCCGGTTGAACGAGTAACACTCTCATTCTTTCGCCTCAACATACGAGACCACACCGATGAGTCCAGGTCCGCCGAGGGCAGCAAGGGCGGGCGTGACCTCGACCACGAAGATCTCTTTGCATTTCAGGATGGTCTCGACTCTCTCCCTCAGCCACTCGGCATCCTTGGGAGTGTAGGCGTGGGCAACTGCGACGCTTATCGTCTCAGCCCCGCGCACCGCCTCCTGAGTAAGCTCCAGTAATTGCTCCAGGGACCTGGCTCGGCTCCTGACCTTGCCGACGGCCTCGATCAGGCCATCCCGTATGGCGAGGATGGGCTTGACATCGAGCAATGAGGCGA
>CAYRNM010000361.1:0-2270 GCA_964425465.1 uncultured Anaerolineae bacterium | reverse complement strand
GTAGACAAAGGTGTGCCCGACCATCACGGTTCGGCCGCGCCGGTCGGCCTCCGCGACGACCTCCTCGGCCTGATACACACAGGCGGCCAGAGGCTTTTCCACCAGGACATGCTTCCCCGCGCGCAGAGCCTCCATGGCCACGTGGTAGTGTGTGCCCACGGGCGTGGCAACACAGACTGCATCTACGTCGGAGGCCAGCACATCGCGATAGTCCTGCGTCGTGCGCACCTCGGGGTACAGGCTGCGCAGGTGGTCCAGGCGCGACGCGTTCAGGTCGCAGCCCCAGGCGAGCTCTGCGTCCGGCAGGTCGTGAAAGTTGCGTGCCAGCTTGGGGCCCCAGTACCCCAGCCCAACGACACCTACCTTGAGCACTGTTTCCCTCACTCCCCAGTTACCGACGGCCCGCCTCTTGCAGGGCGGGCTAACCTGCTCCTTTGCCTGACAGCGCTGCCCAGGGGGTCAGCAACAGGATCTTGAGATCAAGCGCCAGAGATGCATGCTCGATATAGTAGATATCCATGCGGGGATGGTTCAGAGATAGGGTAACACTTTGGGGAGCTGAGTAGGAGAGGGACTTGCATGGGACCTCACTTTCGAGGAAGATATAGGTGACGAAACCCAATCCCTCGAAGGAGGTCCCCATGGCCCATTATCGCCTACCTGACATCGATTTGTCAACTCGGGTCGAGTTGTGTGAGCAGATGCTGAGTCCCCAGCGCCAGTGGGGAGAGGTCTCTGCTCTAGCGCGCCTGCATCACGTCTCGCGCAAGTTTCTGTACCAGCTGGCGGGACGCGCTAGACAGACCCTCTTGGCGGC
This sequence comes from uncultured Anaerolineae bacterium, assembly GCA_964425465.1. Lineage (GTDB taxonomy): Bacteria > Chloroflexota > Anaerolineae > JAYEMR01 > JAYEMR01 > JAYEMR01. The sequence continues at coordinate 1,453 of CAYRNM010000361.1, read as the reverse complement.
TTTGGCTGCGCAGCCACCCGGACCCCACTCACACAGCGACAGCATCGTGGTCGACCGTACGTTTCTGCGACGGGCGATCATCACCTTGGCGACAGCGGTGCCGGGTACGGTGCGGGGGATCCAGATGGTCTTGCAGCTGCTGTTCGACCACCACTGTGCGCTGGGCCTGATCAGTGAGACGCTCCAGGCAGCGGGTGAAGCCGCACAGCGGGAGAACGCCCACATGCAGTGCCCCTTGCCAGTCCTGGGGGAACTGGATGAGGTCTTCCAAGGCCGGCAGCCGTGTTTGACCGTAGTAGATGGCCGCTCCTTCTTGGTTCTGCACCTGGCTTCACAACCAGGCCGCGATGCCACCACCTGGGGGGTGGCCTTGCTGGAGCTGCTGGCACGCGGGGTGCACTTTCATGACCTGGCCAGCGATGGTGCGCAAGGGATCCAGGCCGCCATCCGGGAAGTGGGGCTGCAGCTCCTCTCCCGTCCGGACCTCTTCCACCTGCTACGCGAGGGCCATCAGATCACCCGCCGGCTGGAAGCCGAAGCTTACCAGGCCATGGAGGCTGTGGTGCGTGCTCAACCGGTGCAAGAACAACTCCACTCCCCTCCGCGGCGCCGTAGACGCCCCCGCTCCAGTCCCCTTTCGTATGCCCAAGCCTGCCGGCAGGAAAGTCAAGCGATCGACCGCTATGATAGTTGGGTCTGGCTGCTGGGTGAACTGCGCCAGGCGCTGGAACCGTTCACTGCTGATGGAAAACAGAACACCCCCACTGCCGCACGGCAGGCCTTGCAGACGATCGCTGAGTTGATGTCCACTCTGGGGGTGGCGCAGGCCCGCTCCTTCGCCCGCTGGCAGATCCTGGGTCATCTAGACCAGTTGCTGGCCTCCCTGCTCTGGCTGGAGCAGGCCCTGGCACCCTACCGCGAGGGCCTCGACCCTGCCAACGAAGCCTTCATCGTCTGGGCCTGGCAACAGCAGCACGCCTTGCAGATCCAGGTCGATGACTTGCCACAGCCCATGCGCACTGTGGCCCGTGCTTTCTGGGCGACCTTGGACCTGTTCCACCGGGCATCGAGCTTGGTCGAAGCGTTGCACAGTTGGCTCCGTCCATACCTGCAGGTCCATCGGGGCATGCCCGCTTGGTTGCTCCCTTTGCTGCAGTTGTTCTGGAACCATCATGTCTTCCAGCGCGGCAAACGGAAGGGCCAAAGCCCCCTCCAGTGGGCACATGCTGACCAGGTACCTTCCGTCGCTGAGTGGCTCGATTCGCTGCTCAACCCACCCTTGCCTGAACAGGCACTTTCGTGACGGCTCAGGTGCGCTGAAAAGTGTTACCCTATCTCGAACGGAAAATGAACCATCCCCACAAAAACACACAACATATCATGATGTTCCCCCTTCCTGCCCTATGGCGTGGGCCTGGAAGGAAGACTGTGATGTTTTGTGTATTTTCTGCGC
>CAYRNM010000360.1:0-2297 GCA_964425465.1 uncultured Anaerolineae bacterium | reverse complement strand
TCTTCATCCCCAGGCCTGTCCTGAGCTCCGTCGAAGGGATGGCGCCGTTCAGGTAGATGTTCTCCCGCCCGGTCTTCCCCCCGCAGGCGGGGGGACAGAGGGGGGTGGGGTGGAAGCCGGTGCCCACCTCCAGCAGGGAGCCTACCCGCCCGTGGACCTCGGCACGGCCCTCCGTCGGCTCCGTGATGCGGGAAAGGATCTTGAGCAGCGTCGTCTTCCCTGCCCCGTTGCGCCCAATAATGCCCACCACTTCGCCTCGTTTCACCTCAAACGAGACGTCCTTCAGCGCCCAGATGGTCTCGTTGGAGATGGCGGACGACTGACCACGGACGACGGACGATAGGCGGCGGAAGGGAGCCTGCACCGCCTCGGTCAGCGACTCCCGGATCGTCTTGTAGCGCGCCTGCGGCCCGCCGATACGGTACTGTTTGCTCAGGTTTTCGACACGGATGGCGATGTCGGTCATAGGCAATCAACTACCCGCGGCCGATGGCTTTGCGCCAATATTAGAGGTCGGTAATCCTCGCTGTTCGAGAGCCGCATACAGATCACGCACGCTCAGCCCCAGTTCGTGGGCGAAGTATCCCAGGCTGATCTCACCGGCTTCAAACCGCTGATACAACTGCTGCAGGCGATGCTCAAAACCCAAATTGATCAGTTCGGCCAGAAACTGGGCAATGTCTTCGCCCACCCCTGTCGCCTTGCGACGCTCCGCCGCTCGCAGAATCTCCTCTTCGACCGGCACCACGACTTTCAACATCATTCCTCCATTTCTTGCAATCGCACCAGGCTGTGCTCAATCACTCCCCTTCGATAACGAGGACGGATTACCTCCAGTATAGCTTCTACCACCTCAAGTGTCAAACTCCCACGCTCGGTCAGTTCAAGCACCAGATCGGGCAGCATCCACACTTTCAGACCCAATCGTGTCGCAGCCACGAAAGCCAGATAGTCATCCGTCACCAAGGCTTCTGCTTCCATCTGTGCGCATAGTTCGATGGAATCTCTCTCGCCTTCTCCTAAAGCGTAATCTGCGAGGTGCCGTACCCACCGCCGCTCTGTCACCAGCACCACCTGAATCTCGCCCCTGACAATCCGTTCCCCGGCCGCCATGCCATCGGGATAGCCAGCACCGAGCACAGCAACTTCTTCCTCCACACTTGGAGCGATCACAATGCGGCACCCCGAAAGCAGATGATCAACCACCAGCTTTCCCTGGCTCTTGAACTTGCAAGCCGTGATCAGAGGACCAGCATCGAACACAACGGTCAGCACTGGACATCTACCTCGGCAAAGACCACAATCTCGTCGAATTTGCGCTCAATCTCGGCCTTTTTCATCCCCAGGATGGCGCCATTCAGGTAGATGTTCTCTCGCCCGGTCAGTTCGGGGTGAAAGCCGGTGCCCACCTCCAGCAGGGAGCCCACCTGGCCGTGGATCTCGGCGTAGCCCTCCGTCGGCTCGGTGATGCGGGAGAGGACCTTGAGCAGCGTGGTTTTCCCCGCCCCGTTGCGGCCAATGATGCCCACCACCTCGCCGCGCTTCACCTCGAAGGAGACATCCTTCAGTACCCAGATGGTCTCGTTGGAGACGGCGGACGACTGACCACGGACGACGGACGATAGACGGCGGAAAGGTGCCTGCACTGCCTCGACTAGCGATTCTCGTATCGTCTTGCAAGTCCCCTGGGGGCCGCCGATGCGGTACTGTTTGCTCAGGTTGTTGACTCGAATGGCAACATCATTCATTGGTTACACCACATCGGCAAAAGTCTTTTCCATGCGACGGAAGTAAAAAGCGCCACTGACCAGCAGCTCTACCGCCACCAGCGTCGAAACGATAACGATTGGGCCTGGTGCTGTCTCTGTCCCCAACAACGCCCAGCGGAAGCCCTCGACCACGCCGGCCATGGGGTTGATGCCATATAAGGTACGCCATGGCTCATCGAGCAGACTGCTGGGATAGGCGATGGGCGTGGCGAACATCCAGGCCTGCACCAGGAAAGGCACCGCGTAGCGCACATCGCGAAACTGCACATTCATAGCTGTGAGCCATAAACCAACCCCCAAAGAGGTCACCAACGCCAGCAGCAACAGGAGCGGCAGCCAAACCACAGCCGCCGTGGGTACTGTGCCGTAAAATAACATCATCCCCAACAGCACCACAAACGCCAGGACAAAATCCACCCCACCTGAGATCACCGCCGAGATAGGCACCACCAGACGCGGGAAATAGACCTTCTCAGCCTTTTTACCGGCCACCACTGCCTCTTGATAAACCGCTTCGGGGATCAATAT
>CAYRNM010000359.1:0-2298 GCA_964425465.1 uncultured Anaerolineae bacterium | reverse complement strand
CGGCGCCGGCGTTGGCCCGCAGGATGCCGTCCATCTGGATCAGGCCCTGGCCTCGCTGGGCGGCGTAGGCGGGCATGGCCCGGGCCACGGTGGGCCGCTTACCGGCGATTTCCACCACGTCGCCGATGCCAACTCCCAGCCGTTCAAGGTCCTGAGGATCCAGACGAGCCAGTCCCCGCCCCACGTCCTTGGGCAGGGCTTCCGCCACTCGCAGGAGCAAATCTCGTCTTTCACCCGGTCGGGTATCTCCAACGTTCGCAGTCACTTTGCTCCTTTTGGCAGATGACTGATAGGCGGCTGATAGCTTTTATCTACCATCGGCCAGCGGCTATCTGCCATACGCCATCAGTATTCCAAAGTTGTGGCGAAGCCTCTATTCTCCCGGCGCTGTCGCTTCACAGCCTCGATTTGCCGCTCATGCCATTCGATCTGGCGCTGGAGGTCGGCCTTGCGGATGATGCTCGTTCTTTCCAGCTCCTCCAATTCCTTCTCCAGCTTATTTTTCTCTTTCTCCAGCCGACGCTGTTGCTCAGCCAGACGCAGGTCCTTCTCATCGGATGTTTCTTGAGGGGACCGCCGGGACCTCACTCGGGCGGCCTTCGCCTCTGCCCGGCGCACATACATCTCGAACTGGGCCATGGTCCTTCTTTCCCAAGACATAGCCTTCGCCTTCCTTCCTGGACGCTCCGCCGCATCAGTACTCCAGGGTCACTTCCCCCGAGCCGTAGCCACGCCCTCTCCGGCGAGGGCGTCTTTTAGCCGGCGGCAACTTCTTGGCCTTCTCGGCCGAGATGACCCCCCTCCCTCGACAGGTCAGGCAGGGGAGTTGGCTCTCGCCGAGCACCGCGGGCTCCACCCCCGTTCCGCCGCAGGGTGGACAGGGGACGGCGTCTTCCTCCACCGTTACCCAGCCCACGCCACCGCAGACGCTACAGGTGAGGGCGCTGCCCCGCTGCTGGAGACCGCTGCCCCGGCAGTAGGCACAGCGTCTGGTCGGCGCGGACAGGGAGACCGTCCCCGTCCCCCGGCATACCGGACAGACAGCCCCCCGCGAGCGGCCTGTGCCTCGGCAAAAGGCGCAGGTCACCTCCACTTTGCTCTTTTCCACCGGTCACTCCTCCTGCTGTTCTGCGGCCACAACCCCTTTGCCCCCACAACAGGGGCAGGACAGGGGGCTGTCCGGCCAGATGTAGTTGGCGTAGTCAGCGGCCCGGCCGGTCCCGCCGCAGCAGGGACAGGTCACCGCGTCATCGGGGACCTCCACCGTGCCAATGCCCATGCAGGTGGTGCAGGTGTTACGGGAACCGGGATGGACCCCTGTGCCCCGGCAGAAGGCGCATGGAGCCGTCGGCGGGTGGAGGACGTGCTGCCCCGTTCCGCCGCACACCTGGCAGGTGGCCAAGGGGGACATGATGCCGAAGGGGTCCCGGCCCTTGCCACCGCAGAAGGCACAAACTACGACTGCCGTCGGCCTATCGCTGGCCCTCGCCTTCCCTCGTCTCTCAGCGGTCATCTTCATGCTGCCACCTCCAATCTCGCCTCCAGGCGATCGAGCCGCTCCTGGAGCAAGCGATTCTCCTCCTCCAATTGATGGGCCCGGGAGGAGAGGTAGGGATCGCTCTCCCACCAGTTGATGCCCATCTCCATGGCTTTGTCCACCGAGGCCACCAGCAGGCGCAGCTTGATGTTCAACAACTCCACATCCACCAGGGAGATGGTGATGTCCCCGGCGATGACGATGCCCTTATCGAGCACCCGCTCCAGGATGTCGGCCAGGTTGGTGGCCTGGATAGCGTGCTCCATACGTGGATTTGGCATAATGCCCTCCTCTCTGGCAGATGGCAAATAGCCGATAGCTGATGGCTGATAGCTGATAGCTGATGGTCCATCTGCCATTTGCCATTCGCTATCTGCTCTCTGCCAGGCGCCCGGCCTTGATGACCAAGCTGGCCGTCTTGTGGCGTAACTCCGAGAAGTTACGGCACAGGCGGCAATCCAAGCTTTCTTCGTCGTATTGCTCGCAGGCCAGGAGCACGTCCACCGTCTCGATGAGCTCCTGAGCCCAGGGCGCCTTCTCAGCGGCCATACGAGCCTGGTTGATAGCCTGGGTCAGCCGGGTGATCTCTGCCTCCTGCTTGGGAAATAAGCTGATAGGGCAGTGGATGTTCGCTTGTCTGGCTGTTTCCCTCACTGTGCCTCCCATTTGGCAAATAGCCGATAGCTGATAGTCCATCAGCTATCTGCCATCAGCTATCAGCCATACGCCATCGGCTATCAGCCATACGCCATCGGCTATCA
>CAYRNM010000358.1:0-2302 GCA_964425465.1 uncultured Anaerolineae bacterium | reverse complement strand
CCTCCCTTGGCGGCCTAATGTCAAACTAACTGTGCCACTTTCTGAACCATGCCGAGAAATCACTTAGATCTCAGTGTTCTCGGTGCCTCTGTGGTTCAGATCCTCCGACAGCGTAACACCTGTCAATAGATGGGCAGGTAGCGCTTCACCTCCCAGGGAGTGACCTGCAGCCGATACTCATCCCACTCCTGGGCTTTGGCCTCCACGAACTGCTCGTAGACGTGTTGGCCCAGCGCATCCTGCACCAGGGTGTCCTTGGCCAACTCCTCCAAAGCCTCGGCCAGCGAGCCGGGCAACACCTCCATGTGGCGGGCACGCACCCGGGCCAGGTCTAGGTGGTACAGGTTCTCCTCCGCCGGCTCGGGCGACTCCATCCCCTGTTTGATCCCCTCCAGCCCCGTCTTCAACATCACCGCGAAGGCCAGATAGGGGTTGCAACTGGGATCGGGACAGCGTAGCTCCAGCCGTGTGGCCTGCAAATCGCTCACCTTGGGCACTCGAATCAGTGCCGAGCGGTTGATGCGCGCCCAACTGACGTACACCGGCGCCTCGTAGCCGGGGACCAGCCGCTTGTAGGAGTTGACCAGCGGGGCCAGCACGACACACATCCCCCGGGCGTGTTGGAGCTGGCCGGCGATGAACTGCTTAGCAATGGCGGACAGCCCATACTCATCCTCGGGATCGGCGAAGACATTTTCCCCCGTCTGGGCGTCAGTCAGGCTCTGATGGGTGTGCATCCCCGAGCCATTGATGCCGAAGATGGGCTTGGGCATGAAGGTGGCATACAGCCCGTGCTGCTTGGCCACTGCTTTCAGCGCATACTTGAAGGTGATGGCGTTGTCCGCGGCCCGCAGCGCATTGGCATATTGAAAGTCAATCTCATGCTGACCGGTGGCCACCTCGTGGTGGCTGGCCTCCACCTGGATGCCGAAAGCGCTCAGGGCGTTGACCATGTCCTTGCGCACTTCCACCGCCAGGTCAGTGGAGAGGTCGAAGTACCCTCCCTGGTCGTGGGGCCAAGGTGTGGTCTCGCCATTCTCCCCCATGCGGAACAAGAAGAACTCCAGCTCCGGCCCCGTCTGATACACGTACCCCATCTCCCGGGCCTCGGCCAGCGCCCCCTTGAGCACGCCTCGGGGGTCGCCCACAAAGGGCTCGAAGTTGGGAGTGTACACGTCGCAGATCAGCCGGGCGGCTACCCTGCCTGGGGTCTCCTCCCAGGGGATCACGGCGAAGGTGGCTGGATCGGGCATGAGGTACATGTCGCTCTCGGCGATGCGGGCAAACCCCTGGATGGAGGAGCCATCGAACCACACCCCCTCCCCCAGGGCCCTGGGAAGCTGTTCCACCGGGATGGTCACCCCCTTCACGATGCCCACTACGTCGGTGAACTGCAGATGGACGAAGTCCACTCCCTTTTCCTCGACTGTGGCCAGTACGTCCTCCTTAGTCCAGGTTTGTTCTGTCATCTTCCCCCCATGCGTTTTTTGAAGAAGCCCAACAACCGCCCGTTGTGAGACGCCATGCCGATTGGCTCATAGCCTAGCTTTACCCATTGGTTCATTTCCATAGCAAAGGTTCGCTGATAGGCTACAAAATCAGCATCGTACTCCTCGAATGGGGGCAGTTCATGAACGTCGTATGAATACTCCAATCCATAATCTGTATCCACTTCAGACATTAGAGCCTCCTTTTCGAACTTATCTATCAGCGTTGAGGCCCCGGTGGCTAAATCAACCGGGGCCTCAGCACCCATTCGATAAGCAGTATACCACGAGTGAGGGAATCCGTCTACATGCGCTTTGACCAGGAATCAGAGCCAAGCACTCGGTCAAAATGCACGAAGGGAGGAGCCATTGAGCAGGGGCAGCAGCTTGAGGGCCAATTGTAGAGCAAAACGATCCTCCGCGTCCTCCAGGTCAGCGCTAGTGACCTCGGCGATGCGTTCCAACCGGTAGATGAGGGAATTGCGGTGCAGGTGGAGCGCCTCGGCCGTGCGGCTGATATTGCCACGATGGGTGAAGAAGGCTCTCAGAGTGGATACCAACTCCGTGCCATGGGCCTGGTCGTAGGCCAGGAGGGACCCCAATTGCTCCTGACAGAAGGCCGCCAGCCCAGGGCTGTCCCGCAGTTCACAGAGGAGTTGCAGAGGCCCCAGGTCGCTGAAGGAAAGGACCGGGCCCCAGGCGGGAACCTGGCGGGCCAGGGCCAGCGCCTCCTGCGCCTGGCGGTAGGAGGTGCGGGCCCCCTCCACCCCCTGGCCCGTGCCGGGAGGGGCCGGCACCTGACGAGCGGCCGCGGC
>CAYRNM010000357.1:0-2305 GCA_964425465.1 uncultured Anaerolineae bacterium | reverse complement strand
TCCAGGGTCAGGCCGTGGGGCAGGGAGTACTTCTGGCAGAAGTAGTTGGCTGCGCCGCGTTCCTGGCCGCTGGACAGACGGATGGGCCGGTCGGCCAAGACGTAGCCCAGCACCTTGAGGAAGTGGCTCTTGCCGGAGCCGAAGAAGCCGGATATCCAGGCACACACGCTGGGTGGCAGCCCGATGCGGCTCTCAGCGAAGCGGTCAATCAGGTCAGGCATATAGCGGTGGATCTCCTCGGTGACCACGTATTCATCCAGCTCGGTGAACACCACCGCCGGGTCGTGCTGGGTGACCTTGACCACCGGCTCGATGGGACGTTTGGGGTCACGTTCGAAGAGCTCGCTGATCAGCATAGGCCTCCCTCCTTAGAGTTACTGCCTCAGATTACTTCTGCCCGATAATATCTGCCTTCGGTCTCGTTGAGAAAACGGAGTACTCCGCCATCCACACTGCCCGGATAGGGCACCACCAGGGTGCACCCGACATGCCCCTCTACCGCTGAGAGGAGCGTGGAGATGTGCACAAACGGGAAGAGAGACCCCAGTCGCACCAAAACGGCGCAAAATGAAAGGGGCTTATCGCCTAGCTCAGCCCATAGCCGTTCCGACAGGAGCTTGGGTAATTCCCGTTGGATATCTTGCTGTATCATGGCTCGATCAGCCACTTCATGGTTCAAGAAACCATCGTCGAGGCATCCCAGGCGGTCGAGGGCGTCCACCAGCCATGCGGCTAAGGAGACCATCTCCGCAGAATAACCTTTGGCCTTCAGCCGATGGCACAGGGCCTGGCACTCCGTCAGGCAACGCAGTTCTAGGCTGGGGTCGTAGGGGAAGATGTAATAGGGGACATCCAGGAGGGGGCGCTGGCCGCTCAGTGTGGCCAGGACTCGGTCTTCCAGTTGCGAGAACCGCGCACTATCCCAGGCTGGCATGGATCCATTCCTCCAATGAGGCGTACCTCGGTTGCAGTTCCACGATGTCACCTGCTCGGGCGTAGTGGAACCATCCTCGGCCCTGGGCCTCCGCCAATAGGATCTCCTTGCCTGGCTCAGAGAGCAAGTACCAGTCCCAGAGTGTGTGGGCCAATGCTTCCCCTGGCGATAGTTCGCCTTCCAACAGACCCAGTAGCAGGAAAGTGAAGGCCTCGACGCGCATCACCAGAGCCTGGAGTCGGTTCCCTGGCAGCCGCTCCATGATGCCTACAGCCCGTAGCAAGCTCATGAAGCTGCCGGCCCATCGTTGGCGTAAGGTCTCGGACCAGATCCGTAATTCCCGGTGAATGGTGGCTTCCTGTGAAAGGAATCTCACCACATCTTTGGCGGTCAGGCACGGCTCGAAGGCTGTGGCCACCAGGGGTCGAACCAACCCAACCACGGTATGGGCGACAAGGACGTCTGAGGTGCAGATGTAAGCGTAGATCATTTGACTTTTGGCTGTGTCAGGAATATCCGCAATTATGGCCAGAGCCAGGGTTTCGGCGGAAGGCAGTGTGTCCATGTCCAAGAAAACACGACGTTTGACTGCTTTGAGTATGCCGACAACTGTCTCCGACGACCCTTTTTGGAGAAGATTGTCCTGCAGAGCTGCCGTCCGAACCAGGTTCCAATCCCCATGGTGTGCATATTCTCTCAGTAATGCGATGGTCTCGGGAATTGCCGCCCCCACACGCTGGAGATTAGCTTTGTAGTCTACGGTCTCTTGTTGAACTCGCTTCATAGATCAGAAATCGCCCTTTCACCACAACCAAGCTGAAGTACCCGCTCCGCACCTTGGTCGCACCCTCTCTCTTGTGCCAGCTCAGCAGTTGCTTCAAGCTGGCCTTTCCCCAGTTTCTTCGCCTCTCGCAAGTTGTGCTCAAAGATGTGGTTGATGTACACCTGAACCAGCGCCAGGTATGCCTCAGCTACCTGGTCGAGGGCGTCCAGCTTCCGCCGGTTGGCGCTATCCAATTTGAGGTGGGTGCCGCCTGGTAACCACCCCCTACTCATCGGGATTGTCTTTCCTACCAGAACCCGAGGAACCAGAAGAGCCTAGTGGGGTTGAGTAACCACCCCCTACTCATCGGGATTGTCTTTCCTACTAGGTCCTAGGTTGGCAAGAAGAACCTCACGGTTAGTAACCACCCCCTACTCATCGGGATTGTCTTTCCTACTTACAAGAGGAGGAAGTTGATAAGCTGGTGGAGTTTGGGTAACCACCCCCTACTCATCGGGATTGTCTTTCCTACTTATGTTGACTTGCCTATCGCTATTACGGTCCAGTTCGTAACCACCCCCTACTCATCGGGATTGTCTTTCCTACCT
>CAYRNM010000356.1:0-2323 GCA_964425465.1 uncultured Anaerolineae bacterium | reverse complement strand
CCTGTTTTTCGCACCCTGACAACAGCAAATCTATGGGCTGAGGTGGTCGTCTAAAGCGACATAGCGGCCACGCCCAAGCGGTGGTATAATTGGGGATGGGCAAGTCCCTCTACCACTGAAAGGAGCGACCGCTATGTACATCCCCAGTGTAGCATCAATTGAGCCCCTGGTCAAGTGGCTCACGCTGTGCTGGTATCGCCAGCGTCGTCTATCGGCCGCCCAACTGTGGTGGCTGTGGCTGATCACCATCCTGATCCACCTCTTTCTCCTGGTCAGCGGGGTGATCTTGTCACCGTCGGTAGCATCTGCTGAGGGGCCGAGCGATGGCTCCGCTTGGCGGCTGCCTGCAGGCTCCTGGCAGGTTGGGCTGGTGGTCTTGCTGCTGATTCTCCAGCCCGGCGAAGCCCCGCCCTTCCCCTGGCTCTGCTTTCGGGTGCGTTGGGTGGTCCGTCGCCGGCGGCTGGCCAACATGACGCTGGAGCAACTGCTGGCCTGGCTGCCGCCAGGGGTGCGGACCATCGCCCAGTTGGTGGATTGGCTGACCCGCAGCCAGATGGTCAAGCTGCTGGCAGCCATCCCCATCCTCTACCCCATCCTGGCCGAGCTGGATGTGGAGGCCATCATTGACAAGTACTGCCCCACCGAGGCCGAGGTCAACATCGGAGCGGTCATCGTGATTCTATGCTTGAATCGGCTCACCGCTCCCCAGCCACTGTTGGGCATCGCCGACTGGGCGGCCAAGACAGTCATTGAGGAACTCAGCGGGGTGCCAGCCAGCAAACTGAACGATGACCGCCTGGCGCGGGCGTTAGACGCCATCCATCCTCACCTGGAGGAGATTTGGACGGAGATTGTCAGCCGGGCCCTGGTACGCTACCAGATCGACCTCAGCCTGGTCTTCTACGACCTGACCACCTTCCACTTCGAAGGGGAGTACAAGGCCAGCACGGCCATCACCTTCGGCTTCAGCCGCACCCACCAGGGCAAGAAGCAGCGCAAGCTGGCCCTCAACGTGACCGCCAGGGAGAAGTTCCCCTTCCTGTACCAGTTGCTGGACGGCAATGTGGCCGATGTGAGCACCGTCCAGGCCAACATGCAGCGGCTGCTGCAAGTGCTCCAGGAGCGGGGCTGGCCGGTCAATGCGGTGCTGGTGGTGGGCGACCGGGCCATGTTGAGTGCCGAGATCGTGTTGGCCTATCACCGGGCTAACCTCAAGTACCTGGGGGCACTCAAAGTCATGGGCGAGACGGAGGAGGCCCTGATCCGCAGCGTCAGCGAGGCGGAGCTCCGAGCCCATCCCCTGGATGATGATCACTTGGGCGTCAAACGGCCCTACACCTTCGAGCACGAAGGGCAGTCGGTGACCGATGTGGCGTTGGTCACCCTAAGCCCTTCCCTGCGCCGTCGGCAGCGCGACCATCGGGCGCAGCAGATCCGCCAGCGGCTGGAGACGCTGCGGGTCATCGCCGAGGAGCGGCTTAACGTGCGCAAGTACAAGCGCCAGGCCTACGCCGAGGAGCAGATCCACAAGCAGGTTCTGGCCCAGCCGGGCGGCGAGTTCATCCAGGTGCACTTGGAGGGCGAAGATGGGCAGTTGACCTTGAGTTGGCGACTGGACGTGGCGGCCCTGAAACAGGCCATGGTCCTCGACGGCAAGTTCCTGCTGATCACCAATGACCTTACCCTGAGCGCGGTGGAGATGGTCACCCGCTACGGGGAGAAGGACAAGGTGGAAAAGAAGTTCCGAGTCCTCAAGGGACCCATCCGCGTGCGCCCCATCTTCCTGCACAAGGAGGAACGGATTGAGACCTTGATCTTCGTCAACCTGTTGGCCCTGCTGGTCTACTCCATCCTGGAGATGAAGTGTCGACGCCATGGCTTGCACGTAACCGGAGAGAAGGTGTTGAAAGGCTTTGCCTGCCTGGCGGCCGTCTACACCCGCTTCCGAGACGGCAGTATCCAGTTCCGAGTGGAGGAACTGAACCGCTTCCAGCAGGGTGTGGTGCAGGCCCTGGGATCGGCCTGGTGGCCGAGCTGGCCCGGCTGCTTACTGCCCCTCGCCGTGTCTGATCAAACCGTTGTCATGCAGGTGGGGTGGGAGAAGATACCCATAGCCTGGCCGGATTGAGGCTCTCAGCCCGCTTCAGGGGACGATCTTCGTGCGCCTGCAGCCCCCCACAGGGGAAGCAAAACAGACCTGGGGAGCCAGAAACAGCTCTCACCCAGCTGTTCGGCGGCCTCATGTCCCCAATTCGCTGTGTTAAGGTGCTTGTCTACCGCCTATTTGCATGGCGATAGCCCCGGACGGGGTGCGAAAAACAGG
>CAYRNM010000355.1:1259-2338 GCA_964425465.1 uncultured Anaerolineae bacterium | reverse complement strand
GTCCTACTATCCCGGACCGCGTAGTCAGCCACGATGCCGAGAACCTCCTTCTGGTACAACGTAACCGAGAATCGGCGCCACCTTCCGCCTTGGGACATTCCATATGGCTTCTGACCATCGATCACAGTCTCCCGGACGCTGACAGAATGCTGCGCCGTACCTTCTCAGTGGCTCATTGCCAACTGCTTGATTGCTGGTCCGAGGTGTTGCTGCCCTTCCAAAGCGTGGCCGACATCTTCTTCAACGGCGACTACATATCGTTTCTCGTCACAAACAGATTTGGCTGCCTTGTGCCCCGTCCCAGCGTCGAGCCGTTGCTGCTTGAGACCCTGCTGAACGACGAGGTGGGGGTTCCAGAAATACTGGATTTGCCGCCCGAACAGGCGCTGTCAGTGATACGAGACGTTCAGGTAATGTCCCTATCTCCGTGTAAAAGCCCTGACGTAAGAACCTCCTCTGGCTTCGGATCTTAGGCTGCCACCAGTTCCCTGTCAACTTCCTGGTGTTGCTGTTTCCCAAAAGCCTGTCGTCTTAGCACCTCCAGCTCCCACCAGATGTCTGGTGTCATCTTCACCCCCTTCCAGGTCTGGGAGGCCGTGATCAAGGTGGCGAAGAGCAGCCTCAGCCCTGAACTCTCCGTGGGGAAGCGGGGGATCACCTTGGTCCTGCGCCTCCCCTCCCCGAACATCCGCTCCAGCAGGTTGGTGGTGCGGATGGCCTTCCAGTGGGCCTCTGGGAACTTCAGGTAGGTCAGGCACTCCTCCAGGTCCTCTCCCAGGCACTCCATCGCCGAGGTGTACATGCCCTGGAACCGGGCGATCAGCTCCTTCCCTCGTTTCAGCCCCTTCTCGTAGCTGGTGGCGTGGAACACCTGGTGCAGCAGGGGCTTCATCTCCTTCTGGGCCTTCCTGGGCAGCTTGCACAGGATGTTTCGCATCTTGTGGGCCAGGCAGGGCTGCCTGAAGGCGTGGAGGAACACCTCCCTCGCCGCCCGTCGCAGCGCCTTGTGCTTGTCCGAGACCACCAGGAGGGGCTCCTGCAGCCCGCGGGCCACCATGTCGTGCAGAAAGGCCAGCCAG
>CAYRNM010000355.1:0-1249 GCA_964425465.1 uncultured Anaerolineae bacterium | reverse complement strand
GCGTAGGACTCCCTGCTGCCCAACGCCAGGTGCAGCAGCACTTTCTTGCCGTTCTCCAGGATCCCGTAGGCGCACAGCACCCCTTCTTTCTCCTCCGTCCCCTGGCGCAGCGCCAGGTAGATGGCGTCCAGGAATAGATAGACCACCTTCAGCCCGGAGAGGTCCCGCTTCCTCCAGCTATCAAAGTCGGCCTGGAGTTGGGAGGCGATACGGCTGACCCCGCTCCTGGACAGTACCTGGTGCCCCAGCGCCTCCAGGAACATCCCCTCCACGTCCCTGGTGGAGAGCCCCCGCACATACATCGCCCGCACCAGCCGGCCCAGGCCATCCGAGCCACTTCGGAAGAGCGGCACCAGCCGGGAATGGAACGGCTCCTCGCTCTCCCTGACCCGCGGCAGGGCCAGAGCCAGCTTCCCCTCCGCGGTCTTCACCTTCCTGGGTTCGTAGCCATTGCGCCACCCCTGGCGCCTGCGCCGGCCCCGCTGGTAATGGGCCCGCCCCAGGAACTCCTCCACCTCCTCCTCCAGGGCAACCTGAAGCATGTACTTGGCACCCAGCCTCACCAGGACATCCAGGGGGTGGCCCCTGCCATCCCACCCTTCAAGCAGGGCCTCCACCTCTTGCCGCAGCTTCCTGCTTGGCGGTATCCTTTCCATGGCGTAACTGCCTCCTTTCTGGGCCTTCCAGGCCCCTTAGCTTTTCTCGGAGGTAGCTTACGCCAACCTGTTTTTACACGCCAGCTAGGACATCACCGAAGCAGGTAGAGGTAGCCCAGAAGCTTGGCCGGCCGTTGGGCACTGCGAAGTGGCTGCTGTACACCGCAAGGCAAAGACTCAAACAGCTCTTGACACCTGGGGATGAGCCATCACATGACAGGGAGAAGCCGGGGCAATGAAAGAGTACGATACGGAACGGCTGCGCAGGCTCCTTGGCGAACGTGCCGAGCGGGCCATACCTGACTCACTCGACCTCTGGCCCAGCGTCCGCTCAGGGTACGAGTCCCGGAGGAAGGCCGTGCTCCGCCGCCTGATCGTCCTGCCAATCATTCTGGCCATCCTGATCGCGCTGGCGGTGCTCGCCGTGACCACGTCCTGGGGCCAAGGCTTCTTCTCATCCGCGGGCTACAGCTACCGCATCGCCTACATAGGCGACTCGCCGGATGGCAGCCGCCAGCTCTTCACCGTCAGGCCTGATGGGAGCTGCACACCGCAAGGCGAAGACTCAAACAGCTCTTGACACCTGGGGATGA
>CAYRNM010000354.1:0-2340 GCA_964425465.1 uncultured Anaerolineae bacterium | reverse complement strand
AGCCGACGGGACTTGAACCCGTAACCTCCACAATGCCATTGTGATGCTCTCCCGAATTGAGCTACGGCCCCACGCTATCCACTTGATGGAGCTGAGGGGACTCGAACCCCTGACCTCATCAGTGCGATTGACGCGCTCTCCCAACTGAGCTACAGCCCCCTGCTCACATAATAATAGCATCGAGCTTTCCATTTGTCAAATCCTGTGCTATAATCGCTCAGGCTACTGGAGGTGGCATACCAATGACTGACCCTCTCTCTCCCAAACTGCTGGCCGACGGCATGCTGGGCCGCTTGGCCAAATGGCTGCGCATCCTGGGCTACGATACGGCCTACGATCCCCAACTGGACGACCACGAGTTGGTGCGTCGAGCCCGCGCCGAAGGGAGATGGCTGTTGACCCGCGATCAGGAGCTGGCCGGGCGCTCCGGAGTGCGCAGCCTGCTGGTCGAAAGTGAGGAATTGCTAGCGCAGATAGCTCAGGTGAAATCCCGACTGGGGCCAGCAAAAGGGGGACCTTTCTCCCGCTGCCCGGTGTGCAATGCCCCCTTGGTGGAAGTATCACCTCAGGAAGTACAGGGACGGGTGCCACCCTTTGTGCTGCGCAGTCACTCCCGTTTCCGCCGCTGTCCCTCCTGTGATAAAATCTACTGGCCAGGAAGCCATTGGAAACGGATACAGGAGCGGCTGGCCCAATTCGAGGAGCTCAATGGGGTTTGGCAGTGCAATGGAGATATGCTACCATCCCAAGCCTCTGAGACAGACCAAGAAAGCAGGAAAGGAGGAGCCTCTGGATTCGATTGAACTGGCACGAGCGGCGGTGGATGTCATCGCCGATACCCAAGGGCTGGATATCGTCATGCTCGATATCCGCGACATCTCCCTGTTGGCCGACTACTTCATCATCTGCACCGCCCGCGTCGAGCGGCAGGCTCAAGCTATCCAGGAGGAGCTCACTCAACACCTCAAGGCCCAGGGGATGAACCCCCTGGGCATCGAGGGCGCCGCCGCTGGAGGATGGATCGTCCTGGACTACGGGGCGGTCATCGTGCACATTTTCACCCCCGCTGAGCGAGAGTACTATCAGTTGGAAGCGCTCTGGAATGAGGCCTCGGTAGTGATGAAGATGCCGTGACTACTCGAAGATCCAGCGGTCAGCATCCCGCTTCCACCTCAGGAGCTCCTCCTCGCCGAAGAAGAGCGCCACCTCACGCTCCGCCGTCTCGGGCCCGTCGGAGCCGTGTACTAGGTTACGGCCGATCTCCAGCCCGAAATCCGCCCGGATCGTCCCCGGCGCGGCCTCGGCCGGAGCGGTGGCGCCCATGGTCCGCCGGGCGATCTCAATGGCGCCCTTCCCCTCCAGCACCATGACCACCACCGGACTGGAGGTGATATAGGAGATGAGGCCCTCGTAGAAGGGCTTGCCCCGGTGGATGGCGTAGTGCTCGCGGGCCAGCGGCTCGTCCATCCATATCATCTTCATCGCCACAATGCGCAGCCCCCGGCGCTCGAAACGGCTGATGATCTCGCCGATCAGGCCGCGCTGCACAGCGTCGGGTTTGATGATGATCAGCGTATGTTCCACCCTTCCTCCTCTTGTCACTCAGACCTACCCGGCCTATGGCTTGGCCCTTCCACTCGCTGTTCCGGACAGATTATGCTCCCTTTCTCCCCTCCTGTCAACCCCCGCCCCCCCCTGGCGCGATTCCTCCGGCGGTGTATAATATTCGTAAGCGGTCAACTATAAAGCTTTCATCCAAGCACAGCCTATGGCTTTCTACCTCCCTTTACAACAGCGTTATCAGGAACTTGCCCGCGCCCGCCACATTGCTGAGGTCCTGGCCCGCAATGGCCTGGGATTTCTGGTGGAGCAGTTGGGGCTCAGCCGCTTCCTCCCCGCCTGGAGCCGCCGCCGCATCTTGGGCCAAAGTGAGGAGGTTGCCCAGCGCTCTATCCCCCAGCGGGTCCGCTGTACGCTGGGGGAGCTGGGGCCGACCTACATCAAGCTGGGGCAGGTCTTGAGCACCCGGGTGGACCTCTTGCCGCCGGAGTACATCACCGAGCTATCCAAGCTCCTGGATACCGCCCCACCTGTGGATTCCGAGGCCATCACGGCCCAGATCGAACGGGAGCTAGGGAGGCGGCTGGAGGAGTGCTTCGTCGAGTTCGAGCCCACGCCCCTGGCCTCCGCCTCCATCGGCCAGGTCCATAGGGCCCGGCTCCCCTCCGGCGAGCCGGTCATGGTCAAGGCACAGCGGCCCGGAGTGGAGGCTACGGTGCGGGCGGACCTGGATCTGCTGATGCGACAGGCCCACTTTCTGCAGCGCCACTCCCGCCTGGC
>CAYRNM010000353.1:0-2365 GCA_964425465.1 uncultured Anaerolineae bacterium | reverse complement strand
TGATCGCCCTCTTTAACACCGAGGGCCAGGAGCATTGGCTGATCGGCGAAGTGGTGGAAGGGGAAGGGATCGAGGTGATTTAGAAAAGGTGGCCAGAGGGAACGTGATGGTCTTCTCAGCCCCAACCTCGCGGTTTTCGCCGCTGGGTTGGGGCTTTTGTTTTCCCCGTCCTGTGCAATGCGAGAGAGCGTCTGCAATAAGCGATGTTGGACTTGACATTGGTGAGCCAAAGGTGTATAATTAGGTATACCTTAAGATATTGTCTTGGTATACCAATTATTCTGAGGAGAAGCCAATGGTCACTGAGAGTGTTGAGGAGTATCTGGAGGCAATCTACAAGCTCAAGGAAGAAGGACAGCCGGTCGCTCTTTCCACCTTGGCCGAGTGTTTGGCGATTTCGTCCGTATCGGCCAACGAGATGGTCAGGAAGCTGGTCGAGCAGAAGCTGGTCCTCTATGAGCCCTACAAGGGGGTATCATTGACCCCAATGGGTCAGGCCCAGGCCCTGGCAGTGATCCGCCGCCACCGTCTGTGGGAGCGTTTCCTCGCCGATGTCCTGGGCTTGTCTTGGGATCTGGTGCACGAGGAAGCCTGTCGGCTGGAGCACGCCACCTCGTCCCTGGTGGAGGAACGACTGGCCCAGTTTCTCGGCGAGCCGGAGACCTGCCCTCATGGCCACCCTATGCCGACAGTCGAAGGAGAGATGGTCGTCGAGGCTGGGAGCCCTATGGCCGAACTCACGGCAGGACAGAGGGCGAGAGTGCTGCGCGTGCCGGAGGGAGACGACGACCTGTTGCGATATCTGGCTACTCTGGGACTGGAACCCCAGGCCACGGTCCAGGTCGAGGCAGTGGCTCCCTTCCAGGGCCCGCTGACGGTGCAGGTCGGAGGAGTGCGACACGTCCTGGGGCGAGAGCTGGCCTCACAGATCGTAGTGCGGCCACTGTGACCGCTTTTTTGGCGTTTGTTGCATTGCCAATGCTTAGCAAAAGCAAGAATCAAAGAGATGGGAGGGGAAATGGATATCGGGAATGTAACTTACCTCAGCAGCTTGGCTACAGGCGAGGTAGGGATAGTGCATAATCTGGCCGGTGGGCGGGGCTTCGTGGGGCGTCTGGCCGCCCTGGGCTTCACACCGGGGGCAGAGGTGACCATGGTACAGAACTTCGGACACGGGCCAATTATCGTCATCGTCCGCGACACCCGCATCGCCTTGGGGCGCGGCGAGGCGTGGAAGGTTCAAGTCATTAAGAAGAAGGGAGAGCAACAATGATGAACGAAAGAACTATCACCGTCGCCTTGGCCGGGCAGCCCAATGTGGGCAAATCCACTGTCTTCAATCTGCTGACCGGCCTCAGCCAGCACGTGGGCAACTGGCCGGGCAAGACCATCGAGCAAAAGACCGGTACCTATCACTACAACGGCACCGAGGTGCACATCGTGGACCTGCCCGGTACCTACAGCCTGACCGCTAACTCTCTTGAGGAGCGAATCGCCCGCGACTACATCATCAGGGAACGGCCCGACGTGGTGGTGGCCATTGTGGACGCGGCGGCCCTGGAACGGAATCTGTATCTGTTGGCTGAGCTCCTCTCCCTGCCAGCGCCGGTGGTGCTGGGCCTGAACATGATAGACGTGGCTGAGCAGCAGGGGGTGCAAATCGAGCCCCACGTGCTGGAAGCAGCCCTGGGTCTGCCGGTGGTGCCTATGGTGGCGACTAAGAACCAGGGTGTGCGGGAGTTAATGGAGGCAGTGGATCAGGTGTCCCAGGCTTGTCCTGAGCGTCGAAGGAATAGGGCCACTTACGCTCCCATTCGCCCGGAGATTCGTGGGGATCACCAGGCAGTGCTGGCTCAGATACAGCAGTTCATCGCTGGGGCTGTGCCGGATCCCTACCCGGAGGATTGGGTGGCTCTCAAGCTCCTGGAGGGTGACGAGGAGATCACCTCCATGATGCGAGAGCGATTGGACGAGGCTCGCTGGCAAGAGGTGCACACCATCCTGATGCAGCACGAGGACGCCATCCTGGCCGTGGCCGGCGGCCGTTACGAGTGGATCGGGCGAATGATTCGCGCCGCCGTGGTCCGTCCCCGGATCGGCCAGGTCATCCTGACCGATCGGTTGGACCGTTATGCTACCCATCCCTTCTGGGGTTTGCTCATCCTGCTGGGGATGCTGGGCCTGGTCTTCTGGCTGACCTACACCGTGGGCGCGCCGTTGCAAGAGTTGTTGGACACCTACCTGGTGCACGCCGGAGCGGAGTGGGTGCGCTCAGCTCTAGGTGGTGCCCCAGTCTGGCTAGTGGGGCTTCTGGCCGATGGGGTAATCGGTGGGGCAGGGATGGTGATCACCTTTCTGCCCATCC
>CAYRNM010000352.1:0-2391 GCA_964425465.1 uncultured Anaerolineae bacterium | reverse complement strand
CACTCACCTCGCGGGCCAGGGTGGCCGGTGAGACCTCAGGCCTGGCCTCGATCTGCTGGACCAGCTCTTCCACCTGGGAGGCTGAGAGTCCTTGAGCCAGGGTTTGAGCCAGAAGTTCACCTTGGTGTTCAGCCGAGGCCGAAGAGAGAGCTCTGGCCTGAGTCATTGTGAGGCGGCCCTCACTGACCTCCGTCTGGATCTCCTCCGGCATTCTGCCAAGTTCCAGATACCGGAAGACACTCCGTCTGGACAGTCCCAACACCTCCCCTATCGCCTCCCAGCTGAGCCCGGTCATCTCCTTCAGTGCCTTGAGCCCCCGACACATATCGGCGGGTGAGAGATCCTCCCTCTGGAGGTTCTCCACCAGACTCTGGACAGCCGCATCCCGCTCCTCCACCCCTTCTTTCACTATGGAGGGGATGGTCTCCATGCCTGCCACCTTAGCTGCCCGCCACCGCCTCTCGCCGGCTATGAGCTGGTATCGGTCGCCTACGGCACGTACCACGACAGGCTGCAGCATGCCATGCCGCTCGATAGAATCGGCCAGTTCGGCAATGGATCCCTCATCAAATTCCTGGCGTGCCTGATGGGGATTGGGGTCAATCATGTTCAGGGGAATCTTAGTGAGTATCCCTGATTGAGAGTAAACCATTGCTGCCATAGACTTCCCGCAGGGGACTGTCGCTTTTAGGCGACAGGGGAATGCGGGGCGGCACGAAGTGGAGCAGACGCTTGACAAATTAGAACGAATGTGCTATATTTTAGGTCGTCATGAGCTATCGAACCCACTCCGGCTCCGTATATCACATCCGTTACCACTTCGTCTGGCGCCCCAAGTACCGGCGACCTGCCCTTGTCAAGGCTATCTCCTCTCGTCTGGAGACACTCCTGCACGAAAAGGTAACCGAACTGGGTGGCTCAGTTCTGGTCTTGGAAATCCAACCCGACCACGTACACCTCTTCATAGAGATGCCTCCCAAGTGGGCTCCAGCCCAGATCGCCTATCGTGTCAAGGGCTACACCTCCCACGTGCTTCGCCACGAGTTTCCCTGGCTTAAGAGCCGCCTCCCTTCCCTCTGGAGCCGCTCCTACTACGTCGGTACGGCTGAAGAAGTATCGGAGAAGACGATCCGCCAGTACATCGAGGCCCAGAAGGGGAAGTAGATGAACCTGAGTTACAAGTTCCGGCTCTACCCCAATAACCGGCAGAGACAAGGCCTCAACCACATCTTGGAAATCCACCGCCAAGTCTACAATGACGCTCTCCGGGAGCGCAGGGCAGCTTGGGAACGACGCGCGGTGAGCATCCGCTATACTGACCAGGCCAACCAACTCAAGGAAATCCGTTCCTTCGACCCTGACGTGGCGTGGTGTAACTACTCCTCTCTCCAGCAGACCCTCCGCCGTCTCGACAAGGCTTTCCAGGCCTTCTTCCGCCGCCTCAAGGCAGGTGAGAAGCCCGGCTACCCGCGCTTCAAGGGCAAAGGCTGGTTCAAGTCCGTCTGCTACGTCTATGGAGACGGGATAAAGCTCAGGGAGGGTAGACTCTATGTTCAGAATGTGGGTCTCATCCGCCTCTTCCATCACCGGCCGATCCCTGACGGGGGCGGGATTAAGATGGCGACCCTCAAGCGGGATCGGGTGGGTAACTGGTACGTGATCTTCCAAGTCGAGTTGCCCGAGGTCGAGTTCGTGCCCAACGGGAAACCGGAGGTGGGCCTCGATATGGGGCTCGAATACTTCGTTTCCCTCTCCACCGGCGAGCAGATCGAGAACCCCCGCTGGTTCCGAGAGGCCGAAGAGAAGTTGGCTGTCTTGCAATGCCAACGCTCTCGCTGCAAACGGGGGAGCCGTCGGTATCGAGAACTGACGCGACAGATCGCTAAGCGGCATCAACATATCGCCAACCGGCGTAGGGAGTTCCAGCACAAGTTGTCGTGTCGTGTGGTTGATGAATTTGGCTTGATTTTCCGCGAGGACTTGCATGTGAAGGGTCTCTGCCGCAGTCATGTGAGCAAGAGCATGGGCGATGCTGGATGGGCGCAGTTCCTGATGATGCTCGACTACAAGGCTGAGAGGGCTGGTAGTCAGGTGATCGGAGTTGACCCCAACGGCACGTCCCAGGTCTGCCCGATGTGCGGCTGTCTCGTTCCTAAGTCCTTGTCTGATCGGGAGCATATCTGTCCTCATTGCGGCTACATTGCTCCACGGGATGTGGCCAGCGCTCAGGTTATTCTCATCCGTGGTAGGCTCGCCTTGAGCGAAGCCCAAGGGGCCCGGACGGGGCCTCCGCGTAAAGGGTTCCCCGCCGCTGGCGAGGTCGCGGCAAGCCGCCCGCTTATGAACTTTGAAAATTTAATTCCGTAACTACGGTGGCCCGGTAGTGGGCAC
>CAYRNM010000351.1:0-2409 GCA_964425465.1 uncultured Anaerolineae bacterium | reverse complement strand
GGGCAGCCTGGCGGTGGTTTAGAGCAACTCGCCAAACTTATTGGAGCTCGCTATAATATGAATAGTCAATACCTAAATTTCGCACCTTTTCTATCCAGTTGTTAAAGTGCGAAATCCAGGCTAAGGTGACTTGGAGGGTACAGATGCTGTCCTTTCATACTCTGCTGGTAGATGACGACGCGCTGCTGCGCCGCAGCCTGGCCTTCAACTTGGAGCGGGCCGGCTATCGCGTGAGCACTGCTGCCACTGCGGAAGATGCCCTGGCCTTGGCTCGCCACAACCCGCCCGACCTGGTCCTCCTGGACATTGGGTTGCCTGGCATGGATGGCTGGGATGCCTTGCGCCACTTCCGAGAACGCATGGGTGTGCCGGTCATCTTTCTCACGGCGCGGCGGCGTGAATTCGATGAGGCGCTGGGGCTGGAGCTGGGCGCCGATGACTATGTCACTAAACCCTTTGACCTGGATGTTCTCCTGGCGCGTATCAAGGCCGTCCTGCGACGGTCCCGGCGCTTAGAACCTTCCGTGGCAGAGCCGGCACCGCTGGAGGTGGGAGACCTGGTGATTGACCCGGCTGCCCGCACCGTCACTGTGAGGGGCCGGCCCGTGGATCTTCCACGGCGTGAGTTCGACCTCCTGCACGCCTTGGCGTTGGAAGCCGGGCGGGTGGTCTCCGTAGACGATCTCCTGGCCCGTGTGTGGGGAGCCGAATATGAGGGTGAATCTCAGGTGGTCTATGTACACGTCCGTTGGCTGCGGGAAAAGATAGAAGAGGACCCTCACCATCCGCGCCGCATCATCACGATGCGGGGTGTAGGTTACAAACTGGAACCTCAGGAGGCCTAATGTTACGTACCCTGCGCAGCCGCCTCATCCTCAGCTACGTGCTGCCTCTGCTGGTGATCGTCCCTCTAGTGGGCATCGCCCTTGTTTACGTGTTGGAAACCCAGGTAGTGCTGGTCAACCTCTCCGAGGAACTGGCAGGGCAGGCTGTGTTGGTCGCCGAAATCGCCAGCGATCACGCCGAGATCTGGCACGATCCTGCCCAGGCCCAGGTCTTTGTAGCCCGCTTCGCACTATACCTGACAGCGCAACTGATGCTGCTTGACCCCGATGGGCGTCTGCTGGCTTCAAGTGACCCCAGCGACAGCGGACTGCTGGGACAGCAGCTCGAACTCCCCGGCCTAGCCAGCGCTCAGGCTGGAGAGATGAGCGTGCGCATGGCCTATAGCCGCGATCTCCGTGCAGAGGTTGCCGATGTTCTGGTCCCTGTGCTGGGAGCGGACCAACAGGTGATGGGTTTTGTGCGCCTAACTCACCAGCTAGCTGGTGTCTACGAGCGCTTCCTGCGGCTGCGTTATCTCATCGTCGCCATCCTGGCCGGCGAGGTGCTCGTGGGTGCTGCTGTGGGCTGGGCTTTGGCTCTGAACCTGGAATCCCCCTTACGTCGGGTGACCCAGGCTGTCTATCGGCTGGCCAGTGGGCAGCAGTCAGCATTGCTTCCTGAAGAGGGGCCAGCGGAAATCCGACTGTTGTTGCAGGCCTTTAACACCCTGGTGGAACGCCTGCGCACTCTGGAGGAGAGCAGGCGTCAGTTGCTGGCCAACCTGGTGCACGAACTGGGCCGCCCTCTGGGGGCCATGCGCTCAGCCATCCAGGCGTTGCTAGGGGGTGCAGACGAGGAGCCAACCCTGCGGCGCGAGTTGTTGGCCGGCATAGAAGGAGAGGTGGATCGCTTGCAGCGTCTGCTAGACGACTTGGCGCGTCTTCACGACCAGGTGGTGGGCACCCTGGAACTGGCCTACCAACCCCTTGCCGTGAGCGAGTGGCTTCTCCACATGCTGGCGCCGTGGCGGGCAGCCGCCCAAGAGAAGGGATTGCACTGGGAGGTCACGGTGCCTGCCGATTTGCCCAGCCTGGCAGCGGACCCTGACCGCCTGGCTCAAGCCCTGGGCAACCTGCTCAGCAATGCCATCAAGTACACGCCACCAGGGGGCACGGTATCCGTTGGTGCTGGTATCGAGGGTGAAGAGATCTGGGTCCGGGTGAGTGATACCGGCCCAGGCATCGCACCGGAGGAACAGGCCCGTATCTTCGACCCGTTCTATCGCGGCCGGTCGGAGCGTCGCTTTCCTCAAGGAGTAGGTCTGGGCCTGACCATCGCTCGCGATTTGGCTATCGCCCACGGTGGTCGGCTGGAACTGGAAAGCACACTGGGTCTGGGCAGCCACTTCACCCTTTGGCTCCCCTTGGGACCTCAGGCGGGCTAGCCCTGCCGAAATGGGCTGCTGGGAGTCTCGGGCCCGGCAGCCTCCTCTGTATCTTGATCCTCACTGCCTGCTTCCGCTTCCCGTGTCCCATGTTAGATGAGAGCGATTTGTCATCGCGACATGCCTGCTGCTGACCTTAA
>CAYRNM010000350.1:0-2417 GCA_964425465.1 uncultured Anaerolineae bacterium | reverse complement strand
GATGCCACCATGCTACAGCCTTTTTTCTGGATGTCAAGGGTTTCCGAACGCTCTCGAACTTCAGAATCCCTATTTCGCTGATTACCGCCACACATCCATGTCAGTTCTGCGCTACCTGAAGACGCATTTTGAAACCCTTCAAGGAATTGAACATGGTCCAGCAGTGATCAGCGCCATAGACAATACCCTCGAGGCCCTGACCCAACCAGCAAGATCACGCAGGCTGACGCTAAGGTGATGGCACAGGACCAGTAGATCGTGAGAGGTAGTAGCAGAGAATGAACTACCATCAGAGCTCGAGTACTTGGCCACATTCGTAAGTCAGCAGCCATCCACGGTGCGGGGGGCATTCCACTTCCTACTGACTATAGCCCTGCCTGTCTTGGCATCAGGCCAAGGGAGCAGAGCAACAAGGTCGCGCTGAATAACAGATCCTGGACATGATCGGGGCCAATGGAGAGTATCTGGCCTTCTCGGCTTCGTGGCAGGCAACCGCATCAGGAGGTCATGAGGCATGGCCAGAATGAACGCCCACATCATCCTCGTGCCCATTGGGGCTGCCCTGCCCGAACTCCTGTCGTGGCTGGCAGGTCGGCTGGAAGAGGTGATGGGACACAAGGTCGTTATAGGCGATCCAGTTCCTCTGCCTCCTGCGGGTCACAACGCGCGTCGCGGACAGTACCAGGGGGATGCACTCCTCGCTGCGCTGCGCACGCTCCACTACCCCGCCGCTGAACGGGTGGTGGGGCTGACGGAGGCGGACTGCTACACTCCCGGCCTCAACTTCATCTTCGGACAGGCGAGGATGGGCGGGCGGGAGGCCTTCGTCGCACTGCCCCGCCTGCGACCGTCCTTCTACGGTTTGCCAGAGGATACGACGCTCTTCCGCGAGCGCGTTCTCAAGGAGATAGTGCATGAGCTGGGCCACACCTGGGGGCTTCCCCACTGCGCTGACACCCATTGTGTGATGCATTTCTCCAACACGCTGCACGACACCGATGTGAAGGGCGCGGATTTCTGTCCCCGGTGCCGGGATCGGCTTGCATGACGGAGAGTCCATGTCCAAGCAGGGCAGCTTAGCCCAGATGTAACCCCGAATTCATTCGCCAGGCTTAGAGAGGTGAGATGTTGAGAGCAGATGCGGTAGAGGTCTATGAACTGCTCAAGCCCAAGTTGGGCGAAGAGGAGTCCAGGGCCTTGCTCCGTTTCGTCGAGGAGTGGGGTGAGATGCCAGCGGCAGATGTAATAGAGGTATACGAGCTATTGAAGCCCAAGCTGGGCGAAGAGGCGTCCAAAACCCTGCTCCGTTTCATCAGGGAGCGGGCCGAGATGGCCAAGGGCCCGGTCACCAAAAGAGAGTTAGCCACTCTCCTCTCGTGGATTGGCCCTGAGCCTCCTGGCTTTACCATCATGCCCGCCAGTGTCCGCTTGTCCGAGTCGCGCCTCCTGGTTGCCCTGTGGTGACCGTCTACTGCTGGGATGATCGCCCTGATGGCGAGCGGTACATCGCGGTGACTCTGTGGACACTGTAACACTACAACGAGTTTGGAAAAAACTAATTGAGAGCCAAAAAGAGGAGTACAAGATGGCTAACGATCATCCGCAAGCGCTCGGCAGCCGCGTGGTCTGCCAGATCGGGCTGGTAGTGCGGGACATCGAGAGGTCGGCCCGGGCCTACGCCGACCTGTTCGGCGTGGAGGTGCCGGACTGGGTCCTGACCGACACGCAGGAGAAAGCACACATCCGCTATCGTGGCCAGCCCACCCCAGGCCGGGCCAAGCTGGCCTTTTTTCAACTGGACAACATCTCGCTGGAACTCATCGAACCGGTGGGCGGGCCAAGACCTGGCAGGAGTTCCTCGAAACCCAGGGCGAGGGCGTCTATCACATCGCCTTCCGGATCCAGGGCATGGAGGAACAGGTGGCGATCCTGGAGAGGAAGGGCATGGGACTGCTGCAGCGCGGGGACTACACGGGTGGCCGCTACGCCTATATTGACGGCACGCCCCAGCTCGGAGTGATCCTGGAACTGCTGGAGAATGACTGATGAGAGGGCAAAGTGTCCAGCACAGCACAACAGCTTAAGCTCCCCTCACTGGAGTCCCATCGTAACCACTACCTCTTTTCCGACTACTACCTGAGGGCCCTGCTCCCCCAGCGGCCGGAGTGGCGCACCGCCGATGCCGAAGCTGGCCGGGCCTTGCAGGACTTGGGACACCTCCTGGCGGAGAAGCAGCCCTTTTTAGATGCAAAGGTGGCAGAGTCCGCGCTGGAGGATCAGTGGATCCGGCCGGTCCTGGACCTGCTGGGCCATACCTATCACGTCGGAGCCTCGCTCCCTTCGCCGGAGGGCACCCGCACGCCGGACTACGCCCTTTTCCCCAACGAAGCCGCCCTGCGCGATGCTCTCCCCCACCT
>CAYRNM010000349.1:0-2428 GCA_964425465.1 uncultured Anaerolineae bacterium | reverse complement strand
CCCCCAGGTTGCAGGACAAGAGGTAGTAGACGAACTTGCGGATGTTGGAGTAGATAATCCGCCCCTCCTCCACCGCAGCCACGATGGAGGCGAAGTTGTCGTCGGTGAGCACCATGTCCGCCGTCTCCTTGGAAACATCGGTGCCGGTGATGCCCATGGCCACACCGATGTCCGCCCGTTTGAGCGCCGGGGCGTCATTCACCCCATCGCCGGTCATGGCCACCACATGCCCCTGCCCCTTCAGCGCCTCCACAATGCGCACCTTGTGCTGGGGCGAGACCCGAGCGTATACGTGGGTTCGCTCCACCTCTCGGGCGAACTCCTCATCGCTCAGCTTATCCATGTCCGCCCCGCTCAGTACCGGATCGCCGTGCTGGACGAGCCCGATCTCGCGGGAGATGGCCGCAGCCGTGTTGGGATAGTCGCCGGTGATCATGAAGGTTCGGATGCCCGCCTGGCGTGCGATCTCGATAGCCTCTTTGGCCTCAGGGCGGGCGGGGTCCATCATCCCAATGAGCCCCACGAAGATCAACTCCCGCTCCACCTTCTCAGGACTGGGATTGGAGAGCAGTGCCTCCAGAGGGCGGTAGGCGACGCCCAGCACTCGCCGCGCATTGGAGGCCAAACCCTCATTCATCTCCAGGATGCGCTCCCGTTGAGCGCGATCCAAAGGCCATACCCCACCATCCTCGGTGATGTGGGTGCACAGGTCGAGGATCACATCCGGTGCGCCCTTGACGTAGGCCACGTAGGGTGTCTGCAACTCTGGCGCAGCGATCTCTTTGCTCTCCGTGCTATCCAACAGTACCCGGTGGATGGTCGTCATGCGCTTGCGCTCGGAGTCGAAGGGGATCTCGGCCACCCGTGGCAATTCCTGTTCCACTCTCTCCCGCCACAGGTCCGCTTTGGCTGCAGCCACCACTAGCGCGCCCTCTGTCGGATCGCCGACGATGCGCCAGGTAGGCTCCCCCCCATCATCGGACTCAATGCGCTCCAGCCGGGCATCGCTGCACAGGAGCCCCCCCTGCAGGAGGGGGCGCATGGAGGGGTACCAACGCAGCTCCGCCCGGCTCCCATCCTCCTCCTGAAGCTCGCCCTCGGGCCGGTATCCCTCGCCGGTGATGTACAGCAGGTCGCTGTCAGCGTAGACCTGCACCGCCGTCATCTCGTTCTGGGTGATGGTGCCGGTTTTGTCGGAGCAGATGGCGGTGGCCGAGCCCAGGGTCTCCACGGCGGGGAGTTTGCGGATCAGGGCGTGGCGGCGGATCATCTCCTGCATCCCCAGAGCCAGACAGATGGTAACCACTGCGGGCAGTCCCTCCGGCACAGCGGCAATGGCCAGGCTCACGGCGGTGAGGAACATGTCCAGCACTGGCCGCCCCTCCCATATTCCCACCCCGAAGACGATCGCGCAGATGGCTAGACACCCCACTCCCAGCCATTTGCCCAACTGATCCAGCTTGACCTGGAGGGGGGTCTGCTCCTCCTCGTAGGACTGGATCATCTCCGCGATGAGGCCGAACTGAGTGCGCATTCCGGTGGTCACCACCAGCCCCTGCCCCCGGCCGTAGGAGACCAGAGTGCCCATGAAGGCCATGTTATGCCGATCACCTAACGGAGCCTCGGGTGACAGCACCCCCTCGGCCTTCTTCTCCACCGGCACCGACTCCCCGGTCAGCGAGGCCTCTTCGATGCGCAGGTTGACGGCCTCCACCAGCCGCATGTCGGCGGGCACGTAATTGCCCGTCTCCAGGATGACCAGGTCGCCGGGCACCAAGCTCCGGGCCGGTATGGTCAGGACGTGGCCATTACGCACTACCTTGGCCTCCGGTGCGGCCATCTTCTGCAGCGCAGCCAAAGCCTCCTCGGCTTTCGACTCCTGCACTACCCCCAGCACCGCGTTGAGGACCACGATGGCCATAATTGCCCCGGCCTCCACATACTCCCCCAGGAAGAAGGAGACGAGGGCTGCGACGATGAGAATGAGCACCAGGAACTGTTTGAACTGGTTGAGAAGCAGTTGCCAGAAGGTGGGACGGGGCCGTTCCTGCAGCTCATTGGGGCCGTACTGGGCCAGGCGTTGCTTTGCCTCTTCGGAAGTCAACCCTCGGTGCAGGTGGGTTTCCAGCAGTTCGACCGTCTCTTGGGCCGAATGTTGATGCCATGAATCACCGGTCATAACCATCCTCTTATGGGGTAAGCATAGTAAAGGCAGGCATTGGCCAAATGTGCTCGGCCAGCCTGCCTTAATTCTACCACGTCCTCGGTTGAGAGCAACTTTCCAGGTTCGTCCCACGTAACTGCTGAGGAGGTACCTGTGGCCAATGGACAAAGAACTGAAGGGGAAGGGGATAATGTCAGGCTGCAATTCGTCGGTAGCACTACAAGACAGCGTGGAGTGGCTGTGTAGACGACGGTCTGAAGAGCA
>CAYRNM010000348.1:0-2452 GCA_964425465.1 uncultured Anaerolineae bacterium | reverse complement strand
GGGCTGGCTGGCGATCCAGCACGACTGGCCCGGCGGCCCATTGCAGTGGTGGTCAACAATAGCCCCGTGGCCCGCCCCCAGTACGGCCTCTCGGCTGCGGATGTGGTGTATGAGTACCTCATGGATGGCTGGTACGTCACCCGCTTCACCGCCATCTTCTATGGGAATGAGGGGGAGCGCATCGGCCCGGTGCGCAGCGCACGCCTCATCAACGAGCAGATGACGCCCCAGTACCAAGCTGCTCTCGTGGCCTCCGGCGCCAGCGACGAGGTGCGCTATATCCTGAAATACACTGTCCACTTTCCCTACCTGGACATTGACCTGGACGATCCCTGTAATTGCACCTATTCCTTCACCATCGGTAACCATTGGGAAACCCGACTGCAGACCCAGACCGCTCTCCTGCACCCATGGCTGAGCGATTGGGGTCAGGAGCGAGCGCCGAACCTCAACGCCTGGCCACACTCCGAGGGCCCACCCGGCTCCACGCCGGCTTCGCAGGTCCACATCCCCTACCCCTCCAACAGTGTCGTGGGCTGGAGGTACGATAGTGGCAGTGGGCGCTACCTGCGCTCGGTGTGTGGGGCCCCGCATGTGGACGCCGGCACGGGCCAGCAGCTCAGTGCAGCCAACGTGATTGTGCTCTACGCTCACCACGAGCTGACCGACATGGTGGAGGATGCGCTGGGTACCAAGGGCGTCCGCATTGTCCTGCGCGGCTCCGGCCCGGTCAAGGTGCTGCGCGATGGAGTGGCTATCGAGGGCACCTGGCGGGCCGAGGACCCCAACCAGCCGCCCCACTTCTTCGACGCGGGCGGAAGAGAGATCCCCCTCAAGCCAGGCAACACCTGGGTGCAGGTAGTGCCGACGAACTACAACGTGCATGTCGAGTAGGCTGTAGAGGGAGAAAGCCACATGAGCCGAAAAGGGCTCTGCATCCAGGCTGTGACCTTCGACTTCTGGGGCACCCTGTACCAGAACCGGGAGGCAGGTCCCATTCGACTGGCGCTGTTGCGAGAGAAGCTCAATCTAGACGGAGACCTGCAGCCGGCCTATGACCACGCTCACCAGTTGGCCCATCACTACTGGTGGAGAGAACAGCGTTCCCTGTCCACAGCCAGGCGTCTGGATGCTATGCTGGACTACCTGGGAGTTAGCGTTTCCCCACCGGTCAGAGCTGAACTGGTGAAGGGGTTCGAAGAAGCGCTGCTGAAGATGCCACCCGCTCTGGTACCCGGCGTCCATCGCCTGCTCCAGGCCTTGTGAGGGCGAGGGGTGCGGATGGGGCTCATCTCTGACACGGGCATCACGCCGGGACGGGTGCTGCGAGCCGTTATGGCCCGTGATGGGCTGCTTCCCCTCTTCCAGCACTGCACCTTCTCCGATGAGGTAGGTCGGGCGAAGCCCCACCCTCTTCCCTTTCAACACACGCTGGAGGCGCTGGGTGTGGAGGCCTCTTTCGCGACACACATTGGCGACCTGCCGGAGACAGACATCGCAGGGGCCAAGGGAGTGGGGATGCGAGCTGTCCTCTTCACCGGCGTCACCGGCCTGAGGGAGGGCGCCGACCAGGCGGATGGGCTGTTGGCCAGTTATGACGACCTTGAAGTAGCACTTCGAGCACTCGATGGGGGCTGAGCGATGGATGATGAGCTGCCAATGAGGGGACGGTATCTCACCGCCGACCTGCCCGGCATTGGGGGGCTGATCAAAGTCCAGCCCGAGGATTTTGTGGTTGAGGAACTCCCTCTCTACGAACCCTGCGGGCAGGGGGAGCACACCTACATCCACATCGAGAAGCGGGGCCTTTCGACCTTTGAGGCGATGCAGGCCATCGGCCGGGAACTGCGCATCCCTGCCCGCAACATCGGCTACGCGGGGATCAAGGACGCACAGGCCATAACCCAGCAGACGCTTTCACTGATGCGCGTGGAGCCGGAGGAGGTGGACAAGCTTCGCATCCCCGGCCTCGAGGTGTTGTGGGTCAGCCGCCACCGCCACAAGCTGCGCATCGGCCATCTGCGGGGGAACCGCTTCACCATCCGCATGCGCGACGTAGGAGAGTCGGCTCTGCCCCAGGCACGACGAATTCTAGACCTGCTGCTGCAACGTGGGGTGCCCAACCACTACGGCCCACAGCGCTTTGGCCAGCGGGCTAACTCCCATCTCCTGGGCCGCGCCCTGTTGCACGATAACGCAGCCTCTTTCCTGGCTGAGTTCCTGGGCCATCCCCATGTCGAAGAGGAGGATCTCACACGGGAGGCCCGATCGCGCTTTGACGCCGGTGACTGGGATGGAGCACTCCAGTTGTGGCCGTCGGCCATGGCCGACGAGCTCCACGCCCTTCGGGCGCTCATCGAGACGGGGGATGAGGCCCGCGCTGTACGCAGCGTGTCCCAGCGCATGCGCTGCTTTCTGCTGTCCGCCTATCAATCTCACCTCTTCAACCGCA
>CAYRNM010000347.1:0-2456 GCA_964425465.1 uncultured Anaerolineae bacterium | reverse complement strand
GTACAGCCACCCCCACCCGCCGAGAGGGCTTTAGGCGATTGGAAGAGGTCAATGTCCAGCGGGTAAGCGTTGATGATCCCAATGTCCGCCGGCGGCACATCCTGGACAGCGTAGACCCGGCGGGCCAACTGGACGCCAGCGCGGTGGGCCTGGACCATGTCGCCGGTGAAGAGGCCCGCTATCTCACCCTCGCTGGTGATCACCGCATTGACGATGAAATCCAATCCAGCTATCCTTCCCACCTCCTCCAGATCCTCCCGGAAGGGGTTATCCTCCACCCTCCCCGGCGCCCCTTGGAAAGCTTCGTGATGGTGGGCGATGGTCTCCATGCCGCACACGCCGGGAAGGATCAGCTTGGCCCCGCCGCCGAAACCGGCGCTGGGGTGAGGCACGATCCCTCCCACCCCGACCCGGATGTCTGCCTCTACGACCTCTCGGTTGAGGTAGACTGGCGTCCCCTCACTGGAGTGACCCAGGAAGGCCAGGTCCTCGTAAGGGTTGGGGTTCAGCGCCTCGATGGTCTCATACACCTTCGGGCCCAGCTTGCGGTGGAAGTCGGAGCTCAGTTGGGGGCGATGGGCAGCGACAGCGCTCACCACCCGCATATCCTTCCGCCCGATCCCTGCTGCTTCCAGTTCGGCCACTACCAGGGGCGTCAGGAGGTGGGTTGGGGCGGGGCGGGTCACATCCTCGACGATGATGGCCGCCCTGCCTCGGCCGCGGGCCAGTTCCCGCAGGGGTAGGGAGCCGATGGGATGGGCCAGCGCCCGCTCCATCCCCTCTCGGTCCAGGGGTGGCCCGTCGCGGATGGAGGCCACATGGACCTGCCAGGTGGAGGGGAGGTTGAACTCGAAGGTCGTGTCATAGAAGGGGAATCGGTAGCTTATTTCCACCTCCGGTACAGGTAAGATTCGCCGGGCTTGAGAGCCACCACCTTGGTGCCCGGTGAGAGGAGCTCCACCTAGCGGGCTAGCTCCTCGGAGTCCGCCCGCTGATTGGGGAAGGCGTTGTAGTGGCCGGGGATCACCACCTCCGGTGGGATGAAGCTCGCAGCGTAGGCCGCCTCCCGCACCCCCATGGTGTATTTGCCCCCGATGGGCAGCACTGCCACTTGAGGGCGATACAGCCGGCCGATGAGCCCGTCCTGGAGAGGGCTCCATGTCCCTGAAAAACACCTGTGTCGCCAGAGAAATACAGGCATGAACCGTCCGGGGTTCGGATCACAAAGCCGCAGCAGCCTGAACTGGCCATCACCCTTCCCTCCCCGGCGAACTCCACTCCCAGGATGTCCGAGGAGTGGGCAGCGGACACCGCTGTGATCTCCACCTCCTGTACGCGCGTCGTTCCTCTGATGTGGATGGCCCTGCCGCCCTTGTCGTACTCGATGCCATGCCTGGAGGCGTAGATGCAGATTTCAGGCAGGGAGACTAGGGTCGCCTCTGTCTGCTCCACGATCTCCAACGAGTCACCCAGGTGGTCATCGTGGCCATGGGTGACGCACACGATGTCCGCCGCCCGGACCTCATCTAGACTGATGGGGCAGGCGGGGTTGCCCTCGATCCAGGGGTCGAGGTAGATGATCCGTCCCTCGGGCGTCCTCATCCGAAAGGAGCCATGTCCCAGCCAGGTGATCTCGATTCCGTCCATGCTTCACACCTCAAAAAACCATTACCCGGCCAGCCGGAAGCCGACGTTGTCAGCCTGTTCATAGGGGGCCAGCCAACTGCGGACTGTGCAATCGGCCACTGAGATGGGGGTTAGATAGGAACCACCCCGTAGCACCCTGTACCCCTTCGCCTCCGGATCCTCCCGCCCGTCATCGGCCTGATAGGGGTAGGGCCGGAGCAGGCCGCTGCACCACTCCCAGACATTGCCGACCATGTCGGCCAGGCCGTAGGGGCTGTCCCCCAGGGGGGAGTAGTATTCCACGGGCGTGGTTCCCTGGAGGCCGCTCTCACGGGTGTTGCATCGGGAGGGATCTGGCTCATCCCCCCAGGGGTAAACCCATCCCTCCTCCCCCCGAGCTGCTCTCTCCCATTCAGCCTCCGTGGGAAGATGCGCACCTGCCCATCGAGCAAAGGCCATAGCCTCGTACCAACTCACCCCCACGACGGGGTGCTCCTGTCTTGAGGCCAGCTCATTCCACCCCTCAGGCTCTTGAACGCCCTCTCTTCGCAACCAGGCCCAGCCAGCCTCGGCCCAGTAGCGGGGGGCCTCATACCCTCCGGACTTGATGAAGCATTGGTACTGAGCGTTGGTCACGAGGTATCGGGCTAGCAAGAAGGTTGGCAAATAGAGCGGGTGAGCAGCCGGCCCCTGGCCCATGAGGAAGGGGCCGGCGGGGATGAGCACCATATTGGGCTTGGGCAGGTGCATTGTCGCTGACATTGCTATCGTGGTTCCATCGAGTGCGAGCGAATCCCCACCCTATCATATCCGAACTGACATTTTGGGTG
>CAYRNM010000346.1:0-2473 GCA_964425465.1 uncultured Anaerolineae bacterium | reverse complement strand
GAGGACGGGCTGTACGCCACCCGCGAAGACCCGACGCGGCCCAAATACTACTTCCTGACCATGCTGCCCTATCCCTCGGCCGACTACCTGCACATCGGCCACTGGTACGTGATGTCTCCCTCAGATGCCCGCGCGCGTTACATGCGCATGAAAGGCTACAACGTCTTCTACCCCATCGGCTTTGATGCCTTTGGGCTGCCAGCCGAAAATGCGGCCATCCAGCGCGGCATCCATCCCTTTAAATGGACCTGGGATAGCATCGAAGTCATGCGCCGCCAGCTCCGCTCCATGGGAGCGATGTGGGCCTGGGATCGGGAGGCTGTCTCCTGTCTGCCCGGCTACTACCAATGGACGCAGTGGTTCTTCCTCAAGTTCTACGAAGCCGGCCTGGCCTACAAGAAGATGGCCCCGGTGGACTGGTGCCCCCGGTGCAACACCACGCTGGCTCGGGAGCAGGTGTGGGGGGAGGACCGCCACTGCGAGCGCTGCGGCACGCCAGTCATCAAGAAGGAGCTGGAGCAGTGGTTCCTGCGCATCACCCACTATGCCGAGGAGCTCCTGGATTACTCCAAGATAGACTGGCCGGAGCGCATCTGCACCATGCAGAAAAACTGGATCGGCCGCAGCGAGGGGGCAAATGTGACTTTCCCCATTGCCGACTCCCCCTCTCCCACTCTGTGGGAGAGGGGGCCAGGGGGTGAGGGCATCGAGGTCTTCACCACCCGACCCGATACGCTCTGGGGCGCGACCTTTATGGTGCTGGCCCCAGAGCACCCACTGGTGGACAAGCTGACCACGCCGGAGCACTGGGAGAAAGTAGAGGCCTACAAATACCAGGCCGCCCGCCAGTCCGAGATCGAGCGGCTGTCCACCGAAAAAGAGAAGAGCGGTGTCTTCATCGGCGCTTGTGCCATCAATCCAGTCAATGGCGAGCGCATCCCCATCTGGATCGCTGACTACGTGATGATGACCTACGGCACGGGGGCCATCATGGCCGTGCCAGCCCACGACGAACGGGACTTCGAGTTTGCTCAAAAGTACGATCTGCCGATACCCGTTGTCATCGAACCGCCTGACTGGGACGGCGAGCCGCTGACAAAGGCTTACACTGGCCCTGGCCCGATGATCCACTCCGGCCCCTTCAGCGGCACGCCGGGTGAGGTGGCGGTGCAGAAGGTGACCGAGTGGCTGGAGGAGCGGGGCGTCGGCGAGTTCGCCGTCAACTATCGGCTGCGCGACTGGCTGATCAGCCGCCAGCGCTATTGGGGCGCGCCCATCCCCATCGTCTACTGCGATAAGTGCGGGATGGTGCCGGTGCCCTATGAGGACCTGCCAGTGCTGCTGCCTGAGGACGCCGAGTTCCTGCCCACCGGCGAATCGCCCCTCAAGTTTCACGAGGGTTTCCGATACACCACCTGCCCCCAGTGCGGTGGCCCGGCTGAGCGCGAGACCGATACCATGGACACCTTTCTGTGCTCCTCGTGGTATCAATACGCCTACCTGACCCCTTACTACAAGGATAGGGAGCCACTGCACCGAGACGATTGCCCCTGGGACCCCGAGGTGGGCCGCTACTGGCTGCCGGTGGACATGTACACTGGCGGGCCGGAGCACGCGGTGATGCACCTGCTCTATACCCGCTTCTTCACCAAAGTCATGCGGGACATCGGGCTGGTGGATGACGATGAACCAATGCTGGCCCTGCGCAACCAGGGCGTCATCTTGGGCCCCGACGGGGCGCGCATGAGCAAATCGCGGGGCAACGTCGTCCTGCCCGATGACCTGGTGAAACAGTACGGCACGGACACCGTGCGAGCCTACCTGATGTTCGGCTGGCGGTGGGAACTGGGTGGGCCGTGGGACCCCCAGGGGATTGGAGGCGTCATCCGGTTCCTGGATCGGGTGTGGAACTGTGTGCTGGAAAAGCCAGAAGGCAAAAAGCAGAAGGCAGAAGCGACTGAGGCCGACATAAGAGCTTTAAGGCGCAGGGTGCATCAATCCATCAAGAAGGCTACGGAGGACATGGAAGCCTTTGCCTTCAACACCTACATCGCCAACCTGATGGAGCTGAACAACGCCCTGCTGAAGGCCAAAGAGACCCCAGTCTACTCCACACCCGCTTGGGAGGAGGGGGTGGAGACACTGCTGCTTTTGCTGGCCCCGGCCTGTCCCCACATCGCCGAGGAGCTGTGGGCCCGGACTGGCCGGCCCTACTCCATCCATCAGCAGTCCTGGCCCCAGTGGGATGAGGAGATCGCTGCCGAGGAGACCTTCATCTTGGTGGTACAGGTCAACGGCCGGGTGCGCGATCGGTTGGAGGTGGCGGTGGACATCGAAGAGGAAGAGGCCAAGGAGCTGGCCCTGGCCTCCGAGGGCGCCCAGCGTCACACCGAGGGCAAACACATCCGCCAGGTGATCTACGTACCTGGCCGCTTGGTCAACATCGTGGCCAGATGACTTTCCTCCGAATCCA
>CAYRNM010000345.1:0-2494 GCA_964425465.1 uncultured Anaerolineae bacterium | reverse complement strand
GGCGGATCAGCCCCACCTGGCCGTAACGGCCCATGAGCACCACGTCAAAGACCCGGATGGGGAAGCGAGGGTCAATCTGGGCAGTTTGCGGCACGTAGCCCACCCGTTTCCAATCCCCGTTGAGTTGCTGGGGCAGCTTGCCGAAGAGCCGCACCGTGCCGTCTGCCGGCGTCACCAGTCCCAGGATGGTCTTGATCAGCGTCGTCTTGCCTGAACCGTTGGGGCCGATGAGGGCCAGAAACTCGCCGGGCGCCACTCGCAAACTGACGTCCTCCAGCGCCACCAATTCCTGGTAGCGGACGGTCACATGTTCCAGCTCGATCACGTAGTCCATCGCATTCTCCCCTCACTGTAGCGCTTTGGCCATCTGCGCGACGTTGTAGCGCATCAAGTTAAGATAGCTGGGATCATCTAAGCTGGAACCCAGCGGGGCGAGGAAGAGCACCTCTGCTCCGCTCTCCTCGGCGATGGTCTGGGCTGCCTTGGACGAGAACTGGGGCTCGGCGAAGATGGCTTGGGCGCCAATACGCCTCGCGGTCTCAACGATCTGCGCCACCTCAGCCGGCGATGGCTCGCGCCCCGGTGATTCCTCAATCACAGCCGCCTGGACCAACCCGTACCGCCGGGCGAAGTAGACCCAGGCCGAGTGGAAGGCGATAAACTGCCGGTGCGACCAGGTGGCGACTTCGCTGGCGATTTCCTGATCCAGGGCTCGCAGCTCACTGATGTATCTTTCGGCGTTAGCCCGATAGTCGTCGGCATGGGCCGGGTTAGCCCGGACCAACGCATCGCGAATGTGCCCCACCTGCACGATACCGTTTTCGGGGTCAAGCCAGATGTGGGGGTTGCCGCCGGAGTCGCCGGCAGTCCCTGCCAGGATCTCGATTCCCTGCGAGGTGTCCACGACGATCAGGGCCGGGTTGCCGGTGCTCTGAACTAACTTGTCAGCCCAGTACTCCAGCTCCACACCGTTGAGCACCAACAGGCGGGCTTTGGCCACCTGCTCCACCTGGGATGGGCTCAGTTCATAGGTGTGAGGGCTGGCCCCTGGCGGCACCAGGGTGATCACCTGGACGTGATCGTCGCCCACCTGGCGGGCGAAGTCAGCCAGAGGGGCGATGCTGGCAGCGACCAGGAGCCTGCCGCTGGCTGTGGGTGACAGCCCTGCACCGCCTGCACAGGCAGCGACTACCATGGACATCAACCACAGCCACGCCACCGTCATGCGCTTCATCGGGACATCTCACCTTCCCCTCAAATGGTTGGTCATCCTCTGGATCTCACCCCCTCCAGCCTGCGGAAGCGCTCCATCAACCGATGCAGCTCCTCCTCAAGGGCTTCTGTTCGAGCCCTCAGATCGCGTAACTGCTGTCCCAGCCCTGAAGGGGCAGCCTGGGAAGGGGAATAGATCCTCCAGCCGACGGGTACGGCCGACTGGATCGCGCCTTGAGGGCAGACATGGGCGCATACCCCACAGCCGACACATAGGGTCGGCTCGATCTGTGCCCTTCCCCCGATCACATGGATCGCCCCGTGAGGGCAGGCCTCGGCGCAGATACCACAACCCGCACACTTCTGGGTGTTGACCAAGAACATGACCTCTCCTTCTCAGTTATCTATGCAGAGGTAACCTACCTCCCTGATGGGATGCTTCAACCCACTGGGCTACAGGCAGCGGTAGATGGAGTGGAACTTGAACGCTTCGTTCCGAAGAGCGAGAAGGCCTTCTGGACCTTTCGTCCACCGCATCTGGGACACCTGACATCGGGCGCTGAGGAGAAGGAACGCACCAGCTTCTCGAACTTCTCCCCACATTCCTGACATTGGTACTCGTAGATAGGCATCCTATCCACCTCTCCCATTGATCTACTCGATGACCACGAGCTGACTTTCTGATAACCTGCTCCAGTTCGCTTGTTACTCCTCTCCCCCGGCGGTAGGGGCAACCGCGAGGGTGGCCCTTTCTCGCCGTGTGGAAGGTTACCCCTGCCCAGGGCTCAGGAAGCCAGAAGGATCTCCTTCACCCTCTGGGTGATGGCCAGACCCTCCTGGAAGGGGCGTTGCCACATGTTGCGGCCGAAGATCAGCCCCGTGGCCCCGGCCTCGATGCAGATGCGGGCCTTGAGCAGCAGGTCCTCGTCGCTGATGCGGCTTCCTCCGGAGAAGAGGACCATCGTCTTGCCTGCTGAGGCGACGACCTTCTCCACTGCCAGACGGTAGGCCTCGTTCTCCTCCAGCTCCTTCCACTCCTGGTAGAGCTTCCGGTAGGGAGCCGGGCTGTCCTCGTTGCGCGGATCTCTGAACTTGGGCACATTCAGCTTGACGATGTCTGCACCCAACTCATCCGCCAGACGGGCGGCGTAGTCCACGGCGTAGATGCTATCCCGCCCACCCTTGGCCTCCACCGCCGAGCCACGGGGGTAGGACCAGATGATGTTTACCGACACCAATTCATCCCTATCCCTCGTCATCCCCCTCCGCGCCCAGGATGGGG
>CAYRNM010000344.1:0-2509 GCA_964425465.1 uncultured Anaerolineae bacterium | reverse complement strand
TCTCTTACCGCTTCTCGACGCGGCAATAGCCTTTCGCAGGGTGCGAAAAACAGGTAGTAAGTAGCCCACACCACCCCACACCAGCACCACAGTCCAAAACAAACCCGCCAACACTACACGATATCCGCCGGCGAGCCTTCCGGTTCCGATCAACGACGGACGACGAAAAATGAACGAGGGCCTTCAGCCCAACGAAGGATCGATGACGAAGAAAGCCTGTCTTGGCCAGGGCATGCTGGCTTTGCTCACGAGGTCTTATAGTTGCCCTCACTCTACGGGGGTCAGGAGGCTCTCCGGGCCAACCAACAGCACGTCTTTGTCCTTCGCCCGGGCTTCCAGGGCGGAGGTGAAGCCGGAGCGAGAGAAGAGAGCATAGTGGGTGTGGGTCCAGTTCCCCCGTCGGATGAGCGGATGGGCCTTGCGCTTGAGATCGTCCAGGATGTTCGTACCCACCGAGCGGGTTGTCCATTTACACTCCCCCACCAAAATATCCTCATCGCCTACCGCGACAAGGTCGATCTCCTCCTGGCGATCCCACCAGCTCCCCACCACCCGTGGGGTAAAGCTGAGTTCCCCTTTCCGGTGGAGGCGCCAGATGTACTCTCGACAGACGGCCTCGAAGGCCGGGCCTGTGAAGGGATCTAACTGCTCCTCGACCTGACGGCGTACCTGGGTCAGTTCTCCTCGTCCCAGGAGCGAGCGATTGGCGTAGACAAAGCGGAACCAGAAGCGGAAGTAGTGATCCAGGAGGCGGTAGAGCCCGCGTTTGCTCTTATGGGGATGCTTTTCCGTGGCCGGCACGATCCGCTCCACCAGTCCCAGTTCGCGGAGTGTGGTAAGGTAGAAAGCAATCGAGGAGGGGGCAATGCCGGCGGCCTGGGCAATCTCGTTCTGCCGGGTACGGCTAGCGGCGATGGCTTCCAGTACCGAGAAATAGCGGTGTGGGTCCCGCAATTCCTGTAGCAAAAGGAAGCGCGGCTCATCGTAGAGGAAGGTGCCCGGGGTCAGAATGCGTTGTTCGATGTTGCGGAGCAACGGCATCCCATCGTCAAACTGGAGGAGGTAGGCTGGGACACCACCCAGAGCAGCGTAAGCTCGGACCTGATCAGTGGCATCGAAGCGGGGG
The DNA here is from genome assembly GCA_964425465.1 of uncultured Anaerolineae bacterium. GTDB lineage: Bacteria > Chloroflexota > Anaerolineae > JAYEMR01 > JAYEMR01 > JAYEMR01. Next base: position 1,383 of record CAYRNM010000344.1, on the reverse strand, counting down.
AAGAAACGCATGGCATCCCAGAAGCTCAAGGGCTGCAGATGCCACTGGGCAGTGCGCCGGCCATATAGGGGGGCACGATAGGCCAGGACATGCTGTTCCATCATTCCCACATAGGACCCACAAAGAATTAGCATAAGCTGCGTCTCGCGGAGGCGGGTATCCCACAGGCGTTGGAGAATAGAGGGTACCGCCGGGTTGGCATCGATGAGGTAAGTGAACTCGTCCAAGACGACCACCAGGCGCTCTTCAGCTGCCAGTGGGACAAGAAACTCAAAGGCTGCATCCCAGGAGGAGAAAGGGGTGATGGCGTCGAAGCGGTCGTAGGCGAACTGACTGATCTGGCGGGTGAACTCGGCCAGAGCACTGGCTTCGGTACCCAGATCGGCGATGAAGAAGATGTGGCGTTTGCCCTGGCAGAAGGCGCGCAGGAGTTCGGTCTTGCCCACGCGCCGGCGTCCATAGAGGACGTACAACTCGGCGCGGTCTGAAGCGTAGCTGCGCTTTAGAGCTTCCAGTTCCCGTTCACGGTTGGTGAACACAGGTCCTCCTCAAAAAGATAGTCATGACAATAATAGCCTGGACTATTATAGCTCCAAATAGATGAAAGGCAACCGGGGTAGGAGAATGGAGGGTAAAAAGTGTGATGACCCTGCTTACGAAGGCTTCATAGCTGACGTCACTCTACGGGGGTCAGGAGGCTCTCCGGACCGACCAACAGCATATCTTCGTCCTTCGCCCGGGCTTCCAGGGCGGAGGTGAAGCCGGAGCGAGAGAAGAGAGCATAGTGGGTGTGGGTCCAGTTCCCCCGTCGGATGAGCGGATGGGCCTTGCGCTTGAGATCGTCCAGGATATTCGTGCTACCGGGCGAGTCGTCCACTTGCACTCCCCGAAGAGCACAGCGTCTTCGCCGATAGCCATGACGTCAAGTTCTTCTTCCTGTCCCCACTAGGCCCCGACCCGTTCGGGGATGATGGACAGATGTCCCAGGGCACCCTGCTCCATCACCCAGTCCCGACAGAGATCCTTGAAAATAGGTCCGGTGAACGTGGTCAATTCTGCTTCGACGAGCCGGGCTACGGGAGCTGTGTGTCCGCCCTCTAGGGTGGAAAAATGCGGTGCCACGAAGTGGAACCAGAAGCGCAGGAAGGGATCTCGCAGCCGGTAGATGCCCTTGCGGCTTTTGTCAGGCCGTGGCTCGGTGACCGGCACCTGTCGCTCTACCAGGTGCAGGTCCTGGAGAACGGCCAGGTAGCGGGAGACGGGCTGTCGCCCCAGCCCGGTGGCCTGGGCGATCTCGTTGAGCCGGGTCCGGCCCTGGGCGATGGCCTGGAGGATGGCGAAGTAGTTGCGGGGCTCCCGCAATTCCTCGCGCAGCAGGAACTG
>CAYRNM010000343.1:0-2515 GCA_964425465.1 uncultured Anaerolineae bacterium | reverse complement strand
GGCACACCTCTCCAGATATTCCTGAACACAGAGCGACCTCCCACCGATGACCTCCGGGTCCGCCAGGCCCTGATCTACGCTACCGATCGGGAAGCTATCGTGGCCGCCATTTTTAAGAACCTCTCGCCTGTGGCATATGGCCCATTGACCGCGGTGACGCTAGGCTATGACGAGGAAGTGGCCGGGCTTTACGACTACGACCCTGAGTTGGCGAAAGACCTGTTGAAGGAGGCCGGTTGGGTTGATGCGGACGGCGATGGCGTTCTCGAGAAAGACAGTCAACCCCTGAGGGTAGAAGCCTACCTCATGGACTGGGGATTCATGCCTGAGGTGGCTCAGCTCTTACAGGCTCAGTTCAAAGCCGTAGGAGTCGAGATGCGAAGCCAGTTGGTCGCCTATCCTGCGGCCCTGGAGGCCGCCCGCGAGGGCAAGCACAATCTCATCCCCTTCACCCTCTCCAGCAGCGATCCGGACATCCTGCGCACCTTCTTCCACTCTGACGGTGGTTTCAATTGGGCCAAATTTCGAGACCCCAGGCTGGATGACCTGCTGGAAGAAGGGGCCAGCACCCTCGACCCTGAGAAGCGCAAGGAGCTATACGCCGAGGCCCAGCAAATCATCATGGCCGAAGCCTTGATCATTCCCATCCGCGACTACGTGAACCTCAATGCGGCCAGCGCTCAGGTGAAGGGACTGCGTTACGACTCGCGTGGCTGGTTTCCGTGGCTGTACGATGTTTACCTGGCAGGTCAGTGATCAGGTCTCAGGTCTCAAGTCTCAAGTCGCCTGTGACCTGCGACCTGTGACCTGTGACCTGCGAGAGGAATGTAATGCTTCAATACATCGGAAGGCGCTTGATCATCTCCATCCCCGTCCTATGGGGTGTAACCACCTTGGTGTTCCTGATGATGCATCTCCTGCCAGGCGACCCCGCCGAGTTGATGATGGCTGAATCCGGAGGCTCCTCCCAATCCATTGCCCAACTGAGCCATCAACTGGGCCTCGATGATCCTCTCTACGTTCAGTATGGTCGCTTCCTGGCCAACGCCCTGCGGGGGGATCTGGGGCGCTCTATTTTCACCAACCGCCCCGTCACCCAAACCATTCTGGAGCAGTTGCCTCACACGGTCCAACTGGCAGTGGCGGCGATGATGGTAGCTATCATCATCGGCACTGCCCTGGGCATCGCTGCTGCCCTGAACCGAAATACCTGGGTGGATAGCCTGTGCGTAACTATCGCCGTAGCCGGGGCCTCCGTGCCCATCTTCTGGTCCGGACTCCTGCTCATCTTGCTGTTCAGTTCGTTGCTGCACTGGCTGCCCGCTACGGGACAGGGCAGCCTAAAACACCTGATCATGCCTGCCACCGTGCTGGGGTTAGCCTCTTCAGGATCAATTGCCCGCCTGGTGCGATCCTCCATGTTGGAGGTGCTGGGCCAGGAATACATCACCGCCGCCAGGTCTAAGGGCCTGAGCGAGCGCCTGGTGGTGTGCCGCCACGCCCTCAAGAACGCCCTGATCCCGGTCATCACCGTCATGGGCCTGCAGTTTGGTTACTTGTTAGGCGGGACAGTGGTCACCGAGACGGTCTTCTCCCGCCAGGGGCTTGGTTGGCTGGTGGTGGATGCCATCCTCTGGAAAGACTTCCCGGTCGTCCAGGGTTCAGTTCTTTTAGCCGCTGCCATCTACACCTTGATGAACTTATTGATAGATATCTCGTACGCCATCATTGACCCCCGCATCCGCTACGATTAACTAATGACCAAACGCCGTTTTCCTATTCCAACTCGAAAAACGATACCCAGGAGGGAGATCCCTCCTCTGGTCACCCGGCGGCGACTGCGGCGCAACAAAGGGGCTCTGCTATCTCTGGCTTTCCTCGTAGTCATAGTAACGGTAGCCATTTTTGCGCCAGCCCTCGCCCCCTACGATCCTTTGGACGTAGCAGTGGAAGAGCAATTGCTATCACCGAACAGCAAACACTGGGCTGGGACGGACCTCTTCGGCCGAGATATTTTCAGCCGTCTCCTCTTCGGAGCGCGAGTCTCGCTGCTCGTAGGGGTAGTAGCGGTAGTCATTGCCTCTGTCCCCGGCCTCGTCCTGGGTTTGATAGCTGGCTACAATGGCCGTTGGATAGATGGCATCATCATGCGCGTTATGGACATGATGCTGGCCTTCCCCGGCATCCTCCTGGCGCTGAGCATCGTGGCCTTGCTGGGCCCTGGCCTGCCCAACGCCATGATCGCCGTGGGCATCGCCGGCATTCCCAGCTACACCCGGCTGGTGCGCAGCTCGGTCCTGGTTACCAGGAGGAAACAATTTGTGCGAGCAGCCTACGCCGTTGGCTGCCGTGGCTGGCGCATCGTTTTCCGCCACATCCTGCCCGATATCTTCGCTCCGGTCCTCGTCCTGGCTACCCTGGACCTGGCCTGGGCGATCCTGAGTGCTTCCTCCTTGAGTTTCCTGGGTCTGGGTGCTCAGCCGCCAGCGCCAGAATGGGGAGCCATGCTCAACGA
>CAYRNM010000342.1:0-2526 GCA_964425465.1 uncultured Anaerolineae bacterium | reverse complement strand
ACCCTCGTGCCCAGCGGGCCACTGGCGGCCACAGTGAGGACAGAGCCGGGCATAAAGGCTCACCGGGCGCTCACAAAAACGGCAGGGTATCGTCTCAGCCCATTGGGGTCGGCGCGCAGGGGCTCTGGAGATGGTGAGCGCCCAGAGCACCCCGATGGGCCCGAAGACCAGCCCCATCAACAACCCCTTCCAGGTGGGATGCCCTCGCTGGTGCATGAGCAAGGTGGCCCAGATGGCACAGGCCAGCCACAGGGGAATCACGCATGGCCAGTCCAGATCAAAATGGGTACCCTTGACGTGCTGCATATTCCCTCAAACTCTGGGCAGGTTCGGACGGCGGACTGGCGCAGGGGCTGGATGGGAGTATAATAGAGATCTAAGACCCCAAACGCGCCAGCGGGTAGAGCGATCTATCCTGGATTATAGGGTCAAATCGGCTAACAGGCAACTGAGGAAGGTGAAAAGTTGATGTCTCTTGACTTTCGATACCAACGAACTGGTCAAGTACTGGGAATTTGTTGACAGTGAAACTCTGGGGTGGACGATTCACTCAAGCGACCGAGGAGCTAATGGAGCGTTTCAACCGCTCCTTCGACTTTGATTGGCGACTGTACGGAGCTGACATCCAGGGCAGCGTGGCCTACGCCAAAGCCCTGGCCCGCGCCGGGATCATCACCGCTGAGGAGCGGGATCTGCTGATCGAGGGGCTGTCACGGGTGCGGGCCGAATTCGAATGCGGCACTTTTCAACCCGCGCCGGGCGACGAGGACATCCACACCGGAGTGGAACGCCGTTTGCAAGAGCTCATCGGGCCGGTGGCCGGAAAACTCCACACCGGCCGCTCGCGCAACGACCAGGTGGTCACCGACATCCGGCTCTACCTCATGGAGCACCTTGACCGGCTGGATGGCCTGCTGACCGACCTGCAAGAGGCCATCGTCGAGCAGGCGGAGGCTCACCTCGACCTCCTCATGCCCGGCTACACCCACCTCCAGCGGGCGCAGCCGGTGCGCTTCAGCCATTGGCTGCTGTCCACCTTCTGGATGTTCCAGCGCGACTGGGAGCGGCTGCGCGATGCCCGGCACCGAATGGCCGTCTGTCCCCTCGGCTCCGGCGCGCTGGCCGGCCATTCCCTGGGCATTGACCGCGAGTTCCTGGCTCGCGAACTGGGGTTCCGGGCCATCTCGGAGAACTCCATTGACGGAGTCTCCGACCGTGATTTCATCCTGGAGGTATTGAGCGGGGGGGCGATCCTGGGCATCCACCTCAGCCGCCTGGCCGAGGACTTAATCCTGTACGCCAGTGCGGAATTTGGATTTGTCGAGCTGAGCGAGGCCTACTCCACCGGCTCCAGCCTGATGCCCCAGAAGAAGAACCCCGACTCGGCAGAACTGATGCGGGGCAAGGCCGGCCGGCTGGTGGGCAACCTGGTCTCGCTGCTGGTGACGGCCAAGGGGCTCCCCTCCGCCTACGACAAGGACCTGCAGGAGGACAAAGAGCCTCTCTTCGACACCCTGAACACGCTGGAGCTGATGCTGCCCGTGGCAGCGGAGATGATCCGCACCCTGCGGGTCCATCCCGATCGCATGCGCGCCGCCCTTGAGGACTCCATGCTGGCCACCGACCTAGCCGACTATCTGGTGCGCAAGGGGATTCCCTTTCGCCAGGCACACCACCTCGTCGGGCAGGTGGTGCGCTACGGGATCGAAGAGGGTAAAGCGCTGCGCGATCTGTCACTGGCGGAGTGGCAGAGGTTCTCGCCGCTGTTCGAGGCCGACGTAGCCGATGTCCTCGACTTCGAGCGCTCTGTGGAGCAAAAGGACTCGCCCGGCGGCACGGCCCGCTCCGCCGTCGAGGCCCAGATCGCCCGGGCACGTGAGCTCATGGCCTCCTGACGATGTCCTCGCTGGGAACGCTGCTGTGGCTGGGTTATGGCCTGAATCGGCACAAGGTGGGCCCTCTGCCCCTGTCAGGTCTGGCGTTGACGGCCGGAGCCTTGGCTTGGGGTGGGGTTTGGAGGGGATGGCTGTCCTTGGGTCAGGCGGCGGCCATCAGCCTGATCTGCTGGGCGCTGACGGGGATCGGGCTCTGGGCCCGCGGACAGGGCTACCTGCGCTTCCGAGCGGAGGATGCGCCCCTGCCCCCTGATGTGTCCGCGCCCCTTCCCGACGAGCGGGTACCTGTGTGTGCTAGTGGATGCTTCGAGGTCATGTACAAGAGACGCGGTTTCATCGGCGCCCAGGCAGTCTTCAGCACCATGGACTCCGGAGAGCACGTGATCATGGCTCATATCCCCCGCTCTCGCTTCCTGCTGCTGGGCCAATGGCCCTCGGAGGAGGTGGGATGGTGGTACATCTTCCTGTCGTCCCAGGCGCTGCGGTCCATCACCCCTGGGCAGCTTCTCTTTGGGCCTCGCCCCCGGCCCGCACTGGAGGTCTGCTATCGGTCGGAGGGGGGAGGGGGGCAGAGAGTGCATCTGACTTTCACGGACCCAAAACAGCGCGCCCGCGTGTGGGCTGGCTTGCG
>CAYRNM010000341.1:0-2527 GCA_964425465.1 uncultured Anaerolineae bacterium | reverse complement strand
GGTTCCTGCCACAGCCACTCGACGCGCAGCCAAAAGCCGGGCAACGTTTCCGAGTGGTACACCCCTTCTCGCCCGATGAAGGCTATTTCGTATCGCCCTTCCTCTCCCAATTGATAGAACTCTGCCCATCGTCGTAAGGGGTCGAGCAGCCAATACTCGGCAACACCCCCAGCCTCGTATTCAGCAAACTTGGCACCCCGATCCCGCTCCAGGCTCTCCGGGGAGATGATTTCCACCACTAAATCCGCCGGGCCGTCCAGATACGTCTCCTTCAACCGCTCCAGATGCTCCTGGGTCACAAAGAGCAGGTCAGGCTCCCGGCCATGCTCCAGTTTCATCTGAAAGGGGGCCTGGACGACCTCTCCCAGCCGACGCGGCCGGGCGTAGGCGCGGAGCACCTCGTACAAGAAGCCCCCAATGTCCTGATGTCGCTTCGATGCCGGAGTGTACATCACCACCTCCCCGTCCACCCATTCGGCCAGCGTGTCCTCGTCAGCCCAGGCCAGGAACTCTTCGTAGGTCATCTTTTGGAGAGGCTGGCGGGGGATTTCTCCCATCGTCTCGCGCAGCCGGCGGCGCAGTTCCGGCTGTTCTGCGATCCAATCCGGCAGTCCCTCCGTGACCAGCCTTTTCACTTCCGTTGCCAGCGGTACCGTCATCGCACACCTCCCATCGCGTCAGTCCTGGCAGTGTGCCCTGCTTGGTAAGTTGAGTTGGAAAGTATCTTATTCTATCACATCCCCAGCACGGGGTCAAGGAGATCCGCCATATTATGGCTCACAAACAACACCGTCCGCCCTTCTTTTGCCACGCCTTGCATCTTGCCCAGGCACTTCTTCTGAAAGGCCACATCCCCTACCGCTAGCACCTCGTCCACCAGCAGGATCTCCGGCTCCAGGTGCGCGGCCACGGCAAAGGCCAACCGCACGTGCATGCCGCTGGAGTAGTGCTTCACCGGCGTGTCTATGAACTTCTCTATCTCGGCGAAGGCCACAATCTCGTCGAACTTGCGCTCAATCTCCGTCCTCTTCATGCCCAAGATGGCGCCGTTCAGGTAGATGTTCTCCCGCCCAGTCAGTTCGGGGTAGAAGCCGGTGTCCACCTCCAGCAGGGAGCCCACCCGGCCGTGGATCTCGGCGTACCCCTCCGTCGGCTCCGTGACGCGGGAGAGAATCTTCAAGAGCGTCGTCTTCCCCGCCCCGTTGCGGCCGATGATGCCCACCACCTCGCCGCGCTGCACCTTGAAGGAGACGTCTTTGAGGGCCCAGATGGTGTTGTTGGAGACGGCGGACGACTGGCCACGGACGACGGAAGATATGCGACGGAAGGGAGCTTGCACTGTCTCGGTCAACGACTCCCTGATCGTCTTGTAGCGCGCCTGAGGGCCGCCGATACAGTATTGCTTGCCAGGTTTTCGACGCGGATGGCGATGTTGTTCATGCTGGCTCCAGTGGTGGAGGATGGATGACAGACGGCGGTAGCGCCACAGGTCAGGCGAAAAGTGCCGGACCGACATCTTGAGCATAGCTGTACACCTGGATGCCCAACTTGTCGGCCACGTTCTGTGCCCGCTCGTCTACCATAGGCGAAATGACCAACATCCTGGTTGCTTTACGGTCGTGCTTTTGCTCATAGAACTTGACCTTGCGGTCAAAGATGTACATGTCGCCCTTACTCATCGAGGACTTTATTTCGCAGATGATCAGAAGATCATCCTTGATGATCAGATCCAGTTCCACCTGGTCGGGCCGGCCAAACACTTCGCCAGCGTCGTCGTACTCGACCACGTTGATTACTTGGACGTCAAAGAACTCTTCGAGGATTCCCTTCAGGGTGTTCCTGAACGATTGCTCGGTATGCAGCCCCCACTGTGCGCCCAGTGCGCCGATAGTACTGTCGTGCTTGCGCGCTAAATCTTGGATGGATCGCAGCATTTGGTTGATCGTTGCTTGATTTTCATCCCATCTTGTATTTTGCTCTGCCCACCTTCTGCTTTGCTCCTCCCGATCTCTGCACAGCTCATCCAGCAGGCGGTCAAAGCGACTCTCCGTCTCCACTTTGTCGGCAAAGTGGCGGCTGGAGATACGCAGGATGAAGCGCTGCATTTCAACATCCTCCTGCAGTATCCCTGGCAGTTCTTGCATGATAACTTCTTTAACTTGTCGGATGTCCATCTCACTCATTCGTCATCTCCTGCCCCCATAATACCACAAGGGATTGCAAATGGCAAATGGCGAAGTCGGGATTGTCTGGTTGTTGGACGGCGTGACGATGCTTACTCGTGGCCAGGACGAGCCATCCGACATGGGATCAGGCATTCATGGGCTTCCTTCCGTCCACGGCCAGCACCTCGTCCACCAGCAGGATCTCCGGCTCCAGGTGAGCGGCCACGGCAAAGGCCAGGCGCACATACATGCCGGGAGAGGATCTTGAGCAGCGTCGTCTTCCCCGCCCCGTTGCGGCCGATGATGCCTACTACCTCGCCGCGCTTGACCTCGAAAGAGACGTCCTTCAGGGCCCAGATGGT
>CAYRNM010000340.1:0-2544 GCA_964425465.1 uncultured Anaerolineae bacterium | reverse complement strand
TGGAGGAGATGGAGGCCAGCTACACCGTCTTCGTCCACCTGCTGGATGAGGAGGGGCAGATACGCGGGCAGGGAGATGCCCTCCCGCAGGATGGCCAACTGCCCACGGACCTGTGGGTGGCCGGTGAGGTGGTGGTGGATTCTTACGAGGTCCCTGTGGCACCTGAAGCGGAGCCAGGGCAGTACACCTTGGCGATGGGGATGTACGATGGGGTGACCGGGATTCGGCTGCCGGCACGCGATGAGCAGGGGGCGAGCCTGCCCGACGATCGGGTTCTGCTGAGGGGGGTGCGGGTCCGGTGAGGGGAAGCCGAAAAGAGAGGTGGCGAGAGGTGGGGTACGGGCTTGCCCTGGCCAGCTTGCTGGCGTTGTTCTTCGCGGTGGGGGCCAGGAATCTGGAGGGTTTCTCCTGGGCCAGCGACGAAGGCATTTTCCTCATGTCAGCCAAGCTGGTGGAGCAGGGGCACGCCCTGTACCGAGAAGTGTGGTTCGATTACCCGCCGCTCATCTTCGTTGCCCTGGCGCTCGCCTTTCGCCTTTTCGGCGCGTCGGTGATCGTGGGCCGAATGGTGTTTCTGCTGTTTGCTACACTGGGGCTGGGTGCGGTTTCGCTCGTGGTTCGCCAGGTGTCAGGAAGGGTGGGGGCGCTGGCGGCGGTTGCGTTGCTGGCTTCTATTCCAGCCTACTGGCAGTGGTCCAGGGTGGCAGCATACGGCGAGGTTGGGGCGGCCGGCCTGGCGGCTCTGGCTCTAGGGTGTGTGCTGCGCTACATGGATACTCCTGGCCAGGCCAGCCGCTGGCTTGCCCTCTCCGGCGGCGTCTTCGCCCTCGGCCTTCTCGTCAAGCCTACCATCGGGTTCGTGGCCCTTCCTCTGAACATGGCCGTCATCCTGGCCCCCGGCTCGCACGCCTGGCCAAGGGAATGGCGACGGAAGCTGTTGGACCTGAGCCTTCTGGCCGCCAGTTGCCTGTTGACCTTGGGCGTCGTCCTGGCCTTCTTCGATGTCTTGACCTTTCTGTCGCAGATGGTGAGCACCTTTGTGGGAGCCAGCGAGGGAGGGCCGGACCTCAGACGCAATGCCCAGGTCCTGCTGTGCTACCTCCTCGACGAACACGACGTGGCCCACCCTGACTGGCTAGCCTGGCTCCTCTGTGGGCTGCTGAGCCTGGGCCGCCAGCATCGCCGTGCAGCCGGTGTGATTCTGAGTTGGTTCGTGGCTACCGTGGGAACCCTGCTGTCCCTCACCTTCCTGGGACAACGGCATCTCGTGCTTTTGCTTTTTCCCCTGGCCGTTTTCGCCGGCGTGACGGTTGACAGCGTGGTGCGGGAACTGGTTTTCCTGGCGCGAGATGGGCGTCCAGCAGGAGGTAATGGCTGGTGGAAGGGGAGCGGCCTGCTCCTGGGCATTGTGGCCCTGGCCTTGACTCTGGCCGTCCTGCCTCAGAACCTCCGGCGAGATCGAATAGTGAAACCCTACGAAGGCTGGAAGACGGAGAAAGCGCGGGACGCGATAGAGTTTCTTCAGCGGACAACGACCCCTCAGGATGTTCTCATCGCTGACGGTGATGGGCTGATGATCGCCTTCCGGGCGGGGAGGAAGGTTATTCCACTTCTCAGCAACACATCAGGGATGCGGGTCAGGTCAGGCAACCTATCTCCTGAGACAGTGATCGCTTTGGCAGAGCGGTATCAGCCCCGAGCCATCATTCTGTGGGCCGAAAAACACTACAACATGCCCCCGTTTCTGGAATGGGTCAAAGCCCGTTATTCGCTCGAACGGGCCTACAACGAGGTGTGCCGTGTTTATCTGCGCCCGGACAGCGTGAGCCATTCATACAAAGCACACCTGGATGAGCAGAAGGAACTTCTGAGACCCGACCTGCCGCCGCTGGATGAAGCCTTCACTCCCTCCCACCCCTTGGAAGCCCGTTTTGGGGATCATTTTTTGCTGGCAGGGTGGGGGCTGGATCGAAAGGCCGTGCGACCTGGCGGCCAAGCGCTTCTGACCCTGTACTGGCGGATGCTCAATCCCTCTCCCGCTGATTACCACGTGTTTATTCACGTGGGTGAGGGGGCAAGCGTGGGCCACCAAGACGGTGCCCCCCGGTGTGGGGAGCACCCCACCTATCGCTGGCAGCAGGATGAGGAGGTGGTGGACCGCTATCTCCTGACCATTGCTCCCGATGCGCCGGAGGGGAGCCATCCCGTCCGGGTGGGGATGTACGACGTCGCCGATGGCAAGCGCCTGTCCATCACCAATGCGCAGGGGCAATCCCTGGGCACCAGCCTGCTGCTCACCCATCTGCGCGTGGGAGAGCCACAGTTTGAAGTCCCCTCCATTTCGTATCCTCAGGAGGCGACACTGGGAGGGAAAGTCCACTTCCTGGGCTACGAGTTGCCCTCTCAGGAGGTCCATCCCGGTGAGCCCGTCCGCCTCACCCTGTACTGGCAATGTCTGGAGGAGATGGAGGCCAGCTACACCGTCTTCGTCCACCTGCTGGATGAGGAGGGGCAGATACGCGGGCAGGGAGATGCCCTCCCGCA
>CAYRNM010000339.1:0-2564 GCA_964425465.1 uncultured Anaerolineae bacterium | reverse complement strand
GAACTGGGCGATCGGCGCGTGCGGGTGGCGTCCATTGGCCAGGCGGGTGAAAACCTGGTGCGGATTGCGAGCGTCATCCACGAAGAGCGGGCAGCGGCGCGCACCGGCATGGGCGCCGTCATGGGCTCCAAGAAGCTGAAGGCAGTAGTGGTCAAGGGCAGCGGCAAGGTACCCCTGGCCGACCCCGAAAAGTTCGCCGAGAGACGCAAGATACTGATACAGAAAGCCAAGGAGAACCCGGCTACTATGGTCCTGGGCATGCTGGGCACAAATGCCGCCGTGGATGTCAGCGCAGTAACCGGCGACCTGCCGGGCAAGAACTGGTCCTCAGGTGACAATGCCGCCATTGCCGCCAAGACAGGTGGCCCGGTCTTGAGCGGCCAGCAGTTCCTGGCCGGCACCGAGTCCTGCTTCGGCTGCACCGTTGGCTGCAAGAGAATCAGCAAGATTACCGAGGGGCCGTTCGCCGGGTGGACGGGGCCCGGTCCCGAGTACGAGGGCGTGGTGGCCCTGGGCAGCAACCTGGTCATCGACGACATGGCTGCAGTGATCAGGATGAACGAGATGTGCAACGACTTCGGCCTCGACGTGATATCCACCGGCTCCAGCATCGCCATGACCATGGAATGCATAGAGCGCGGCATCCTGACCACCAAGGACACAGGTGGCATCGATCTGAAGTGGGGCAATGTTGACGCTGTAGTGAAGATGATCCCCATGATCGCCCGCCGCGAAGGGTTCGGCGCCACGCTCGCTGAGGGCGTCAGGCGAGCAGCTGCGAAGATAGGCAAGGGCGCCTCTGAATATGCTGTGGAAGTCAAGGGCCTCGAAGCCCCGTACCATGACCCCCGGGCGCACCACGGCCTGGGTCTGGCCTATGCCACTTCGGCACGCGGCGCCTGTCACACCAATGACCCGGCATACTCGATGAGTACGGGTATCTTCAACTGGCCGGAGCTCGACATCCTACCGACCGTGGCGGCCGGAGTCAAGGAGAGCAAAGGCTGGGGCCCGATTATCAAGAAGTCCCAGGATCTAGGCCAGATCATCAACGCCGGCGTCATCTGCTACATGTTCAACCTGGTGATGAACGGCGAGGACATGACCGAACTGCTGTCCTCGGCCAGTGGCTTCGACTACACCTTCGCCGAGCTGATGGAGTGCGGCGAGAGGATCTGGCACATGAAGAGGGGTGTCAGCAACCTCATGGGCATCACTGCTGCGGATGATGCCCTGCCCAAACGGCTGCTGACCCCCACCACGGAGGGTCCCGCTGCCGGTTCCAAGATAGACCTCGAGCTTATGCTCAAGGAGTACTACCCGGCCAGGGGACTGGATCCAGACGGACGCCCGTCGAAAGGGACACTCAACAGGCTTGGGCTGTCCGACTTGGCCGCCAAGCTCCACAAGTGATCCCGGAGTCCGATTCCTTCGCGCTGTCAACAACCTCTCGGCTCCTTTTCAAATTGTGTGGAAACAGGCACGGGATGGCACGAACCCGAGGAGCATCTTTCTCCAGTAGACATCGGGGTTTCTCAGACCATAGGACATCCGCTTGAGCATTTTGATCTTGGTGTTGCAGCCTTCGGTGAATCCGTTGGTGGTGCGATGGTCGAAGTGGTTCAGCAGTGGCTCCCGCCAGTGTCTGAGGGCATTGCCCCACCTTACCAGTTCTCCATCATCTGTCGCCCTGAGGTTGAAGATGAGATTCTCCAAGAGCCTGGTGGCCTCCTGCCGGCTGGTCTGGCGGTAGATCTCCCTGATCTTCTCCTTGGCCCAATAGAAGCCTCTCAGACTGGGATACCTACCCAGTAGCATATCCACCTTTCCCCTGCCGTCTTCACCGAGCTTGTCCCCGGCTATGAGGAATATCTTCTTCGGTATCCTCACCTTCTTCCTGAGGTGGACATCCTGCTCTATCCTCCTGGCCTCATCCATCCTCTTGTTGGAATCGGCGATGACGTGGAAGGGGTCCAGTACCACCCTGGCCTGGGGGAACAAAGCCTCGGCCAGCTTACGCAGCGACTGCTTCATATCCACACAGACCTCTTTAACCCTGTCCGGGGGTATCCGGGTAAGGAAACCCTTGAGGGTGGCGATCCGATCGTCCCTCAGTATCCCGATGACCCTCCTCCTCTTGACCTCTGTGACCATGTGGACCATTTCCTGGTGCTTGAAGCTGTGCTCGTCAATGCCCAGGAAGAGTTCATCCTGCTCCAGGATGGAGGCGAAGACGTCGGCATCTATCTCCCTCTCCAGAAGGCGGCGCAGGGCAGAGTAGCCCACCCCCAGCTCCCGTCTTACCCGGCTGAAGCTGTGATCCCTCAACTGCCATAGAGCTTCTGCCTCAGCCTGCCTGGTTATCCTGGAGTAGGGTCTGAGCAGCTTAAGCCCATCACCGAAAGACCGGCCGCAGTCATGACACCTGAAACGCTGGCCATGCAACATAAGGTAGACCCTTCGACCATGGCTCCAGCTGTGAAGGACCCTCCTCCTCCGCCCCGCCCCATGACGGTACAATCTCCCCGAAGCACACCGGGGACAGACCATCTTGTCTGCAGCAC
>CAYRNM010000338.1:0-2569 GCA_964425465.1 uncultured Anaerolineae bacterium | reverse complement strand
TTTTCAAGGTGCCAAAAGTGTCAACCTATTTCAGATCGTAATTGAACCATCCCCCATTCAGCAACACTAAACGGTCGAAGTACAGAGCTGCCAGGTTCAGGTCATGGATGATAGCCAGTACTGTCAGCCCCTGCTGACGGTTGAGCCGCTTGATCAGCTCCAGGATCTCCACCTGATGGCTGATGTCCAGGTGCACTGTGGGCTCGTCCAGCAGCAGGATCTCCGCCTCCTGGGCCAAAGCCATGGCGATGATCACCCGCTGCTGTTCGCCGCCGGAGAGTTCAATGAAGGGGCGTGAGGCCAGCTCTAGTGTGCCGGTGAGTGCCATCTTCTCCTGTACCACCTCTCGGTCGTGTGGGCCGGCGCCCACCAGCGGGCGCACGTGGGGGGTGCGGCCTAGCATCACCATCTCCCAGGCACTGAAGGCGAAGGGGGTGGTCAACTCCTGGGGTACCACGGCAATGCACCGAGCGATCTGGCGACGGCTGAGGCACTGCAGGTCCGTCCCATCCAGGCACACGTTTCCCCGTTTAGGGGACAGCAGTCCGCTGAGCACCTTGAGAAGTGAGGTCTTCCCCGCCCCGCTGCGCCCGATGATGCCGGCAACTTCGCCGTGTTTGACTTCAAACGAGACGTCCTTCAATGCCCAGATGGTCTCATTGGCGATGGCGGACGACTGACCACGGAGGACGGACGATAGACGGCGGAAGGGGACCTGCACCGCCTCGGTCAGCGACTCCCTGATCGTCTTGTAGCGCGCCTGCGGGCCGCCAATGCGGTATTGTTTGCTCAGATTTTCAACACGGATGGCAATGTCGCTCATGATCTTTCGAACTCCTGTAAACCTCCATCGCTCAAGTCCATTTTCGTGGGAAGCGAGTTGACAATAGGGCGAAGCCATGCTTTACTCCAGATGGCGAAGAACCCAGACTGGAGGGAGGAGCATGGCGCACACAATATACAGGGTCATCTACCTGATCGTCTTGATGGCAGTGTTGACCCCTCTGTTGATCTATCCAGCCGAATGGGAAGAAGAGCGCTTGCCGGTGGCAGTGCTGATCGCGCTGCACGTGCGCGAATTCGCAGCCACCACTCATGCCTTGTGGCACACAGGACGGCGGTGGCACCGACGCTGGAAGCGGCGACGCCAGGATCAGCGGGCCAAAGTGCACCTCAGTCCCAGTTGGAGAGCCTGGATTGCTCAACTGTTGCCTGACGCCGAGCCGCTGCCCTGGGCAGAACAAGCCGCCTTTGAAGCCTTGAAGCGGAGTGTGGAGGGCTTGTTCCATCTGCTGCCGGAGGCGACCTGCGCGGCCCTGTTCCACCGAGTGAGCTGGTTGGGGGGCGTGCGCTGTCCCTACTGCGGCCTGTCCGAAGTGAGTGTGAAGGACCCCCAGTACCGCAAGTACTGGCATCGGTATACTTGCCCTCCCTGTAGCCGGAAGGGGGGACGGGAGGTAACCTTCACCGACCTGCACGGTACGATTATGGAAGGCAGCCACCTGGATGTCCGCTACTGGCTGTGGGCCTGGTGGTTGTGGGTGACCGGAGAGAGCATCCGAAGCATCCACAAGGAACTGAGGGTCAACCGCAAGACGGCGGAACGGATGGTGCGGCTCTTTCAACTGAGCTACTTCACCCTGCGCTTCCGCCTCCTGTTGGGCGGGCCGGTGGAGATTGACGAGGCGTACCTCATCGCCGGCCACAAGGGGCAGGCGGGGGGACTGCCACTGAAGCGCCCGCCTCGGCGCCGGGGATTGAAGAAGGTGGGGCGTGGAACGGCTCAGACAGACAAGGTGCCGGTTTGGGGCTGGTGGACCGGAAGGGAGCAGTCTACCTCATTCCCTTGCCGAATGTACAGCGGAAGACTATCCAGCCCCTCATCGAGTGGCTGGTGGCGCGGGGGGCGAAGGTGTATACCGATGAGTATGACATCTACCGCTTTCTGCTCCGCTTGGGCTACTGCCACGAGACAGTCGAGCATGGGCGGAAGAAGTACGCCCGGGGTGAAGTGCATGTCAACACCCTGGAAGCGGTGTGGAATCTGCTGCGGGCGCACCTGGCTGTTCACCACGGGGTCTCTAAGGTCTACCTGCCACTGTACGTGGCCCGGTTCGAGTTTCGGCATAACCGGCGTGAGGAGACTGGCTGGAGTCAGTGTATGGACTTGTTGCACCTGGGTGTGCGAGCCGAGGGTCGCTACCTGCGGCAGATAGTGCGAGAAGGAAGGGTAAAGGAGCTGTGTATGATCCCTGGCCTGGCAGAGGCATAGCCTGTAGACAACAGCAGACAGGCTGAATCTCCTCCCCTGCCAACCTCTTAGCGCCCAATGGGGCGCTCCAATGGGCTATTGGCTTTATCTTGCACCTCTGAACAGCCAGACTCACAGTGCAGAGCCCTTCCCACAAATCTGGTCTTGAGCGATTCTCAAAACTCGTCCATATTTAAGCCGTTTTAAGAACTCACCATCAGGGGGGAGCCCGGAGCTGGGCTGTGCTATTTTGGTCCAGCAGTTGGGGCAATTGGGCCGTCATCTCCAGGATGAACCCCACTGCCTTCTCCAGGAGCA
>CAYRNM010000337.1:0-2584 GCA_964425465.1 uncultured Anaerolineae bacterium | reverse complement strand
CGGGGTGAAAGCTCCCGTCCCTTGTAATGAAGGGATGGGAGCTTTTTATTTGGTCAGCCCTGTTGACGTGGGAGCAGGAGGGATTTTGAAACGGATTCTGGTTCAGAAGGATCTCTGCAGCGGCTGCCGTGCCTGTGAGGTGGCCTGTGTGGCTTGGCACGACGGGCGTTTCGGCACCGCGACGGCCCGCATCCGGGTGACCAAGATCGAGCCGTTGGGGGTGGATCATCCCCACGTCTGCCGTATGTGCCAGCGAGCGCCCTGCGTGGCTGTCTGTCCCACCGGGGCCCTGAACAAGGACGAGGCCACGGGGGCTATTCTCCTGCGCCCCGACGATTGCCTCGGCTGCTCGGCCTGCGCGGATGCCTGCCCCTTCGGCATGGCGGCCATGCACCCCCAGACCGGCCTGGCCCTCATCTGCGACCTGTGCGGGGGCGACCCCGCCTGCGTGAAGCGCTGCGCCACCGGCGCAATTGTGTACGCTGATGCCGGGGCAGGGGCAAGAGCCACGCGGGAGAAGCTGGCTGTCGAGGGAGCGAGCGATCATGTATAGCTATGGCGGCACCATCTTGCGCATCAATCTGACCAATGGCTCTATCCACTGTCAACCCACGGAGGAGCATCTAGCGCGGGCTTTCCTCGGCGGGCGGGGGCTCAACGTGAAACGCCTGTGGGACGAACTGCCGGCTCACACCGACGGGCTCTCGCCGCAGAACATGCTGGTCTTCGGCGTCGGACCGCTGGTGGGAACGCTCTTCCCCGGCGGAGCACGGTTTAATGTCAGCGCCATGTCCCCTCAGACCGGGATTCTGGGCGATTCCAATGCCGGCGGATTCTTTGGCCCGGAGCTCAAGTTCGCCGGCTACGACCAGGTGATCATCCATGGCCGGGCGGATCATCCGGTCTACCTCTGGATCAAGGACGACGCGGTGGGGTTGCGGGATGCCCAGGGACTGTGGGGCCAGGACGTGTGGGACACCACCTCGGCTATCAAGCGGGAGCTTGGCGACACCGACGTCCAGGTGGCCGCCATCGGCCAGGGGGCAGAGAACGGGGTGCGTTTCGCCGGGGTGTTCGTCAATCTCAACCGTCCGGCGGCCCGCACGGGCATGGGCGCGGTCATGGCTTCCAAGAACCTCAAGGCGGTAGCTGTGCGCGGCACAGGGCTTATCCCTGTGGCCGACATGTCCCGCTTCTGTGAGATCATCGAACGCCTGGACGAGGTGATCTACAACCACCCCGAATACGATATCCGCTGCCGGCTGGGCACCACCAAGCTCATCAAAGCCCTCGACAGCATCGGCGGCCTGCCCACTCGCCACTTCCAGCGAGGCTCCTTTGAAGAAGCCGATGCGGTGAGTGGCGAGGCCATCGAGGAGCTATACAAGATCAAGAGCAAGGCCTGCTTCGCCTGCACTATTCCCTGCAGCCGCTTCCTGGTGGTGGACGACCCGCGCTTTCCTGGCCTGCGGCTGGAGGGGCCGGAGTACGAGCCCCTGGCCGGCTCCACCGCCCGGGTGGGCAACGGCGATCTAGCGCTGGCCCTGAAATGTATTGACCTGGCCAACCGTTACGGCGTGGACGCCATTGCCCTCAGCGAGGTCATCTCCTGGGCCATGGAGTGCTATCAGCGCGGCCTTCTCTCCCGCGAAGAGGCCGGCGGACTCGACCTCACCTGGGGCAATGGCGAGACTATCCTGACCCTGATCCACCAGGTGGCCCATCGGGAGGGTTTCGGCGATTTCCTGGCCGACGGGGTCAAGAAGGCAGCCGAGCGCCTGGGGCGAGGCTCGGAGGAGATCGCCATGCACGGCAAGGGGCTGGAGGTGTTCCAGGCGGACGTGCGGAGCATCAAAGCCTACGGTCTGGGCAATGCCGTGTCCAGCCGTGGAGCCGATCACCTGCGCTCGGAGCCCTGGTTCGAGTTCTCCAACGATCCAGAGGAGGGCATCCGTCGCTATGGCATCCCTGAGACAGCATTTCGCCTGGAGTACAAAGGTAAGGGCCTGGTGGTCAAGCACTTCGAGGAGATGGCGGCTATCGCCGATTCGACTGGGGTGTGTAAGAACACCTACAACAACATGGAGGTGCTGGATTGGGAGGGGACAGCGGAGCTACTGCGGGCGGCCACCGGCTGGGACCTCACCGGCCAGGAGGTTCAGCGCATCGGCGAGCGCATCGTGAACCTGGAGCGGCTGTTCATTGCCCGCGAGGGCATCACCCGCCAGGACGACACGTTGCCCAGGCGTTTCCTGGAAGAGCCTCTGCCCGAGGGAAGCGGTCCCAGCACCGGCTCGGTGCTGGAACTGGAACCCATGCTGGACGAATACTACTGTGCCCGGGGGTGGGATGTGGAGACTGGGTTGCCGACGAAGGAGAAGCTGGAGGAATTGGGGCTGGGAAATTGGTAAACTGGTAAATTGGTGTGCCAAGCCAGTCTACCAATCTGTCAATTTACCAGCACGAGTCAGATACCAAAAAAGAAAGAGCCAGGACTTTTTACTGGCTCCTCCTTAGTGCGGTTCTTCCCGTGAGCAACTTTAGCAGCTCTTTGGGCCTTTCATCAACAATATTATACCACAAA
>CAYRNM010000336.1:0-2618 GCA_964425465.1 uncultured Anaerolineae bacterium | reverse complement strand
TCGGATAGAGTAGGGGCTTTCGGCCAAACGCCCCTACTTGATGGCGTTTCTTATGACCCGGTACCTGCGTAGATTGTCACTCATGGTATCCTCCCCTGTTCTAAGCTCTGTGATGAGAGCTATAGTATATCATGAGTCAACCTTCCAAAAAAGTATCCGGTAGTGAACTCTGGCTTTCCAATGGCGTGGAGCAGCGCCGCTGCTTCCCCTCTCCTACCCCACCTCGGTCAAGGCGCTCTCTAACAGGTCGGCTACCCCCAGCGCCGCCGCCCACTGGCGCAGGTAAGCCAGATCAAGCCGCTCCCCCTGCACTTTCAACACCCCCAACACGTCTCGCCACTGTCGCTCCGAGGCATCGCCGCCCATCCGATACCGTTCCAGTTCGGCCAGCACTGTGTCCTCGGCGCTGGCTACATAAGCCGTGCGTTCCGGATCGGTAGCGATCACCTGTGCCTTTCGGCGTTCAAATTGCGCCTGGTCAAAAGGTCGCTGCTCGCAGACAAAAACGTCCACCTTGAACATCGTCTCCAGGTGGATGAGGTTGAAGCTGCTTCGACGACGGATAGCATCTCGTGCTCATTGGTGAAGAGGTCCAGGTCAAAGGAGAGGCGATGGCCCAGGTAAAACTCGGACAGGGCCGTGCCGCCGGTCAGGTAGAAGCGCTCCTGGTCGGGCAGCCCGGCGAAGAGGCGCAGAAATTCCCTCTGGAGGGGGGTGAGCAGGCCCTTACCCTTGAGCATGGGCCCATATCTCCAGGAAGGTTTTCCAAAGCCGGTACAGGTCCGGCGGAAGGTCGAGATCATCCAGCATCGCGGCCACCTCCCTACGATGTGGCGCGGAGGGACCATACGCATCGGCTCTTCTCCGTAAGATAAGGGCCCAATCTGCTGACCATGAGCTCCCGCGGCTGAGGTTGGCCGATCCTCAGCAGGCTACCTTGCTCCTGCGATTTCCTCCTCCAGCATCTGCACGAACTCGCACGGGAAAGGCGACGGCTGAAGGCCATTGACCGCATGATGGTTGCGAAGGGCCTTTTCCATCTGCCCCACCTGACGGAAAAGGCTGGGGCGGTATGCATCGGCAGCAAGGTAGCGCGCGATGCCGATGGCGGGGCCTTTTCCATCCGTTTCGTTCGCCAGGTCTTCGTGGAGGGCCTCGAGGAAGGAGTGCATCCGCCCCAGCCGTTCGCGGGCCATCGCGTGGCCGAGATCGGTGATGACCTTCTCGCGCTTCGCCTCACTCCGCACCAGCCATTCGCCCGCGCCGAAGATGATCTCGCCGACGACATAGCCGCGATGAGCTCGAATGGTGATATACCGCGTGAAGGCGACGTAGCCGAAGTTGGCGTCAATAAAATCGGCGTCGGATAGGACCAGGTTCTCGACCGGATAGGCAGGATGGGGCGCGGTGTGCGTTCGGATGATGTGCGAGACGCGGCTGCGGCTGTCGGCGCCAACTCCCAGCTCCGAAAGCACCCTCTCAGCCCGCTCGGCACCGGCGTCCCCGTGCGGCTCACCCGCTGGCTTTCCCATATCGTGGAGCAGCGCCGCGAGCTCGATAATCCCCTCATCTGCCCCCAGTTGTTGTGCCATGGACAGGCTCAGGTTCCGCACGCGCAGGGTGTGCTCGTAGGTGTAGCCCGGCCAGTGAAACCCCTCCCACTCCGCCGGCCAGCCCGACAACTCGCGCTTCACGAGCCTCTCAAGGAATCGGACGACGTGACCTTCCCCCATGGTGCTCCTTCCCGTCACTTTCTCCTCATGACACGCCACCCCTACGACAACGGTGAGGCTATTCTACCATAAAGCCTGTTGGGGAGCAACACCCTGCTCTTTTGGCAGGTTGACCAAAGATCGAATCGAGGGTAAAATAGGCGTTGACCAGCCAGGATGAGAGACAGGGAGGGACAAGGTGGCACAGCAGGTGTATATCGAGCACATCGCAGACTATGTGGGCCAGGAGGTGATGCTCAAGGGGTGGCTGTACAACAAGACCGACAAGGGCCGGCTGCAGTTTCTCTTGGTCCGGGATGGCACGGGGCTCATTCAGTGTGTGGCCTTCCAGCGGGAGATCTCCCCCCAGGCCTTCGCCGCAGCACAGGCGGTCACTCAGGAGTCCTCGCTCATTGTGACCGGGGTGGTGCGGGCTGATGAGCGGGCCCCTGGCGGCTATGAGCTGGGGCTGACCGGCATCCAGCTCGTGCAACTGGCGGAGGAGTACCCCATCACCCCCAAGGAGCACGGCGTCGAGTTCCTGATGGACCATCGCCACCTGTGGCTCCGCTCCTCACAGCAGTGGGCCATCCTGCGCATCCGCGCCACCATCATCCGCGCCATCCGAAACTGGCTGGACTCCCACGGCTTTCTCAACGTGGACACCCCCATCCTCACCCCTTCCGCCTGCGAGAACACCACTACCCTTTTCCAGACCGACTACTTTGGCCAGCCGGCCTATCTCGCCCAGAGTGGCCAGCTCTACAGCGAGGCGACCATCATGTCCCTGGGCCGGGTGTACTGCTTCGGCCCCACCTTCCGCGCGGAGAAGTCCAAGACCCGGCGGCATCTGCTGGAGTTCTGGATGGCGGAGCCGGAGATGGCCTACTGCGACCTGGAGGAGTG
>CAYRNM010000335.1:0-2618 GCA_964425465.1 uncultured Anaerolineae bacterium | reverse complement strand
CAGAGGATACCAATTCTGACTGAAGAGGGGATACACATGCGCCGATTGCGCATCGCATTGGCTCAAACCAACGTCACCGTAGGTGATCTGCAGGGCAACGTGGCCAAAATCCTGGAAAACGTAGATGCAGCCAAGGCCCAGGGTGCAGACGTAGTGATCTTCCCTGAGTTAGCCATCCCCGGCTACCCGCCGGAGGACCTGCTGCTTAAGCCCCACTTCATCGAGGCCAACCTGGCCGCCCTGGAAGAGGTGGCCGCTGCCGCTCAGGATATTCTCATTGTGGTCGGCTTTGTGGACCGGCGGGATGACATCTACAACGGTGCCGCCATCTGCTGCCAGGGCCAGGTGGCAGGCGTCTATCACAAAGTGTACCTTCCCAACTACGGCGTCTTCGACGAGAACCGATACTTCCAGACCGGCCATGAGGCCCCCGTCTTCCGCTGGGGAGAGGTCACCTTCGGCGTTAACATCTGCGAGGACATCTGGTACCCGAATGGGCCGACGGTGACTCAGGCGCTTCTCGGCGGAGCGCAGTTGATCATCAACATCTCCTCCTCCCCCTACCACGCTGGCAAAGGAGGCTTCCGAGAACGCATGCTGGCCACCCGTGCTGCCGACAACACAGCCATCGTCGCCTTCTGCAACCTGGTGGGCGGGCAGGATGAGCTGGTGTTCGACGGCCAAAGCCTCCTCTTCGACGCCCAAGGCGAGCTCCTGGCTCGGGGGCGCGCCTTTGAGGAGGACCTCGTGGTGGCCGCCCTCGACCTAGAAACGGTCTTCCGCCGCCGGCTCCACGACCCCCGCCGGCGCCAGCAAAAGCTCACCACTCAGGGTGCTGCGTCCTGCTTTTCGCTCCCAGGGTACCCGACGATGAACCGTCGGGCTGAAGACAGCCTGCTTCAGCAGGCTTCGCCTTTTCAGCCTGGTGATTCATCACCAGGCGACCTGGAGCGGCTGGAGGAGATCTATGGGGCCCTGGTGCTGGGCACCTGTGACTACGTGCACAAGAACGGCTTTCAAACCGTGGTCATCGCGCTGAGCGGGGGCATTGATTCCTCCCTGGTGGCTACCATCGCCACCGACGGGCTGGGGCCGGAGCAGGTGGTGGGAGTGCGCATGCCTTCCCGCTATACCTCGGACATGAGCAGCGAAGATGCAGCCCAACTGGCCGACAATCTCGGTATCCGACTGCTCACCATCCCCATCGAGCCCGCCTTCCAAGCCTACCTGGAGATGCTGGCTGGGCCCTTTTCCGGCACCGAGCCCGGCGTGGCGGAGGAGAACATCCAGGCTCGCATCCGGGGCAACATCCTCATGGCCCTCTCCAACAAGTTCGGCTGGCTGGTGCTGACCACCGGCAACAAGAGCGAGATGAGCGTAGGCTACGCCACCCTGTACGGCGACATGGCAGGCGGCTTCGCGGTGATCAAAGACGTGCCCAAGACATTGGTCTATGAGCTGGCCCGCTGGCGCAACGAGCAATCACCTGTGATCCCCCAGCGTGCCCTCACCCGTCCGCCCACGGCCGAACTGCGCCCTGATCAGAAGGACACGGATTCGCTGCCGCCTTACGAGGTGCTCGATCCCATCCTGAAGGCTTACGTCGAGGAGGATCGGGGGAGGGAAGAGATCGTGGCCCTGGGCTTCGACCGTGCAACGGTGGCCCGCGTGCTGCGCATGGTGGACCGCTCGGAGTACAAGCGCCGCCAGGCCCCGCCAGGGGTGAAGATCACCCCCCGGGCCTTTGGCCGGGACCGGCGATTGCCCATCACCAACCATTTTGGAGGGTAGCGGTGGCACTGCCGACCCTGCGGGAGGTGTACCGGCTGGCCCTGCCCGTGGGCACGCGGCTGGCCGCTGGGGAGGAAAACCTGGATCGCCAGGTGGTGTGGGCGCGGCGCATGGGCACACGCCCTCCCCTCCTGGGCGCGCTGGAGGCCGGGGAGCTGGCCCTCTTCTCCCTGGCCGAGGCGCAGCGCGTAGATGAACGGCTGTCCCTGGCTCAGATTGTCACCGCACTGGCTGAACTGCAGGCCATTGGCGCTGGCGTGGTGGGCCCCATCTCCGAGGAAGCGGTAGACAGGGCAGAGGAGCAGCGCATTCCTCTTTTCGCCCTGCCTCCGGACTGCGACCTTCGCGAGGTGGAGCGCACGGTCATTCGTCTCATCGTGGAACGTGAGGCCCAACTGGACCGGCGGGGTCGGCAGATCTACCGCCAACTGGCCCAACTCTCCCTGGCCGGGAAGGGAGTAGGGGCCATCGCCGAGGCGCTGTGCGATCTGACCGGCAAGGCTGCTATCCTTCAGGATGCCACGGGGCAGGTGATGAGACAGGCCTGGCCCTCAGGTTCAGGTACAGTAAGGGCGATCCCTTGCGCTCGCCTGTCGGAGCAAGTTCGCCAGGCGATTGTGACGGACCAAGGGTTGCTGGCCTGGCTTTCCGGCCAACTGCTGGATGACAGGGCACCCCCTACAACGGAGCGGCCTGTGCCCGGCACTTCCATGATGCGCTGTGTGGCGGGCGTGGTGATGCAGGGACAACTGGGGGGGTATCTGTCCATCGTAGGGCTGGAAGGCGAACTGGATGACCTGGACCGGCTGGCCGTGGAGCGGGGCGCG
>CAYRNM010000334.1:0-2621 GCA_964425465.1 uncultured Anaerolineae bacterium | reverse complement strand
CATAAACATGATCGCTTTCGGGCCGGTCCCATCCAGACGCTCAGGGCGCAGCCTGGGGATCAACAACATTCCGCCCAAGGTGTGCACCTATTCCTGCATCTATTGCCAGTTGAGGCGCACGATCAGGATGCGGGTTGAGCGTCAGCCGTTCTTTGAGCCAGAGGAGGTCTTACAGGATGTCCGGGAGAAGGTCCAAAGGACCAGAGAGGCCGGGGAGTCCATCGACTATCTGACCTTCCTGCCCGACGGTGAGCCCACCTTGGATCTCAACATCGGCCGTGAGATCGAGCTGTTGAGACCCTTGGGGATTCCTATTGCCGTGATCACCAACGGCTCTCTCGTCTGGCGCGAGGATGTGAGAGATGACCTGATGAAGGCGGATTGGGTCTCTCTGAAAGTGGATTCCACGCGGGATGAGGTCTGGCGCAGGGTCAACCGGCCCCATCGGACGCTGCAACTGGCCTCGATCTTGAATGGAATGCTCGAATTTGCGAGGGCCTACAGTGGAGAACTGGCGACGGAGACGATGCTGGTTGAACGCGTCAATGACAGCGATGACCACCTCAGGGAGGTGGCCGGCTTTTTGGCCCGCCTGCGGCCTGCCAGGGCCTATCTTTCCATCCCCACCAGGCCGCCCGCAGAGAAGTGGGTGCGGCTTCCCGGTGAGCAAGCCATCAATCGGGCCTACCAAATCTTCAGCGAGAGAGTGGATCAGGTGGAATACCTGATTGGTTACGAGGGCAACGCCTTCGCTTTCACGGGCGACATCGAGGAGGACCTGCTGAGCATCACGGCTGTGCATCCTATGCGGGAGGAGGCGGTCAATGAGTTCCTGGCGCGAGCCAGGGCCGATTGGTCCGTCGTCCACCAGTTGATCGATTAGGGGCAACTCGTGGAGATGGACTATGAGGGGCGAACGTTCTACATGAGAAAGCTCCATTGAGCTTGGCGGTTAGGAGATGCGCAATGTCGCAGTTCTCACTGGATATCTTGCAGCGACAGTCCTTCCCTTTCGTCCAAGCTGAGGACCCTGATTCTGAAGAGGCACGCGATGTGAGCAAAAGGGGACGGGAGATGAAGAAGGTAAGTTATGGCCATTAGAGACCTTGCTCTGTATCCCGAAAGCGAGGCGGTTCTACGCAAGAGGAGCAAGCCGGTCAGGAGTATGAGCCGGCGGGTCAAGAGACTGGTACAGGATTTGAAGGACACGCTGAACGATCACCCTGAGGGAATCGGACTGGCTGCTCCCCAGATTAGCGCTCACAGCCGAGTGGTCGTGGTTCGACTGGGCGGCGGACGGGATGGCGAGGGAAAGCCTGGCCCGCCCCTGCCCCTGGTTAATCCGGAAGTTATAGAGGCCAGGAACGAGGAAAGAGATTTCGATGGCTGTCTCAGCTTCCCCGGTCTCTACGGTGAAACCGTGCGCCCGCACTATCTAAGGGTAACCGGCCTGGACGAAGTGGGCAATCCCTTTGATCGAATCTTCGAAGGCTTTGACGCGGTGGTGGTTCACCACGAAATAGACCACCTGGACGGCGTCCTTTTCATTGATCGTGTCGAAAGTATAGAGGATTTGTACCGGGTGCGCGAAGGCGAAAATGGCGAACTGGTGCGCGTGCCGGTGTCGGTGGTGGTAAGATAAAAGTGATGGATGTCCTTCAACTGGAAGAAGCTGTTACTTATCGAGCTATCGGTCATGTGTAGAACGACTTCGACGAGCCGGCGGGGCCGGAAAAGATGCGGCCCATCGAGTCTCGGATCGTCCTTGAGCCTGCCTGGATGAAGCGGACGCTCGCTGGGGTTCGCGTAGGGGGGTGCCGCGTACTTTGTCGTCACGTCGTACGAGGAGGAAGCGATGCTCACCAACACATTCATGGCTGTGATTATAGCCAGTTTCCTGGCATGTAAGGGAGGGCATCTGATGAAGGATCAGGCTGTTGTGGAAGAAAGGGTGATCATCCAGCGCGAACGAGCGAAGGATCGTATACTGGATGAGACAACTAGGAAGGGGCTGGAGCGGGCGGAGGAGGTGGGGGCGACCAATGTCTGGGAGCGCTTCGAGACGATGCAGCCCCAATGCGGCTTCGGCAAGCTAGGGCTCTGTTGCCAGAACTGCAATCTGGGCCCCTGCCGCATTGATCCCTTTGGGATGGGAGCTCAGAGGGGTGTCTGTGGTGCTACAGCGGCCACCATCGCCGCCCGCAACCTGGCCCGCAGGACGGCGGCCGGCGCAGCCTGCCACTCGGACCATGGCCGCCACATGGTGCACACTCTGTTGATGATGGCCGAGGGCGAGGCGGGGGATTACCGGGTCGCCGACCCCAAGAAGCTGCAAAGTGTGGCTGCAGAGTATGATATCGAGGTAGACGGTCGGGATGACCGGGCGATCGCCAGAGAGTTGGCGGAGGCCATGCTGGCCGAGTTCGGCCAGCAGCACGGGGAGCTGGCCTTCGTCAAGCGCGCCCCTCAGGGCCAGCAGGATACCTGGCGGAAGTTGGGGATCAGCCCCCGAGGGATTGACCTGGAACTGGTGGAAATCTTGCACCGCACCCACATCGGGGTGGATAACGAGTACCACAGCCTGCTCTCAAGCGCCATGCGGGCCGCCCTCTCCGATGGCT
>CAYRNM010000333.1:0-2645 GCA_964425465.1 uncultured Anaerolineae bacterium | reverse complement strand
AAGAGCTCCTCGCGACGGTGGGGGCAGTGGGGATTGGGCAATTTCCCTGAAAGGGGACAGATCTCCACATGAACCAGTCCCTCCGGTTCCTCGAACTGGCGCACAGGCCTTCCCTTCAGCACCCGCTCCATAAAATCGTGCCACATGGGGCCGGCCCCCGTCACGCCCGAGACCCGCTGCATAGGGGAGTTATCCGCATTCCCAGCCCACACCCCTACGGCCAGCTCCGGCGTGTAGCCGATGGTCCAGTTGTCCCGCCAGTCGGTGGTGGTGCCCGTCTTGGCCGCCGCCGGACGCGACAGGCAGAGCACGCTCCCCTCCCCGAAGGCCGGCATCCGCGCCCAGTCGTCGGACAGGATATGGGTGATGAGGTAGGCCACGCGGGGGTCGAGCACCTGCTCCCCCGGCCCGGGTTGCCAGCGACGCAGCACCCGTCCCTGTGCATCCTCCACCCGGGCGATGGCCACCGGCGTGACCCGCCGCCCCCCGTTGGCGAAGGCGGCGTAGGCCGCCGTCAGCTCCAGCAGCCGCACCTCTCCCCCTCCCAGGGTGAGGGCCAGGCCGAAGCGCTCCATGTCGGTAAAGGTGGTGATCCCCAGTCGGCGGGCCAGTTCGGCCATCTGATCCACCCCCACCTCCTGCAGGACTTTGACCGCCGGCAGGTTGTAGGAGCAGGCCAGCGCGCGGCGAGCCAGCACGGGCCCGTGGTAGGCGAAGTCGTAGTTCACCGGCACGTAGGGCTGGCCCTCTTGGGTCAGAAAGGCGGTGCGCACGTCGGCGATGAGCGTGGCGGGGGTGTAGGGATGGGGCCGCGTGGGATCGAAGGCCGCAGCGTAGGTGAGGGGCTTGATGGAGGAGCCAGGCTGGCGGGGCATGAGACTCACATTCACCGCACCGTCAATCGCCGGATCGAAATAGTCGGGACTGCCCAGCATGACCAGTATCTCCCCTGTGTGCGGGTCCAGGGCCACCAGCGCCGCGTCACTCAGGTGGGGATCGGGCCCGCCGCGGCGGTTCACCAGCTCCGCCAGATGGCGTCGTACGATGGCCTGGGCCATCTCCTGCCAGTCCAGGTCGAGGGTGGTGTAGACCCGGAGGCCGCCCCGGTACAGCATCCCCAGGCCGAACTCCTGCTCCAGCAGCTCTCGCACGTACATGACGAAGTGGGGGGCGCGGATGGAAAAGGGGGAGGCAGCGAAGTGCAGGGGCTCCGCCTTGGCCAGGGCCGCCTCTTGGGAGGTAACGTAGCCCGCCTTGACCATCAAGTCCAGCACCACTGCCTGTCGTGCGCGGGCGGCCTGAGGGTCCACCAGGGGATTGTAAGCTGAGGGGGCCTGGGGCAGCCCGGCGATGAGCGTGGCCTCGGCCAGGTCCAGCTCGGCGGCGGACTTGGCGAAGTAGGCCTGGGCTGCGGCCTCCACGCCGTAGGCGAAGTTGCCATAGTAGGTCTCGTTCAGGTACAGTTCCAGGATCTGGTCCTTGGAATAGCGCTGTGCCAACTGCCAGGCCAGGATGGACTCCCGCAGCTTGCGCGTCAGTGTGCGCTGAACGCGTTCCTGGGGCGAGAGCAGCAGGTTGCGGGCTACCTGTTGGGTGATGGTGCTTCCGCCGGAGAGCACCTCTCCGCCCCGCAGGTTGATCCACACCGCGCGCAGGATGGCCCTTAGGTCTACGCCGGGGTTGGTGTAGAAAGAGGCGTCCTCGGTGGCGATGGTCGCCTGCTGGAGGATCAGCGGGATCTCCGCCAGCGGCAGCGGTGTGTGCTTGCCTGTGTGGGGGTCAATCACCTCGTAGAGGAGTTGGCCGTGGCGGTCGTAGATTTGGGTGGTGGGCGAACTCGCCCGCTGCGCCAATGGGTCGGGCAGGGGGAGGAGCAGGTGAGCGCAGAGGGCGCAACCTCCTATAATTGAGACGATACCCGATATGAGCAGAAGAAATCGCCAGCGCATGAAATCCCCCATAGCCACAAGCCTTCAGCTATCGGCTGAAGGCTGACCGCTAGCTGCGTTACTATTATACCATCTTTGGGATGATTGCGGCAAGGGCACTTGCTCTCTGCGAAGCCCATGCTATAATAGCTCCATAGTGACATAACCGATGCCGTGGGGAGCGCAGCGACAAATGGCCCTTGGCTTTGCCATGTCATACTTGTGGGGAGATGCCGGAGTGGACGATCGGGACGGTCTCGAAAACCGTTGTAGGCGTCAGTCTACCGTGGGTTCGAATCCCACTCTCCCCGTCTCGGAAAGGGGCTTCGTCTCGGATCATCAGAGGGGGGCCCCCTTGTATCATCCACTACGATGCTTTGAGTTGAAAATGGAGTCTGTCGGTGGTAGGGCGAACAACCGCTAGGGCTGTGACTGACCCTTTGTCGACTTGGCCAATCTTGGTAGAGAACGATGGCTGTAGATAGATGACTGATAGGATGATGGCATGAGGAAGTTGCGGAAGATGTAATTGTCGGTCATTGGGTAAATGATATAGATGATATAATTGAGTTATTCGGCAAGTTCTGGCTTTTATTGGGAGGTGTTTGTGTTGCAGGCCGATGAACTCCGGGCTAAAGTGCTAGCCGAGCTGGAGCATCTAGGCTTCGACGTGAATGATGGGGAGCTCCGGCTTCCAGACGGTGAAAAGGACTTCTA
>CAYRNM010000332.1:0-2656 GCA_964425465.1 uncultured Anaerolineae bacterium | reverse complement strand
CGACCCCTCCATCGCCGGCAAAGTGCCTCACCAAGAGGTATCCCTTTTCAGTCCCCTGCCATTGGAATAGGGAAGCGAAGGCTATTTGATCATCGTAGGCTTTGCCCAGAAAGGCGATTTCATCTACCTTATCGTCGTCATCGGCATCGTAGCAGCGTGCCTCGGCATCCTTCAAACCCAGATAGCCCTCGCCGGCCTGTGAGCTGGGCAGGAGGGGATAGGGGATGAGGAAAGCGGGCCAGGTGGGGAGGCAGAGGCCACCATGCTTGGCTTGCAGGTCCACCTGGGCGTCGTAGATCACGCCGCCGATGGGCCCTCGTTGGTGAGGGGCATTATAGCGATAAAGGAGCAGCCATTCATTGTCCCCATCGCCATCCCAGTCCGCTTCCTCTATGCGCAGAGGGGTCCAGTCCGCAGGGATGACCTGCTTCAGATCAATGGGGAAAGTGGGGGGTGGAGGCTTCAGGCGGCATCCTGCCAACCCTGAAATGAACAGAAAGGCTGCTACGAACAGGATGCCCATTTCCCCACTCATCGCTTCTCTGCTCCCGGCTCAGGTGCAGGCGGCAGTGGAGGGTCGTGGGGGGGAAGGGGCCATCCCTCCGCCTGGAACCAGGCCATCCGCGCCTCTCCCGCGAAACGAACCGATCCGGTCACGCAGATCAGGTCTTTGGCCCCCGCTCGCTGGTGCGCTCGAGCTAACGCTTGCTCCACATCCTTCGCCTCTGTA
The DNA here is from genome assembly GCA_964425465.1 of uncultured Anaerolineae bacterium. Lineage (GTDB taxonomy): Bacteria > Chloroflexota > Anaerolineae > JAYEMR01 > JAYEMR01 > JAYEMR01. The sequence continues at coordinate 1,926 of CAYRNM010000332.1, read as the reverse complement.
GCCTGAGCCCCCATATCGCGAACCCGCTCCTCCAGTTGAGCCACAGTTGCCGCCCGGGGGCTGTCGAACTGGGTGACGATCACCTCGTGGGCGATGGGCAGCAGCACCTCCAGCATACCCGGGATATCCTTGTCCCGATAGGTGGCGAAAATGAGATGCAGGTGCTGGTGAGGAAAGAACTCCTTCAGCGCACTCCGCAGCTTCTGAGCCGAATCTCGGTTGTGAGCCCCGTCAACAACCACCCAGGGGCGCTGGCCCAGCACCTCCAACCGCCCTGGCCACTTCACTTTCCGCAACCCCTCGCGGATGCTCTCCGGGGGGATGCACAGACCCTGCCCCCCCAACTGCTCCATCACGGCCAAAACCGTCGTGGCATTCACCAGTTGATGACGCCCCAGAAGGGGGATCCAATATTCCAGTCCGCAGTCCGCAGTCCGCAGTTCACAGTCGCTCTCAAAGAGCCGGGGACTACGGTGTATGGAGAAGGACTGCCCCTCCCAGGTTGTGTCTTTAGGCTCCCACAGCCAATCTCGACCGACCAGGGTGAGCGGGGCGTTCCGCTCTTTGCAGAGCTCCTCGATAATGGCTCGTGCTTCCTCCGGCTGGGGAGCGCTGACGACTGGTACACCGGGCTTGATGATGCCCCCTTTTTCTCGGGCGATAGCCGCCAGGCTTGTGCCCAGGATAGCGGTGTGATCGTAGCTGAGGGAGGTGATTACCGAGACCAGGGGAGTGATGACGTTGGTGGCATCCAATCGCCCGCCCAGTCCCACCTCCACCACGGCGATGTCAATGGATCTTTGGGCGAAGGTCCAGAAGGCCAGGGCGGTGATCAGCTCGAAGGTGGTGAGGCCAGGGATGGAGGGGATGTGGGGCTGGAGCTGGTGGAGGCCCTGGACCACCATGGCCTCTGGGATCAACTGTCCATCCACCCGGATCCGCTCGCGGAAGGTGTGCAGGTGGGGAGAGGTGAAGAGCCCGGTGTGGTAGCCCGCTTCGCGCAGGATCTGCTCGCTCATAGCGGCCACAGATCCTTTGCCTTTGGTGCCAGCGATGTGCAGGCTAGCGAAACGGCGATGGGGATCGCCCAGGGCAGCCAGCAAACAGTGCATCCGTCGCAGGTCGAAGCGGTCGGGAGAGTAGAGGTAGGCCGACTGTTTCTCGTAGTCGGTGAAGCTGTAGAGATAGGCCAGGGCCTGGGCATAGGAGCACGGAGCCACCGAGGTACCTCTTCCAACTGCATGAGGGAAATGTCTGGCATCTTTATACCATGATTGGGGTGAAAAGTAAAATCATCATTTGACAAACGGTTCATCTTCTGCTATAATATTAGACGCCTACTTAGAGCATTTAGAATGTACGATTGGCTTTTGGGTGTTCACAGTCCATGAACTCGATTTGACAATTGCCGAGGGTTGTGTTATAATAATAGGCGAGAAAGTCACCTTAACAACTGAAGAGTGACAGGAAAGTTAGGTGAGTTCGGGTCTATGTCAATAACCTATCCGTAGGGGTTCGAACTACGGACCTTTATGGAGGGTTTGATCCTAGCTCAGGATGAACGCTAGCGGCGTACCTAACACATGCAAGTCGAACGAGCTGGTAGATAGCAGATAGCCGAGGCAGAGGGTTCGCCATCTGCCATAAGCGATCAGCTATCAGCCAGTTAGTGGCGAACGGGTGAGCAACACGTAGGTGACCTGCCTCGAAGAGGGGGATAACCGTTGGAAACGACGGCTAATACCCCATGTGCTCCGTGGGGTTAGAGGACCACGGAGGAAAGTTCCGGCGCTTCGGGAGGGGCCTGCGGCCTATCAGCTAGTTGGTGAGGTAATGGCTCACCAAGGCGATGACGGGTAGGGGGCCTGAGAGGGTGATCCCCCACACTGGCACTGAGACACGGGCCAGACTCCTACGGGAGGCAGC
>CAYRNM010000331.1:0-2679 GCA_964425465.1 uncultured Anaerolineae bacterium | reverse complement strand
GGGGACGGCCTCCGGGATGCGACAGACCCTTACGCCAGATAGGAGCGCTCTTCCGGATGAATGGGAATTCATTGCTTCTTGAAGTTAAGGACCTAAAGACCCACTTCTTCCTGCGGGAGGGCATAGTCCGGGCCGTGGATGGTGCGAACTTCGAGATAGGACGGGGGCGGACGCTGGGCATCATAGGCGAGAGCGGCTGTGGCAAGTCCGTCACAGCGCTATCCATCCTGAGGATCGTCCCCTATCCAGGAAGGGTCGTGGGGGGGGAGATTCTGTTCCACCGTATGCTGCAGGGCAATGGCTCAAGTGCAGTCACCCAGGTGATGGACCTGACCGCGCTGGACCCGGCAGGAGACGAGATCCGCTCCATCCGTGGGGCAGAGATCGCCATGGTCTTTCAGGAGCCCATGAGCTCCCTCACCCCGGTGTACACCGTGGGCGACCAGATCATGGAAGCGATCCTGTTGCATCAAAAGGTTAACAGAGTGGAGGCGAGGGAGAGGGCGATAGAGATGTTGGACCGGGTGGGGATGCCCAAGCCCAGCCAGACGGTAGATAGCTATCCCCATCAGCTCAGCGGGGGGATGAGACAGCGGGCCATGATCGCCATGGCCCTGTCCTGCAATCCCAGCCTGCTGATAGCGGATGAGCCCACGACGGCTCTGGATGTGACGACGGAGGCACAAATCCTAGAACTCATGGGGGATCTGCAACACGAGCTGGGCATGGCTATCATGTACATCACCCATAACCTGGGCGTGATCGCCGAGATGGCAGAGGATGTGGTGGTGATGTACCTGGGCAAAATTGTGGAGCGGGCAGATGTGGTTTCGCTGTTTCATGATCCCCTGCATCCCTATACCCAAGCGCTGCTGAAATCCATTCCCAAAATTGGCCGGAGGTCCAGGCAGAGGCTGGCATCTATCGAGGGGATGGTGCCCGATCCCTATTTGCTTCCCGAGGGGTGTCTTTTCCATCCCCGATGCCCGGAGTATATGGAGGGGGTGTGCGACCAGCAGGAGCCGAGGCTGTTGGAAGTGAAGAAAGGGCACTGGGCCAGTTGTCTGCTGTTTAGTTGAGGAGGAGATAAGTGGCACAGGCAGGTCAGAACGAAATCTTACTGGAGGTCAAGGAGCTGAAGAAACACTTCCCCATCCAGCGGGGCTTGCTCAGGAGGGTTGTGGGGTATGTGAGGGCCGTGGATGGGGTCAGTCTCTACATCAAAGAGGGCGAACCCCTGGGCCTGGTGGGAGAGAGTGGGTGTGGTAAGACCACAACGGGCCGGTGCATTATCCGCCTGATCGAACCCACAGCGGGGACCGTGCACTTCAGAAGCCGCCTTCTATCGTCAGATGGCGAGCCTCAAATGGTCAACCTCCTGGAGCTCGGCTCAGAGGAGATGAAGATGGTGCGGCGGGAAATAGCGATAGTCTTTCAGGACCCCATTGGATCTCTGAATCCCAGGATGAGCGTGGGGGACATCGTGAAGGAGCCCCTCACGATCCACGGTCAGGGAAAGGGGCCAGAGGCCGAGGAGCGCGTGGTCCAACTCCTCGGTGCCGTTGGGCTCCGTCCGGAACACATACGTCGTTATCCCCACGAGTTTTCGGGCGGCCAACGGCAGCGGATAGGTATAGCTCGCGCCTTGGCCTTGAACCCGCGCCTCATCGTGTGCGACGAACCCGTCTCGGCGCTGGATGTCTCTATCCAAGCCCAGACGCTCAATCTCCTACAGGACCTGCAGGAAGAGTTCCATCTGACGTATCTGTTCATCGCCCATGACCTGAGTGTCATTGAACACATCTCCGATCGGGTGGCGGTGATGTACGTGGGCAAGCTGGTGGAGATGGCAGAGACGGAAGAGCTGTTCATGAACCCCAGCCATCCCTACACCGAGGCCCTCATATCCGCCGTGCCCAAGCCCGACCCCCTGCTCCGATCGGAGCGAATTGTGCTGGCTGGGGAGGTGGCCGACCCTGCCAATCCCCCCTCGGGCTGCTACTTCCATCCCCGATGCAAGTATGCTCAAGAGAGGTGCAAAATCGAAGAGCCTGCCCTCAGGGAGGTCAGCCCTGAGCACTTTGTGAGCTGCCATCTCGCCGAGGAGCTCCAGCTTAGAGGAGTAGTGTAAAGGGGCCCATGGATCGGATTTTGCTCTATGGGCTATGTTATCTGTTGTGGATTGTTTCAACGGCCCTAGGAGTTCTTGATATGATCCTTATCCGAGAGTTGCTGGGCCGTCTCTCTGTCCTTTTGACAGCCGATATATGGCTTTCTGTGGTGGTAGACAAGTTTGCACTCCTGACTCTTGGGCTGGTATGGATTGCCTTCGCTATTGCTGGCGAAAGCTACTACCGAAAAGGGGTCGGTAAGGGTGATCTGGTCAGGCGCTTTGGCCGGGTCACAGTGGCTGAGTTGTCTGTGCCGGTTTTGGCCTATATAGTGTCTTTTCTCATTCTTTAGCTCATATCTGCCACAGCAGGACATGAACCGGGCGAGGCGTAAAAGCCTCGCTTTGTCTTTACCGGTGAAGGCAGAAGAAACAAGGAAGAAGTCAAAATTCTGCATTCCACCCTCTAACTGATTGGTGATCCATCATGTGGCATGGAGTCATCCTCATCGCGCTGAAACGGCTCTGGAGCCGACCGGGACAAGCGCTTTTAGCGCTGTTGGGTGTGA
>CAYRNM010000330.1:0-2701 GCA_964425465.1 uncultured Anaerolineae bacterium | reverse complement strand
TGAGTATCTAACAGAACTTCCTCCGCTGCCTCCGCGCGGTGGCCAGGCGGGGGTAGCGGGCTGATGTCGCTCCTTAGGACCTGTCCAGAAATAACTTCGGACTTTCCCTTGGGAAAACCCTGCCCAAACACCGAAGTTATTTTTGGACGCCTCCTTACCAAGTGAAGAGTGGCGGGTTGTCCCGTTCGGTAAGCCACAGGTTGGCTGGTGATGGGATGCATTCAGCAACCCCATCCGGCAGGGACCTTGCCGATCATCGGCTCCCAGGCAGACCTCTCCCTGCCCGTTGGCAAGCGGAAGTCGAAAGGGGCCAAACTTGCCGGGCAAGACCCGTGGTGGACGGCGGCGTGCTCAGCCGTCGGGGAAGGCGAACAGTTTGTCCTCCTCGTGGAAGTGCTTCCACCTTTCGCGGATGGCCTTCTCCAAAGGCAAGTTCCACAGGTCCAGGATCGGATAGCGCTCCGGGTTGGCCTCTTGCCGGCTGGCTTCTTCGACGAGGTCGTAGAGCTTGCGCAAGAGGGTGGCGATCCCGGTCAGGAAGGTGTTGAGTTGCATGTTGTGCAGCCCGTGATACTTGGGTCGCACCAACCCGTTGTCGGCAAAGTAGTCGTTGTTGCGTTCGACCGACGAGCGCAGAGCGAAGAGAATCTTGTAACGCCGGGTACCGCGTGGGATTTCCAACACCAGGCGCGAATTCTCTGCCACCGGCACGTTCTGGACGCACCCCGTCGCGTTGGCGCGGAACGGGCAGTCCTCACCCCCCGCCGGACACTGCTTGTCACAGGTGAACTTGAGGCGCCGGTCCTGCTCGTCATAGCCGCGCGGGTGCATGACCACGCCGCACGGGGCATAGGGCCAGCCGACCTCGTTGTAGCCCCGGCGGTCCAGCGCTTGGGGGTCGGTCTTTTCGTTGCGCTTGTTGTAGTGGAAGATGGGCTTGGCCCCCCGCTGGCGGGCGGCAATGTAGTTCTTGAAGTCATCGTAGTGACCGTCGGCGATGTGGAAGACGGCTTTCACCTGGCCGTAGTAGTCTTCGAGCTTGTCCAGCAGCGCCTCGAAGTACTGGCCGTCATACACCTGGCCGGGCGTGACCAGCAGCACCACGGGGAACTCCATGCCCAGTTCCACCTCGAAGGAGACCCCGGTGTGCACCTTGTAGCAGTAGAGCGCCTCGACCTGGCTGGGATCTTCCTTGCGGCGACGATGGCCCACACCACCTTCCAGGTCATAGGGCACCCGCTCACACTGCTGGAACAGGGGGCACTGCTCGCACCCATGCCCGGCCTGACCCGCGTTCTGGCAACCGTTGAAGTTGGCCCAGGTCTCCACCAGCATGGAGTCGAAGGCCAGCACCCGGAAGGTGATGAGGTCTAACTGGCGCAGGAAGCCGACCATGATATGAAAGACGGCCTCGTAGACCACCGGGTGGGTGAGACGGTTGCGGAAGTGAGTGAAGGCCATCTCCGAGGGCACCTTGTGGGCGGGGTCTTTGGGGTTGTCCAGAGCCTGCCCTGAGCTTGCCGAAGGGGCGATGCCCACGCAGGCTGCGATCTCCCGACCTAAGGGGGTCTCTTTCCGCAGTTCGTCCAATAATTGGTCGCGAGAAGAGAAGTGTAACAAGACGCGCAACAAGTCGAGGAGGAACAGAGTCACCGGGTCCCAGAGATAGCCTCCCTCGTCCGAGGTCTGGTAGAAGGGCGCGACCAAGAGCCGAACGAAAGACCAGTCGATCCAGGCGAAGGTGAAGGTCAGGATGCCGCCCTTCAGGGTACCGTCAGCATTGAGCTGGATTTCGATGGGCCGGAACCGGTAGTAGGAGTACATCCGGGCCGGGTCTTTGGTGAAGGGCTCATCCGGCACCGCTACGGTGATGACAATCTCGATGTTGTTAAGGAGCTTCCTGAGCCGCTTCAAGGAGAAGCGGGATTTGGCGTAATAGAGCTTGCGTTTGGGCCGGCCAGGACGCCGCTTGGCTTCGGCCTTCTTCTCACGGAGACGGCGCCGTTGCTGCTTTTCGGCCCGTCGTTGCTGAGTCTGGGCAATCCGGCGAATCTTCGCTGCGGCCATGGGAGAGGCCCTCCTTTCTGGGGGAAGTGTCCTGCGACACTGATATTGTGCTCCAGATAGGGCCTTTCTCCTAACCGCAGGGTTGTGGGTTGAAATGAGCCTAATTCACCGGCTCAGTCAGTTCTGTTAGATACTCACTTTCTGGTACGCTGGGTGAAAGATAGTGTTCTCGTTGATCATGAGCCTCAGACCGGTCTTGTGGGCTGTCTCGACCATGGCATTGGCATCCTGGATGGTCGGGGCAATGGCCTTCTCGCAGAGAACGTGCTTTCCACTCTCCAGCGCGAGGATGGTGGGGGCCGTGTGGACATGGGTGGGAGTGATCACGTCCACAATGTCGATATCATCCCTGGCGATCAACTCACGGTAGTCGGTGTACCAGGCCTCGGCGCCGTAGGTCTGTACCGCGGAGCTAGCCAGCCCCTCGATGAGGTCGCACGTGGCTACTAGTCGAGTATTCGGCAGTTTCGCCCAACTTGCCAGGTGATGCGGTGACCGATCACCGCAGCCGACGACGCCAACACCTAAGATACGAGCAGTCATGATTGTACTCCTTTTCTACTTCCGAACGGGAGACTTTCCGCGGCGCACGATAGGACAGGCATATCCCGCGCCGTCAAAGGGGGAGTAATAC
>CAYRNM010000329.1:0-2702 GCA_964425465.1 uncultured Anaerolineae bacterium | reverse complement strand
CGCCCATCATGCGCCTCTTCTCCCAGGATCCGGAGATTGTCAACTTGGGAGCGGTGGCTCTAAAAGTGATCGCTCTCTCCCAGCCTTTGCAGGCGCTGGCCCAGGTGCTGGCCGGAGGTCTGCGCGGCGCAGGAGACACCCGCTTCCCGATGGTTGTGATCTTCATGGGCATCTGGCTGGTGCGGCTGCCGCTGGGCTACCTGATGGGCCCTGTCCTGGGCTACAGCTTGCCGGGGGTCTACGTTTCCAATGTCCTGGATGCTCTCCTTCGGGCCGGAGCCTGCTTGCTGCGCTACCGGGCTGGCCGCTGGCGGGAGATCAAGGTATGAGGAATCAAACAGGGCCTGGGATAGTTCCCAGGCCCTGTGTTGTGGAGGGCATACTTCAACTACGGCAGATAGCCAAAGGGGTTGCGCTGCACGCCCTGGTATCGTATCTCGAAGTGGAGGTGCGGGCCAGTGGCCCTGCCGGTCGCGCCCACGGAGCCAATGCGCGCCCCCTTGCCCACCGACTGGCCCACCTCGACCAGAATGGTGCTCAGGTGGGCGTAGAGGGTCTGGAACCCATTGCCGTGATCAATCACGACGTATTTTCCGTAGCCTACATCGCTCCATCCCGTGGTGGCCACATACCCTGAATCTGCAGCCACGACAGGCGTTCCTGTTGGCGCGCCGATGTCAATGGCCTTGTGGTAGTTCCAGAACTTCTGGGTAATCCGCCCGCTGACCGGCCAGCCGAAGACCCCCGTCCCCTGGGCGGCACTGGCCGGCACCTCGCCGGTATAGGCATGGACCACCCGCGGGACATAGGGTTTCTTCCCCCCCGGCACGATGAGCTTCTGTCCCGGTGTGAGCTCGTACGGTTCCTGTAGACTATTGTACTCGCACTGGATGATGGCTTCCACATCCACCTTGTACTGTTTGGCGACGCTCTCCAGCGTATCGCCTTTTTGCACCGTGTGGTAGACCCCATCCACGGGCAGGATGGTGAGCATCTGTCCCACCTGCAGTAGGTCGGGGTGATCCTCCAGCCGACCACTGGCCCACATGATGGTATCCGCTTCCAGCTCGAACATCTCGGCTATGCCCAGCAGTGTATCGCCGGCCTGAACGGTGTAGGTGATCACCTCCAATCGAGGCCGGTCAGGGATGATGGTGTGGGGCACGGGGTTCCGGACCAGGGTGAAGGTAGCGGGCTCAGACACAGGACGAGCCCCTCCACGTGAGGTGAGGAGGCGGGGGCGCTGCGGACGTTGCCCTATCTGGGGCACAACGGTGGGTGTGGGAAGGATGGGAGGGAGCTCCACCCGATCTGTTCCCCTGGCCTGGCGATCCACCTGGCTTGGTGGGGCCAGGAGAGGAGTGATCGCTGGAGGGCTTTCTTCGAGGGGAAACGAGGGGGGCTCAAACTCAGTGCGATCTGCGACCGAATCCGCAGGAACAAAGGATACCGCTGGTGGGGAGAGTTGGATAAGGGTCAGCCAAAGGAGGGCGATGAGGATCGCGAGCAACACCGTCAGGTGTAGAGCCCAAACCGGGATTTGGCCATTGACGTCATCGCCCGGGCCCTCTGTAGCGGTGGGGGGCTTTTCAGCCACTTCGGTCATGAGCTATGTTGTCTCCTCGTCCGCTAACGCTAAAGTTTCCTGCCGTCCTCTAGCCTGGGATAGCAACCGCCGGTTGGGGCACAAACATGTCTGAGACAGCAAGTTCTTCTTCCTCAGATGGTAGCTCGTATAACGCTTCAGGCGCGAAATCGGCTTCGTTTGGCCAGACCACTGTTCCTAACACGGGGTCTACCACCACACGGGCAAAATAGGCCGGGTCATGCAAAGGTTCAAAGACCGGGCCTTCCAGTATCGGTAACACGTTTACCCGTTTGTGGGTGCCGTCATTAAACACTAAAGACAGTGAGTGCGGGCCGCAAACCTTGGCCTCCAGGATATGCAAAATCATAGCTTATTCTCCTGCTGTCAATCTAGCGGCGGGATGCGTTGTAACGGCTTGTGCGCCCATGTCAACTCCCAGCTTTGCCGTAGCTCTGCTTGATACATAGCAGCCCACTCAAAGACAAGTGACTGCACGCGGCGCGGCAACTGCCCCGCCAAAACCCGAATTGGGTCAATACCGATTGTGGCTTCATACTGGGCATAGGCCGCATGGAAATGCGGCGGTGCGTGGTCTTTGTAGAGCATACTGATGACAATGCCAAAGAACTCCGAAATTCTGGGCATAACTGCTTCCCTCTGTCAAAAAGCCGGTTTGACTATACAACGCGGAAGCGGAAAGAACCGACATTGCGAACTGACAGCACCTTTGACTGCGATGGAATAGCAGGAAACGCTAAAGCCTTGCGCCGTGCGTCTGGCATGGTCGCAAGGCAGGTGTTAGCGGTTCGTGCACATCTGCTCTGCGCTCCGCCCATATGGGCTTTCCGGTGACCAGGCTGTATAGCACATCTGGACAGAAATCCACATCGTTTGGCCAGACGATGGTCCCAGCCTCGCAATCAACCTGGACCTGCTTGAAGAAGTCAATGTCCTCTAGTGGGGTGAACATCCCGCCACGACCAACAACTCGTTCTTTGAAATCAAGCACACCTTTTGTATCGTCAGTGAAGCTCAACTCTAAACGATATTCTCCAAGGTGACGAACCTGTTTAACTCTCGGAAACATGGTTTTGCCCCCTACTCAAGAGGTTCA
>CAYRNM010000328.1:0-2715 GCA_964425465.1 uncultured Anaerolineae bacterium | reverse complement strand
CATCCTCATACGTGAAGCTATACTGGACGATGAGTTCGTTGATGTACACCTCGATAGGATTGGACGGCATCAGGCGGATGATGAAGAAGATCAGGGTGGTAACGAAGAAGATGGTGAAGACCGCCTTGAACAGCCTACGGAACAAGTAGTGAGAAATACCTCGGTTTATAGACCTCACGATGCCCCTAGTGGCAGATGCGGCGTTGCGCCGCACGGCGTCTGCGGTCAAAGCACTTTACTCCTTTCACGACAGATGTGCTGTGTTTTTAATGAAGTATAGCATACAGTTAGGATTTGCGCAAGCTCAAAATGCGCATTTTCACCATGTTTCTGAAACTTCGGCCGTTCCCCCCTGACAAATACAACCCCACCGCTTAGCACGGCTGAATGCCGACTCCTTTTTTCTCTGTGACCTGATGTCACTTCTGGCACTCGGGACAGAAGTACCAGGGAATGTTTAGCGACACAAATCATGTCGAATAAGTCTCTGCCGCTTTTTGTGGTAAAATGTCTCCCATCTTGAAGGTGGGAGGCATAGATGGACGTGCAATTTCACTTTTCAGACAGAACATTATCAACTGAACACCAGGCTCTGGTTGAAGCACTCAACCGTTTCCTGGCTGTGCTCCCGGACGACGAGGATCGAGAGGCAATCGTTCGCTTGGTGATGGAGTTGCTGGAACTGGCAGACGTGGCATCCCAAGAGGAGATTGCCCGCGTTGCTGGCTACTCCGAGCGCACGTTGCGCTTCTACAAGCAACGGCTTCACGATGAGGGTCTGGGCGGGCTGTTTGACCATCCTATCCCTGGCCGCCCGGCCGTCACCACTCAACCGGCCGTGGAAGGGGCTGTGGTGCAGGCCATCCTGGAGGCCATCATCACGCAACACACCCTCCCCGACGACGCGGCCTTGGCCGAAGCGGTCAACCGTCACTTGGCAGACGAGAAAGATCCCTTCCAGGTGACCGCTTCGATGGTGGAGACCATTCGTCTGGGTTGGGGCATTAAACGCCTGCCCGTACGTCAGCAGTTGCAGGAGGCTCAGACCCCTCCAGCACCGGAGCAGGAAACGGTACACCTGGGTCGGACGCGGGTCGGTGGCGCCTTCATCCTAGCCGTTCTTCTGGTGGAGGAGGGCCTGTTGCGCTTTGCCTACCTATTGTCCATGGCCCCAGGCTACGCCGTGACCTCAGTGCAATGGCTGCTGACGGCCATCTTCTCCGTCATCTGTGGGGTGGAGCGGGCTTTCCACCTGGACGATGTGCGAGACATTGGTTTTGCCCTGCTCACCGGTCGCCCCCGTCCTTTGAGTCACAGCACCTTCCAGCACCTTCTGCACGCCATTGCCAGTTGGGACGCCATTCGCTTTTACCTGGCCACGGCCAGGCAAGCGGTGCGCAAGCCGGGGGAAGGTACAAGGCGCATCAGTTTGGACGGCCATGTCCTTCCCCGCTACACCAAGCTGGTAGAGTTGGCCAAGGGCAGAATCGCCAGCACAGGACGGGTGCTCAAGGCCGAAGAACTCGTCTCAGCCTTCGACCTGGATGCAGAGAGCTTCCTGGCTCTTCGGGTTCGCCAGGGGGGAAAGAACCTGACTCACGTCTTGCTGGCCCTGGTCAAAGAACTGTGCATCCACCGTCGAGGCATCGAGGGTCTGCTCCGCTTGTTCTTCGATCGGGGCGGCTACAAGGGGTTCATCTTCGAGGCCCTGTCCAAGTTGGACGACGTGCACTTCTACACCCCAGCAGTTCGCTACCCGACCAATGTGGAGCAGTGGGAAGCCTTGACCGAAGAAGACTTCGAGCCCGAGCCTTTCGTCTTCGACAAGCACGCCGATCTGCCCCTTGAGGAGCAGCTTCGCTTCCGCCTGGCCGACATCGTCGTGGAGATCAATGTCTGGGAGGACAAACGACTCACTGACACCGTGGAGGTGAGAGCCATCGTCGTCCACGATCCCCAGAGGCAAACTCCTGAGGAACGCTGGCCCTTTGTACTTTTGACTGACGACCGGGCTACCCCAGCCAGGGAGCTGGCCAACGAGTGGGGAGACCATTGGGGGCACGAGTTCGCCCATCGAATCGGCAAACACGATCTCTGCCTCGACATCCTGCCGCCAGGGTATACCTTGACCACCACCCGCGATGAGCAAGGCAGGTTGCAACGCCAGGTGGAGTACGACACTACCTCCTTCTTCCTGTCGGCCTGGCTGCGTTGCCTGGTGTTCAGCCTGATGACGCTCTTCGGGCAAGCCTTGGGAGGAGAGTGCGCCAAGATGTGGGCTGGAACCCTATTGCGCAAGTTCATCCGCCGTCCAGCAACCCTTTATCTGGTTGGTAAAGAACTGCATGTGGTGTTCGATCCATTTCCGGATCAAGAGGCACTTCGTCCTCTGTTAGAAGAATTGAATGCCAAGCGGGTGGCATTGCCCTGGCTGAATGGCCTGGTCGTGCAGTTCAGCATCACTCAAGACGAGCCCTTGCACCCGCTGATGGAGCCCGAAAAGCGGCAACGACTTTTTGGAGGTGGCTAGCCGTATCGGGAGGTTCTAAACATTCCCTGATATCCACATCTTCAGATTCAGATTTCATGAAATCATCTCCTTTCACCGGCATTGGGGAGCACGGTGGCATTCCACCAGGGCGCGATCTTCGTTGTCAATCCCAGGGAATGTTTAGCGACACAAATCATGTCGAATAAGTCTCTGCCGCTTTTTGT
>CAYRNM010000327.1:0-2742 GCA_964425465.1 uncultured Anaerolineae bacterium | reverse complement strand
GGGCTCTGTCGGATAGAGTAGGGGCTTTCGGCCAAACGCCCCTACTTGATGGCGTTTCTTATGGCCCGGTACCTGCGTAGATTGTCACTCATGGTATCCTCCCCTGTTCTGTAAGCTCTGTGATGGGAGCCATAGTATACCATGAGTCAACTTTCTAGAAAGTGTCCGGTAGTGAAATCGACGAAGCCTTCCCCACGGTGCGCAAGACACGACGGGTCAACCCTTCGGGCTTGAGCCCTCAGGGCGAAGCCTGGCTCCGCTGGTCTTTGGAATCATCACCAGCCCTGATCCTATCAGCTATCGCCCGTTGCATCCCTGATCCAGTGGCCTTCGACCACAAGCTCAAGCGGATCTGGCGGTTCGTGGATAGCCTCCTCTTTAAGACCAGGAGTTCCAACTCCTGTTCATTGGCTTTCTCTTGAGCCGCTGGCCTGCTGTCCAACCGATCCCCGTCTTGATCGATTACACCACCCTGGCTGGCGTGGCGGTGCTGTTCGCTGCTTTGCCCTTCCAGGGCCATGCCATCCCGATCGCCTTCCATGCCTTCCGGTACGCCAACTTGACGGGCAGTCAGAACCTGCTGGAAGAGGAGAGGTGATGTAGTTACCTGGAGTGCTTCTCCAGAAGGGCTCCAGGTCGCCATCAACCTGGTGGTCACCCACCAAGGCTCCAGTTACTGGTACCTAGCTACCCATCTGGAAGACCCTCTCCAAGCCGTGTGGGTCTATGAGCACAGGGTGTGGGTGGAAGAGGGTTTCCGGGACGACAAGAGCTTGCTCAAGGCGGTGAGGTATCGGGTTAAGGCCGATGATCGCCTGGAGCGGCTCTTGCTCGGCCTGGTGGGTGCCTGTTTGATCTTGGCCCGCATCGGGGCAGAGGTAGCGAGGACTTCGTCCTTGCGTCGGTTGCTGGTTCACAAGAAGGGGCCCGTCGGGGTGATCTGGCTGGCCATCAATCTCCTGTGCTTTCCTCACCTGATCCCTGCTGGGCTCATCCAGCAGGCTTTGGGTGCTCCTTTGCTCATCACACTGCCTGCTCCCAGCGAGACGAAAAGTGGATAGGAATCAGCCAAAGGTAGTATTGATTCGTTAACTCATCAGTGACTGGATATCCCAAGTCAGCCATCCTCCCGCGGGTTGTGATGGTGAATCTTAACCTGCGGGAGGGTCTGGCAGGCTTCATGGGATTTGACACAAAGCCCATTTCGATATAGTATTATGCAGGCTTAATTGCCTGATGTATTGCTGATGCCTTGTAAGTCTGAGGAGATACACAGGGAAAGGATTTGAATTATGGATTTCCTAGAGCGGATTCGCCGAGAGTATTCTCATCTCACCAAAAGTCAACAGCGACTGGCCGATTTCATCACCGGTTCCTATCTCGACGTCGCCTTCCTCAGTTCCACTGAGCTGGCAACCCAACTAGAGGTAGATCCAGGCACCGTGACCCGCTTTGCCCAGCGCTTGGGCTACGACGGCTTTCCGGAGCTAATAGACGATGTTCAAGATCTGGTCAAGAGGGAATTGCGTGACATCTGGGAGCCCCCTGCGGAGGAGCCTACTATCGCCAATCTCTTCCGCCAGTCCATAGACAACAGCCGCCGGAATCTGGAGGAGATCATTATCTGCAATCCCGCCGAGAGGATTGAGCAGATAGTGGCCATTCTGGAGGCAGCCCAGCGCATCTTCATTTTGACTTCCGACGCTGTGTCCTACCATCAAGGGTGTCTTCTGAAACATGGGCTGCTGGCGGCTGGCTTTCCGGTGCACGACGTGTGCGGTGATTTGATGAGCATGCCATTGTGCCTGTGCGATGCCAGGGAGGGGGATGTGTTCATGGGTGTGGGCTACACCCAGTACGCAGTGGATGTGGGAACTGCACTGCGTCAGGCGCGGGCGAAGGGGGCCCGGACGATTGGACTGGTGGGCGCGGTAACTTCTCCCATCGCCGAGGCCTGTGAGGTGAACTTGATCTGCCCTATTCATTCCCTGGTCGCCATGCCCTCCTTCCTGGCCGTAGAAGGAGTCATCTTCGCCCTGTTCGAGGTAGTGGCGCTGCGCAAGGGGGCCAAGGCTGGGGAGGGCTTGCAGCGCTTCTGGGACAGTTGTCAGGCCATCATAGAGGGCCGGGGATAAGCAGCCTTACGCTCCCCAAAGGCGACATCTACCTCCAGTTTTAGCCATAATGTGGGCCTCGGAGGTCTTGGTTAAGGCCTCCGAGGCCTCATTTTTCCGAGGCGTTTGGTGGTCATTCTAGGGATTTTCAATGAAGGAGGCCTCCAGGTGGGTTTCAGGAGGCTTGTTTCTCTTCCTGCTTGGCTTCATTGCCTATGATCCTCGGTGCTGGCGGCTGGCCATGCTGGTCAATGAAATCGAGGAGCGCTATCGTGTATCGTTGCTCTCCCTCGCTCAGTTGCCGAAAGCGCTCCAGAGTCGGCATTCGAGTTCGGTAGAGGGCTTGGTGGGTTGGTCACGCGGAAAGGGGTTGGCGGTGAGACCCAGGAGGTAGTCGGTGGTGGTATTTAGTCCCCTGGCCAACGCACCGAGCGTCGCTACATAAACATTGGGCCTGATCCCACGCTCAATTCTGCTGATTAGGGACCGATCCATCCCAGAGCGCAGGGCAAGCTGGCCTTGAGTAAAAAGATATCATTAGGGCTTTCCATGTGGCAAATGCCTTACATAGGAACTTTTATGAGAATGAAATGACCGGGGAAGCGGTAGAGGTAGCATTAGAAGATAT
>CAYRNM010000326.1:0-2746 GCA_964425465.1 uncultured Anaerolineae bacterium | reverse complement strand
GAGAACGTTTCATGGTGGGGACAACCTGTCCCCTTGAAAGGGGGTAGAGAGTTCGTAAAAACCCCTCCGGCCCCCTGATCTGGGTGGGTATAAAATTGCCAGCCTCCACAGATGGGGTACAATAGGGCTCTATCCACCAGAACCTGTTTCCCCATCTTCAAGGAGGCTGGCTGATGACCTATTGTACCACAACTCGGCAGATCCGACGAACTCTCTGGCCCCTGGCTGGTGGACTGCACTGGATAGCCCTGACAGGCCTGCTCTTGCTCCCCGCCCTGGGCCTGGTACCCGACAGTTATGGTGGTTGGGTGACTTGCCCGCCAGTGGCCTATGCCACGGCCCCTTCTCGGCCCTCTCACTCCTGTTGGCACCGCTGGCGGCATTTCTGTTGGCGGTCAGCCTGGACCTACGCTCGCCGCACTGGTTCTCGGGTGGTGTGGCAAACCTGCCTCTTGCTGCTGCTGGCTGGTCCCCTGCCTCCAGCCAGATGGGTGTTGCTCCTGTTGGGTTTGCCCTTGGTACGTTGGGGGGTAGACCTCAGTGCCATAGCCTGGCCAGCCTGGGGGCAGAGCTGGCTGGGCCGCACCTTGCGCTGGGGGTGGTATCGGCTGCACCAACTGACCGTGTTGACCTTCGGGTTGGTCACCCTGTATCACTGGCTGAGGTGGGCTCAGCCGGCGCTCTTCCAGAGGGGCGGGCCACCAGCGTATCCAGGCCTGGGGTGTCCGCTGGCCTGGGGCGGGGTGGCAGTGGAGGGGGAGTCCCCTTTGGCGAGCGGGCGGATCACTGAGGATGGCACCTATGAAGTGATCCTGGGCAGCCAGTTCGTGATCCGCTACCAACCAGTCTGCGAGTTCGACCGGCGGCTGTTCCTGCTTTTCCTGCGGCACATCTGGACGGTGGATGGTTCGCCTCATCGCCCTCTTTTGACCCAGGAGGGGTTGGCTGGGTGGTTCCACACTCACCAGGAGCGCTTCCCCCGCTGGATAGCGTACTTGCGGGCGGGAGACTGGCGGCGGCTGATGAGCCGGCGGCATAGGCCGCTGTTGAGCCTGGAGCAGCAACTGGCGATTGTGCAACTCTGGGCTCGCCATATCTGGTGGACGGCGGAGGAAGTCCACGCTCAGGCCACGGCCCAGGGGTTGGAAGTGACCCTGGCCCAGGTGAAAGAAGCGGAGACCCTGAGCGGGTTGGGGGTGCTGCGGCGGGCCCTGGGGGAGCGATCCCGCCTGAGGCCGGAGAGCCTGCAGCCTAAAGACGAATGGCTGGTGCGGCAACTGTTCGCCCTGATTGAGACCTTGCTGTCCAAAGTGGAAGCTGGGCAGGGGCTGACCCCTGAAGAGCAGGTGGACATCGCGGCCCTTCAGGCGGTGAAAGAGGCCCTCGGTTTGCCTCTGGGCAGGGAGCTGGAGAAGACTCTGCCTTGGGCCTATCGGGTAGAGCAGGTACTCTTCGGCTGGTGGGAAGAGGTGGAGGACGGTTCCATCCGCTGCCCGGACTGCGGCGGGACTCGGGTGGCTCGCAAGAGCAAGAAGCCTCGCTACAAGAAGTTCTTCGACCCGCAAGGGCAACTCCAGCAGGTGCCGGTCTACCGCTACTACTGCAAGAACCCGGCCTGCCCCAGGAAGACCTTCACCCACTTCCCACCAGGGCTGGTGCCCTACTCGCCGTGGCGGGTCGATGTCCGGGTGCTGGCTCTGCAAGTCTACGGCTGGGGGCGGAGCACTTATCGGCTGGCGGGGCAGGCGGTGGGGGTCTCC
This sequence comes from uncultured Anaerolineae bacterium, assembly GCA_964425465.1. Lineage (GTDB taxonomy): Bacteria > Chloroflexota > Anaerolineae > JAYEMR01 > JAYEMR01 > JAYEMR01. Next base: position 986 of record CAYRNM010000326.1, on the reverse strand, counting down.
ACGGCCACTACCTACCGCTGGGTGCGCGCCTTTGGCGGCGAGCTGTTGCCGGTCGCGGCCCTCTTCGGGGTGCTGCGCTCCTCTGGGGTGGTGGGGATGGACGAGAAGTACGTGCTGGTGCCCAAGAACGACAAGCCCGCAGGGGAGATGCGCCGCTGGATGTACGTTTACTTTGCGGTGGATGTGTACACCTATGATCTGTTGCATATCGCCATGTATCCCTACAACACCAAAGACAGCGCCCATGCTTTTCTGCTGGCCCTGCGGGCCAAGGGGTACTCCCCCAAGGTCATCGTCACCGACCTGCGCCAGGACTACGGGCCGCTCATGGCCCAGGTCTTCCTCAAAGCGCGGCACCACGAATGTATCTTCCACGCCTTGCAGAACGTGCAAGAGGTCGTCAAGGAAGTCTATGGGGCCGATTACGCCGAGACCCACCCCGAGGCCGAGGCGCTCAAGCAGAAGATCTACCACATCTTCAAGGCCAGGACCAAACGCACGGCCCAGAAGCGGTACGAGGAGGTGCTGGCCCTGCGGGAGCGGTACGTACAAGAGACCCCAGCCGCTGTGGTCATCTTCAATTTCCTGGAGCGGCATTGGCCCACCCTGGTCAACGGCATCGAGAGCCATCTGATCCCTACCACCAACAATGCCGTCGAGTTGGTCATCCGGCGGTTTGACCAGCACTACCAGAACTTCTGCGGCTTTGATACCATCGAGACCGCCCAGGTGTACCTGGCCGTGTTTGAGAAGCTCTATCGCTTCACCCCCTTCTCGGCCGATGCCCAGCCCAGGATTCGGGGCAAATGTCCCTTGGAGTTGGCTGGCTATGACATCACCAGGCTGCCCATGGCCCGGCTGTGTCGGGGTCAGCTCCTGGGCTGGCCCAGCGAAACCCTGGTGGAGGTTGTCCCCAATGCGTAACGGTCGCCGCCACGACGGATGAAAACGGTCCGCACATGTGGTATAATATGGCTTGCCACGGG
>CAYRNM010000325.1:0-2755 GCA_964425465.1 uncultured Anaerolineae bacterium | reverse complement strand
TCAGCGTACTTCTCGATGTCCGCCAGGTAGCGCTTAAAGGCATTCCACTGCGCTGCAGCCTCCGAGCCCTTCCGGGTCTTACGGGGCATAAACTGCCCCAGGATAATAAGCCCCACCGAGGTGATCCCCAGGCCAATGGAGGGACAGATGGCCAGGTCGGTGTAATCTGAGAGCAGCACCAGCAGGGCGATGCCCAGGCCAGCGCTGACCACCAGGGCCCCGATGCCCAGGGCGATGTAAATGCGGCGGGTGCGCTGTGGGCTGCCGGTGAAGAACCCCTCGTCCACGACCTGCTGGTAAAGGAGCTTTTGGAGCTCGGGGATGTATTGGTAGAACTTGTCCTTAAGATCGGAGAGGTGCCTCCCCCGGCGTCCTTCGAAAAGCCTCTGCAACAGAACCCTCTCGTATTCCTGAAGATGCTCCGGCCCCTCTTCCTGTCGTTGGAACAGGAAATCCCGACGGCTGCCCAGTCCCAGGAAAGTTTCCTTTTGCTCCTCCTCCATACTGATGACACCCCGTCGGGCCAGGTCCACCAGGGTGGCGATGATGTCCTTCATGTCCGCCTTCTCATCCAGCAGCGTGCCCACCACGCCCGGCTCCAGGTCGGAGGGGGGTGTAGCCCGGTAGTCGGCCACCAGCTTCACCGGCCGGTCGCGCCCGCGTGTGTACCAGAAGGCGAAGAGGGCCACTGGCCCACCCACCAGCGTCAGCAGGCCCAGACCCAGCAGGCCCAGATCGAAGAGCGGCCCCCACTTTTCTTGAAGCTCCCGCTTAGTATCCTCTGCGCGCTGCCAACGGGCCGGCTGGGCGGCCACCAGCCCATGGGGGAACTGCACCCGCACCTCCAGCTCTTGATCGGGATAGGTCGTGCCCGCGTAGAAGGTCACCAGCGATTCGCCCATCGAGACCTCCACATCGGTCCGCTCCTCGCTGCCGCCGCCGTAGGCCACAGCTTGGATCTCGTCCGGCGCTATGCCGGACGGCAGGTGGACCTTGACCACTGAGGCTCCCACCGGCACCGAGCGGTCAGGGAAGACCGCCTTCCACCATACCTGGTCGCCCCCTTCGTAGATGCGCAGCCCCCCCTTGACAGTGTAGTGGAGGCTATAGGTGTGAGTGGAGCTGCCGTAGCCGGGGTAGTACCACTTGATGACGAAATCCCCTTCCTCGGTGAAGGTCTCGAAGGTGTAGTCTGCGCCGCGGCCGGAGCGGTACTGGCGATCCCCCTCCCACACCTCCACATCGGTGATCCGCTCCAGACGGCTCATGGGGATGTTGCGGTAGCCGTAGTGGAACTCGCCGACGACATAGGTAAACTGCTGTGCCTCGACGATGCGCAGGTCGCCATTGGGCAGCACGGTGATGTCCACATCCAGCCGATCCCAATCGTACACTTTGTCTTGGGCCCAGACGCCCATGCCCAGGCTCAATACTAGAGCCAGGACCAGTCCCAGAAATATCCTCTGATGTCTCATCACACACCTCCATTTCTGAACCACCATCACCTGCTGAGATTATATCATGAATCCACCTCGGCGACAACAGGGAGCTAACCGCCCGACCACTGACCTACATTCCAATACAACCCGGCGAAGGGGCTGGATGCCAGCCCTATCACTTTGCGATGGAGCGCGAGCACCTGCCAGGGAGCCAGCAGGAAATCGGCCGGCGGGTCCTGAGCCAGAAGCGTGGCCAACTGCCAGTAGAGGGGAGCGCGTGCTGCTTCAGAACAGCCCTCGGCGGTACGCCCGGCCTCCAGCAACTCATCGGCCTGGAGGCTCGTATAGGAGCCGAAATTGAACCCCACCCCCGGCGTGATCTCCTGCGAGTGCCACAGGGCGCTCTGATCGGGATCACGGGGAAAGGGCCAGCTCAGCAGGGCCACGTCAAAGTTGTGGTGGAAGAGATCCTCGATGAACAGGTCCCAACCCACTACTTCCAGCCGGGCCTCGATCCCCACCTCCCGATAGGCCTGCGCCACCAGCAGGGCCACATTCTCCCGAATCCGATCCCCTCCCTGGACCTTGATGGCCAGCGACAGGGGTTCACCCCTCGAGGCCAGCACCCTCCGGGCCTCGGCCGGGTCGTAGGGCGGCGGCCGCAGGTCTGGGGGCAGGGACCAATGGCCAGAGGGCAGGATGGAGGTCAGCAGGCCCGCCTCCCCCGCTGCCTGCGCTGCGATCCCCTCCCGGTCCAGGGCCAGGGACAGGGCGTGCCGGACGTCGCGCTCCGAGAGGGCGGGGCGCTCCTGATTGAAGAGGAGAAAAAGGGACTCTCCTGTGGAGAGGGTCAGAGGCCGAAACTCGGCCTCCAGGTCTGAAGGCAGGTTAAGCTGGGGATCAAGGGGGAACAGATCTATCTCCCCGGCGCGGGCCGCCGCCCGCAGCGCTTCCGGTGTTTCATAACGCCGATAGGTCCAGCCCTCCAGATAAGGTTCCCCCGCCCAATGGTCCACCTGCCGGGTCAGGGTCACCGCCTCGCCGGCCTCCCAATCGGCCAGGCGGAAGGGGCCAGTGCCCACCATGAGGGCTGGCCGGACAACGGGCTGTGTGACTTCGGTGGCTTGCCACAGGTGGGCGGGTAGGACGGGGAGCAACCCCAGTTGGGTCAAGGCAGCACAATCGGGCTGGCGCAGGTGGACGACGACCATCCGCTCTTGGGGCATCTCGATCTCGCTGACCCAGGCCAGATGTTCGGCGTGGGGGATGGGCACGGTAGCGCTCACTGCCGCCCGCCAGGTAAAGGCCACGTCCTC
>CAYRNM010000324.1:0-2812 GCA_964425465.1 uncultured Anaerolineae bacterium | reverse complement strand
GTCGGCTTTCTGGCCCTGATCTTCTTCTTCGATCAGATCGCCGGGGGCTACGGGAACACAGATCAGATCATGACCGCCATCGGCTATCTGACCTGGTTCTGCGCCTCGGGCATCATCGTGGGTATCAGCGACGCCATCGTGGAGGAGGCCAGAAATGGCACCCTGGAGCAGATCTACCTGAGCCCGGCTCCCCCTGCCCTGATCTTCTTCGGTTGGAGCCTGGCGGAGCTCCTGCTCTCGGGCCTGGGAACCGCAGTCATGGGGACGGCATTGATCTTCACCCTTCAACTTGGCATCCCCCTGAAGGCATCTCTTCTACCTCTGTTTCTGCTGACCCTGGTGGGGGTATACGGATTCGCTTACCTTCTTGGGGGCCTGGCTTTGATCTTCAAGCAGGTGGGCGACCTGCCGGGCTTTATCGCCAACATATTGATCTTTCTCACCGGTGCCATCGTCCCGGTGGAGGGTTTCCCCCATCCCTTCCGGCTTGTAGCCTATGCCCTCCCCACCACCCAGGGCATCAGCCTGATGCGAGCCGTCCTGCTTGAGGGAAAGGACTGGCCGCAGCTCCTGGCTGAGGGGGGGCTACCGGGCCTCCTCATCAATTCAGCGATCTATTTAGCCCTGGGGCTGTTGGCCTTCGCATGGTGTGAACGCATCGCCAAGGAACGGGGATCATTGGGGCACTATTGACCCTCGAAGTGCGACCTGCACAGGCTGGATAGGACAGGCTCTCCTGATTCCAAACAGCTATGGGTAGCAGCTTGCTTGCAAGCCAGGCCTGGAGGATGGCAGAGGCCAGGAGACGGTGCTCGGCATCGCTGAGAGGGGGTGGTTCAGCCCCCCACAGCCCTGCCAGCCTGTTCAGAGCCTTTCCTAGGGTGACATTGGCCTCCTCATGCTCCCGTCAGCCTTGATGTATTTTCCGCACCTTCAGGCACCATTCATCCCTGTACCATCTGAGAACACGGTTGAGACCTCGACCGATCGGCTCTACCCCTTGAGTGACCTCGAACTGAATTCCCCAGTTGAAGAACTGGTCAGAATGTCTCTAACTGAGGAGTGAAAAAGCCTCCACCCAGAGACTCGCGTCTCCAGGTGAGGCTCACTCGCGGCCAATGGCTCGCAGCCAGCATCCTTTTTCCTGCTACGTTCTTCCCCTCATATACCCTCTCCCCTACCCTCTTTCCTCCCTTGGACCTCATTCCTCTTCCCACCACTGATCGGCAGATGGGCAGGGATAAGGCTTGCATAGATGATGCGGAAGGCCAGCAACCGCCTGAGCACAGCGCCTCCGGTCTGAAGACATATCCCACCCCACGTACGGTGCGAATCAAGGGATCCTGGCCGGCGTGGAGGGGGCGAGACGGGCGACCTGGCTGGGCTGATTGGTGTCATGGCTCCTGAAAGCCGCCGCCCTCAGGAATGGCACTTCATCCTGCGCGACCACCCCGAGTTCGAGCTGGTGGAGACGGCCGATGGGGCGAGGGTGGATGCCTGTCACCTCTCCTACGGCCTTCCCATCGCCTACCTGGAGAGCCTGCCCACACTGAAAGCCCACTACGACGAGTTCCGCCGTCGCTACCGAGGACCGCTGCATGTGGACGCGCGGTGGGTCCCGCCGGGTGAGAAGAAGAGTGAGGAGGAGATCGAAGTGGCGGAGCTCCTGCCGGAGCTCCAGGTCGCGCCAACCGTAGAGGTGCAGCAACCCCCTGTACCGCCACCGCCGCCGGCAGGGGAAGAGGTATCGCCGCCGCCTCCCGATGAGACGATCTGGTAGCCGAGGTGGGTGATGAGTGCTGGCACTTCCTTCCAACGCGTGGCTGTCATCGGCGTGGGGCAGTTTGGGCTGCGGCTGATGGCCTACCTGTGGCCGCGCATCCGCTTCCAGGCCCTTCAGCGGGAGGTGTTCCGCCAGGAAGGCCACAGCCTGCGGCGTCACCTTCCCTACCTGCGGGACCTGATCAGCTTCATTCCGGTGCTCCCCACTCCCGATGGCGTGATCCACATCGGCCACCCCAATCCGGACCGTTGGGACGAGGACCTCTTCATCCGGGAGCTGCTGAAGGCAGAAAGCGGTGAGCCACCTTGGGAGCCGGACAGGCTGGCCGATGCCTACGAGCTGCCGGTGGAGCTGGACGCTCAGGGGCGCGTGACCCGCAGCGGCCTTTTCGGAACAGCTATGGGGGCTGAAGCGGAACTGGTGGAGCACCTGTCCTGGCTCCTCCGTACCGCCCGGCTGGATGAGGCCGCGCCGGGCCAGGAGGTGGTGCGTTTCACAGTGTACCTCGCTGCGGGCATGGGAGAGGAACCGGCCTCGGCCCTCCTCTGGCCCCTGGCCGTGCTCTCCAGATAGGCTTTGGGGGAGCACCTGGGCTCGGAGATCATCGGCTGCCTCAGCACTGATGTGCACGGTTGCGAGAGCCTGCGAGCGGCGGCTGTGGCCTGGGCCAGCCTGTGCGAGCTGGAGACCTTCGCCACCGCCCCGCCCGATGCCCCGCCGGCGGCCATCTCCCCTCAACCCAGGTGGCGCAGCGCCCTGGGACGCCCGGCCTTCGACCTCTGCTTCCTGCTGGATGGGGAGAAGGAGGGCGGCGCTGCCGCTCGTGACCGAGATGAGATCATCGTCGCCCTGGGCAACATGCTGGAGGCCTCCCTGGTCTCGGACCTGGGCAGCCTGCTGCTGCGCTTCTCAGGGCCGGACTGGGAGGAGCTGTGGCGAAAGGGGCGGTACAGCACCCTGGGCGCCGTGAGCCTCTACATCCCTGTGGACAAGTGGCGGGCTCGTTACCGCTATCGGCACGAGCTGGAT
>CAYRNM010000323.1:0-2840 GCA_964425465.1 uncultured Anaerolineae bacterium | reverse complement strand
CCTGATTCACCTGCTCGTGGAGACGGTGGCTCTGGGCGGGAACCTGCACCTGGAGGGCCCTCTGGTCCCCGGGCAGAGCTACCGGGGGGAGGCAGGAGGCAACGTCACCCTGCGCCTGCCCACGTCTACCAGCGCCCGACTCGACCTCAGAGCCTGGGGACGAGTTCGTGCGGATCTTCCCCTCACTATCGAGTCGCAGGATCAAAACCACCTGGTGGGCCTCCTGGGAGACGGGGCTGCCCAGGTGTCCCTCACCGCCGGGGGCAATGTCCACCTCAAAGAGTGGGCTGGCGCTGAGGTAGAGGCCACCGAATGGGTGGAGGAACTGGAGGGGCTGGCGGAGGAGATCGAGCGGCAGGTAGATGAGGCCCTGCGCGAGGTGGACTTCGAGGCCATCGGCCGGGAAGTGGAGGCCAGGATGGCCTGGACCCAACAGAAGCTAGAGTCGGTGGACTGGGAACGGTTGGGCCGGGAGGCACAGCAGGCGGCGGAGGCGGGCATCGCCCAGGCTCAGGAGGCCATCCAGCGGGCACTGAGCAGGATGGAGGGCTGGCACGATGAGTATGTGGTCCGCAAGGAGCCTGCAGCCGAGGCACCAAGCGTGGAGCCTGTGGCTCCCCCTCCAGCGGGTGAGCCCACCGATGAGGAGCGAATGGCCATCCTGCGGATGGTCGAACGAGGGCAGATCACGCCCGATGAAGGGGAGATGCTGCTGGACGCACTGGAGGAGTAGGGCAGGTCTTAGACCCGCCCCTACAGAGAGGGTGATACAACGTGGTAGCCAGAGCCATCAGCCGGAAAAGGGCGTTCAGCGGGATCCGGCCCATTGACCCCCTGCGCGACGCGAGGGGCGTGGTGCGCCTCATTGAGGAGGCCTTTGGTGGGGAGTTGAACCCCACAGCAGAGAAAACGCTGCGAGACCTGCGCTGGCTGAGTCGTACGGCCTGGCTGCTGGGGCCCTTCCTGTGGATGACCCCCTTCGCCGAGCTCCTCTCCGGCTTCGTCTGGGTAGAGGGCCGACGGGTGGTGGGCAACGTGACCCTCACCCCGTCCCGTGGCGGAGGGCCCGGCTGCTGGTTGGTCAGCAATGTGGTGGTGGATCCAGCCTATCGGCGGCGGGGCATCGGACGGGCACTGATGGAAGAGGTCTTGGCGCACGTCCGCTCCCAAAATGGACGGTGGATCATTCTGCAGGTGCGGGCTGACAACCAGGCCGCCGTGCACCTCTATCGGACCATGGGGTTCGTCCCTGCGGACACCCTGCTGGAGATGCACCTATCTAAGGTTGAGGCTAAGGCTGAGTCCAGCCTAAGGCCCTCTCTGCGGCGGCGGGGCTATGATGAGTGGCCCCAAGAGTACCACCTGGCGCAAGAGGCCCTTCCCAGCGCAGCGCAGCGTATGCGCCCTCTGGATCCCAGTAGCTTCCGGGTGGCGTGGGATGAGCGGATCTTTCGGCTGCTCAGAAATTGGCTGGGCAGTGTGCGGGAGCACCGGCTGGCTGTTGAGGAGGAGGGCACACTTGGGGCCACCCTCACCGTGTGGGCTGGCCGCTGGCGCCCCTACCACCGGCTGGAGATCATGGTCCATCCCGACTATCGAGGAAGGTGGGAGGAGGGACTGGTGGATCAGGCGCTGGCCATCCTGTGCCGCTATCCCCCCCATCCAGCCTACATCGAGGTCTATGCGGCGCACGAGGACCTAGCGAGGGCGCTGAAGGAGCGGGGGTTTGTGACCGACCGGGAGCTGGTGCAGATGGAGTTGGAGCTCACGACAGCCGTGAAGCGTATAGCGTGGAGCGTAGAGCGAATCACCACCACGCCCCCCGCTCAACGCCCCACGCTCCACGAAAACTGACGGGAGGAAGAAGATGGCGCAAACGGAGCGGATTGAAAGAACATTTTCGGTACACGAGGGGTGTCAGTTGGAGGTCAGCAACATCTCGGGCCGCATCACGGTCATCGGTGGAGAGGGAGATCAGGTTCACATCGTGGCCCTGAAGCGCTGGCATAGGTGGCAGGAGGCGGAAGCCACGGAGATGGACATCGGCCAGGAGGGCCGCCGGGTGTGGGCCCGAACGCGCGTGCGTAGACGACCAGGCTGGTGGAATCTGCGGGGTGGGAGGCAGGCGGCCAGCGTGGACTACACCATCGAGCTGCCCCGCCACAGCCAGGTGGAGGCCAGCAGTGTGTCCGCCTCAGTTGAGGTGAGCGCCGTTGAGGGCCCGGCGAGCATCGAAACGGTAGGCGGACCAGTTGCCGTCAGAGAGACGCAGGGGCCATTGAGCATACAGTCCGTCAGCGGGGATGTGAGCGGCCAGGGGCTGCACGGCCAGCTCCGTCTGGAGACTGTCTCCGGCAGGGCCGATTTAGCCGAGTCAGACTTCAGCTCGCTGAGGGCCACGAGTGTGAGCGGCCCCCTGAAGATCACTACCCCCTTGCAGCCGACGGGTGAGTACAGATTACAGACGGTCAGCGGCAATGTGGAGCTTGTTGTGCCAGCGACGATCCACTGTACGGTGGAGGGGCATAGCATCAGCGGATGTCTGCGCACCGCGTTACCTCACACCTCCAAGCAACAGGGGTTCGGCACCTGGCGCATCGAGGTGGGTGGTGGAGGGGTTCCCCTGCGCTTCGATAGTGTCAGCGGCGACCTTATCCTGACCGTGGCGGAGGGGGAAGCCGCTGTGGAGCCGCCTGAGGGTGAAGTGGTGAGCAGAGCTGAGCCGGAGGCCCTATCATCCACCATGGCCATCCTGAAGGCCATCGAGACGGGCCAGTTGAGTGTAGAGAAGGGCGTGGCTAAACTGAAGGAACTCAAGGGGAGGTAGGAAGGAGATGTAA
>CAYRNM010000322.1:0-2849 GCA_964425465.1 uncultured Anaerolineae bacterium | reverse complement strand
CCTATAGCCTCGCTGCAGAGCAGGCCGAGCAAAAGTGCAAGGAACTTTTGAACAGTTACTTATACACCAATCGTCTTTCTGATCAAAGACAGAATCAGTATACGGTGGCCGTCGTAAGAGGTTGATCTCTTCCACCAGTGGCAGAAGTGTTCACGTTTCTCCCCACTATCTCCGCCGCCACCTCCTCCAGCTCCCGCGCCTGCCCCCGTGTCACGGCAGCAGTGAACACCTCCGGTGGCAGCTCGCGTGTCAGTTCGGAGAGCAGATGCTGTGCCCTGTCTCTCTCGATCTGACAGGTAGCGGGATGGTGGAGAACCAAGGCCAACCATTCGACGGCTCCCTCCAGTTCTGCCTCCTGGGACCAGAGGTGCGCCAGTCCCACCAGTGCCCTCACAGCCGTGGGCAGCCTCGCCGCTTTCATGGCCGCCTCCAAACCCTGACGAAAGCGCTCCCTGGCCTGCTGCACCTCTCCGAGGCCCAGCGCCGCGCGGCCGAGTCCTGTCAAAGCGTCGGCGTAGTACCCTGCGTGCCTCCCCTCACGGGCAATGCTGAGGGTCTCTGCAAACAGCCTCTTGGTCTCCGCATGGTCACCCAGCGCCAGGGCCAGGGTCCCTTGCCCATTCAAGGCCTCTGCCTCAATATATGCATCACCAATCTCCTTCGCGATGCCCAAGCTCCTTTGGAAGTACCGCCCCGCCAACTCATATCTGCCCAGCGCTGTGGCGATCTCACCCAGGCGCACGAAGGAATAACCGCTGTTCCGCCGGTCGCCGATCTCCTGACGGATCTGCAGGCTCTCCTGCGCGAGTATCTCGGCCCTCTCATATTCACCTTCAGCACAGAGAACGTAGCTCAGGTTCTCCAGATACGCCGCCTTCACCCATTGCTCCCCTGTCTCGTCCGCTATGGCAATGCCTTGCCGGAGAAACCGCTCTGCCTCAGAGTATCGCCCTTCATTACGGGCCTGGTTGCCCAGCCAGAAGAGGGCGTCCTCCCTGCCCCAGGGGTCACCAGCCTCCTCAGCATGGGCAAGCGCTTCCCGAAAGAGTTGCTCGCACTGGGTGGAATCTCCCGAGGCCCGGAGAAGTTGACCGAGCATCAGCTTCGCATAGATGTAGACGCTGTCGCGCTTGGCCCCATGTTCCACGTCCTGCAGCAGGGCGAGGCTCTCCCTGCACGATCCCATCGCTCGCTCGGGCAGCCCCAAGAGGTGATGCAGATACGCCTGCCTGGAGAGAATGTCCGCCAGGACGACGCTTCCCTCTTCTCGCGCTGGAGACCCCCGGTCGAGGGCCGTGACATCCAGCCGCAGCCTGAGCATGGTGGCCGCTTGCTCCAGCGCCTGGCTCACCTCGTGATACCAGCCCCGCACTACCCCCATACGCCATAGCGCTTCCACAATCCTGCCGAGAGTCTCTACATGCCCTCGCTCCACCGCCCAGCGCCAGGCATACCACACGTTGTCCATCTCTTCCAGGATCTCCCTGAAGGTCTCAGCCTGTCCCCATCCGTGCAAAGACTCCTCCCGCTCCTCCAGAAAGGCCCCATAGTAGCGGCTATGCCGGTCCCGCACCTGGTCCCCCTCGGCGGGATCTCCCTCAAGATGCTCGGACGCATACTGCCGGATCAGCTCGTGCATCTCGTAGCGGCCCGAGGGTGGGCTACGAACCCACGATTTGTCCACCAGAGAAGACAGTACCTCCAGGGACGCCCCGGCCACTGCCTCCCCCGCCTCCCTCCGAAACCCACCCCGAAACATGGATAGCTTCCTCAACACAGATCGTTCCTCATCCGAGAGCAGCCCCCAGGAATGATCGAACACCGCCCGCATGGAGCGGTGTCGCTCCGGCACATCCCGCAGCGTCGTCGCCAGAAAGCCCAGGCCCCCTTCGATCTCCTCCGCGATCCCCTCACACTCCATCACCCGCACCCTGGGCGCCGCCAGCTCAATCGCCAGCGGCATCCCCTCCACCAACTGACAGATCCGGGCCACCCAAGGTGCTCCCGCCCTCGCCAGCGTGAAATCGGGCCGCACCCTCCGCGCACATTGCACGAAGAGCTCGATGGCGCTGTACTCCTCCTCCCTCACTCCGGCCATCTCCTCCTCCGGGTACTCCATTCCCCCCAGCGGCAGCAGCCACTCCCCCCGCACGTTCAAGCGCTCCCGCGAGGTCACCACCACCTTCAGGTGGGGAGCCTCCCTCAACATCTCTGTGACCAACGCCGTCCCCTCCAGCAGGTGCTCGAAGTTGTCCAGCACCAGCAGCACCTTCCTCCCCCGCAGGACATGCAGCAGTTGCTCCTTGGGGTGCACGCTCTCCGACAGGGGAACGTCGAGGACATCCAGGATGGTGGAGGCCAGCAGGTCCACCGACTCAAGAGAAGCCAGGGGCACGAACCACGCGCCATCGGCGAAGGCCTGAAGGTGCTCCTCCGCAGCCTGAATCGCCAGGCGGGTCTTGCCCATGCCCCCCGCACCCACCACCGTCAGCAGCCGACAGCCCGGGTCCCCTAGAAGCTCTGCCATCTGATCCAGCTCCCCCTCCCGCCCCACGAAGGGTGTGGGCTGAGCCGGTAAGTTATGACGAGGCGCGGCCGGAACTTCCACAAAAGCAGGTGGACTAACCTGTAGTTGCGGTACCCGTCCCTCTCGGATGGCCTGGCATAGAGCCCTCGTCTCCCGGCTGGGTGACACCCCCAGTTCCTCCCTTAGTACCCGTTCACACATCTCGTACTGTCGCAGGGCCGCGGCCTGCTGACCGGAGCCCGCATACAGCCGCATCAGGCACCGATGCGCTGCCTCATCCAGGGCGTCCAGCGCCAGCCACCGCTGGGCATAGGCCATCCCC
>CAYRNM010000321.1:0-2903 GCA_964425465.1 uncultured Anaerolineae bacterium | reverse complement strand
GACCACGCTACCCTCCCCTCAGCTTGCTCGCCAGGATGACCTCAACTGCTAGCCCCCACAGGGGCATCGGGGTCGCATCGAGGATGTGAAAGCCGGCGCCTTCCAATGCCCTCTGAACGAAGATGGGACGGCAATCGAAAAGTTGGGGCCACTTCCTATGCCCCCATTCATACAGCCTCCTCATCCAGTCTGATCCTCCTGTCTTTGAGAGGGAAACGGCGCACACACGCCCTTCACCTCGAAGCACCCTCTGGCACTCTTTCAGGACCTTTGGGATCTCCGGCGTGTCGAAGAGTTCCAGCGTGAAGCTCATGAAGATGGCATCGAAGGCACCCGCTTCGAAGGGAAGCTGCACCGCATCGCCGCATCTCAGCTCCACCCTTTCCGAAAGCCCCGCTTCCCTCACCCTGGCTCGGGTGATGTCCACCATCCGGGGGGAAAGGTCCATTCCGTAAACCCTTCCAGAGCCGCCGACCGATTGGGCCAGAGCCACTATGCCATGTCCTGTGCCAAACCCGATCTCAAGAACGACCTCCCCCTCCCTGGCCCCAAGTTTTCGCAAACCAACACCTCTTGACCTCCTCTCCCAGATCCCCTCCAGCAGATCATACCACCTGCTGATCCTGTCGTACGTGGCTTGGGCTTCTTCCTTTGATCTCGTGACCCTGCTTATCTGTGGCTCATCCTTTGGCATTCTGCTCATGTACTTCCCGCCCACTGGCACAGCCCCTATCATAGGTCGAGGTACCAGACGAGCCTGACCTCGTGCTCGACCTCCGGATGACCAATGTATGCGTAACGGTTGATCTCACCCAGTTGGCAGCCCTGCTCGGCGTAGAACCGACAGGCAGATACGTTGACATTCTGCGTTTCAATCTTCAACTGTCTACACCCTCGCTTCCGGGACCAGTCCGTTGCGCGTCCGAACAACTTGGTCCCGATCCCATGGCCTCGAAAATCCGGATGGACGCGGATATCCCATAACACAGCAAGATCACTGCGACCATCCAACATGTGTACGCCAGGCGTGTTGAAGGCTACAGTTACGCCTCCGACAGAACGAGCGCTCTTCAAAGCGAGAAAGAGTCCCCAGTGGCGAGTATCAAAGCGCCTGGGCCATCCTTCCGGCCCGCCATCTTTGTAGGCGTCGTAATCCTTTACATACGGCGACGCGAGCTTTTCCTCACGCAGCCCGATGCCGCCGAGCCCACTGTCAATGAGCTCCACGCGGAACACGGATTTAACCGTGAAGGCGATGGGGACCTCCGCGTACTGCGGGAGAAGATTGGCCCCAATCTCTCGAATCTCAATGGACATCTCCGTACCCTCCTATAATCAGGGAGTGCATACGATCTTATGAGCAGCCAAGGTACGACATTTAGGCTTAGACCCCGAACCGCCCTGGATGGAACTTGCTGAGACGTCGCTTCAGGTCCTCGGCGAAGTGGGCACGCCCCGTGCTCCCCAGGATCTCGATCATCCGCTCAGGTGCCATGTAGAGAAAGGGGCCCTCCCGCACCATCAGCTCCAGCGGGTCGGGCGCCGCGCCTTTGCGGATCTGCTCGTGCCGCCAGTCGGTCAGGCATTGGTCGAGCTGGGCCACGACCTCTGGATGCTGAGCCGACACGTCCTGTGTCTGATAGGGGTCATTCACCATGTCGTGCAGCCAGTAGGGTTCGTCGTAAGGGTAGCAGCCTGGGTGCAGGATGTGGATCAGCAGCCAGTCGGACGTGCGCACCGCCCGGGTGAAGGTGTAGATGCCATGGTCCCACACCAGATAGGGCCAGCCGGCGAACGCCTCACCTCGCAGCGCTGGGGCAAAAGAGCGGCCATCCCAGCCGGCCGGGGAGGGAAAGCCTAGCAGCTCGCACAGCGTCGGCCCCAGGTCCAGCCCGTAGATCAACTGGCCGCATGAACCCCGTGTGGTCACGCCCGGCCAGCGCACGATCATGGGGATGTGGTGCACCGCCTCGTTGGCGATGCCATGGTCGGCGTACTGGCCATGTTCACCGAAGGAATCGCCGTGGTCGCCGGAGACGATGATCGCCGTCTCATCCAGCACACCCAACTCCTCCAGTGCCTCTATCACCTGGCCGACGTGATAGTCGGTGTAGGCAATGGCCCCATCGTAGCCATCAATGAGTCGCTTAAAGTCGGCTGTAGTGCGGATGGCCTCTGGCATGACGCCGACACCGTATCCGGCATGGTAGGTCGCCGAGCGAGGGCCGTAGATGGACTGATGGCAATCAATGGCCGCCTGATCGGGCCAGGGGGGTGGTGGGTCATCGGCGAAGCGGTCCGCCCATTCCTTGGGGATGCGATAGTGGGCATGGATATCCCAGTAGTGCAGGTGGACAAACCAGTTGTCTTCCCTTCCATGTTGTCGCAGCCAGGGCAGAAAGGCCGCATTGACCTCATCCGCCGTCTCCTGGCCGCGCTTGCGGGTAAAGGTGTGCAGCTCCTCCCAGCCCGCCGTGTACCACCAGGCGTTGTGCCGATCGTGGAAGCAACTGAAAGCCACCGTCTTCAGGCCCTGCGACCAGAGATAGTGCTGGAGGAAGGGCCGCTCCAGATCGCGCCAGTGGCCGTAGGAGAGAGGGTGGTTGCCGGTGTATTGGCGGAGGACCTCCCCCACGCCGTGGTGGGAGACGATGCCGTTGTGGATGCCGAACCGCCCGCTGAACAGCGCAGCCCGCGAGGGCAGACAGGGTGAGTTGGAGCAGTAACAGTGGGTGAAGGTGACGCCCTCCTCAGCGATGCGATCCATGTTGGGACTGGTGTGGCGATGGTAACCATTCACGCCCAGGTGATCGGCCCGGCAGACGTCCAGGTCAATATACAGCACGCGCATGGTATCCCCCTGGTTACAAAAAACGGGGGAGAGAAATGACCTTCCCTCCCCC
>CAYRNM010000320.1:0-2907 GCA_964425465.1 uncultured Anaerolineae bacterium | reverse complement strand
GGTAGAGAGCCTGGCCCATGCCCACGTACTGTGAGCCCTGGCCGGGGAAGACGCAAGCGAGGGCTCCCGCCATAGGCTAGGCCTGCTCCGCCAGCTCGCGCACCCGGGCGGCGATGGCCTCGCCCATCTCCGTCGTCGAGGCACTGCCACCCAGATCACGGGTGCGTACCTTCCCCTCCGCTAGCACTTGGGCTACCGCCTCGTCCAGCAGTCTCGCCGCTTGTTCCTCGCCCAGATGCTCCAGCATGAGCTGGCCGGCCAGGATGGTGGCAACGGGATTGGCCACCTGCTGTCCTTTGTACTTGGGCGCCGAACCGTGGATGGGCTCGAACATGGACACTCCATCGGGATTGATGTTGCCCCCCGGCGCCAGCCCCAGACCGCCCTGGATCATGGCCCCCAGGTCGGTGATGATGTCGCCGAACATGTTGGGTGTGACCACCACCTGAAACCACTCCGGGTTCTTCACAAACCACATGGTGATGGCGTCCACATAAGTGAACTCGGTCTCCATCTCCGGATAGTCGGCCGCCACTTCGTTGAAGACCTGCCGCCAGAAGTGGTACATATCGGACAGGACGTTGGCCTTATCCACCGAGGTGACTTTGGCCATCCCCTTACGCCGGGCGAGCTCAAAGGCGTAGCGGATCACCCGCTCGCTTCCGGTGCGGGTGATGGCTCCAATCTGGTAGGCCACCTCGTCGGCGGGGTGCCATTCTACCTCCAGCCGAAAACAGCCTTCGTAGGCCCGGCGCCGGAGCGCTAGCTCCTTTATGTGGTGCGCGCCAGAGAAGGAGCCGCCAACGCTGATGTAGAAGTCCTCGGTGTTCTCCCGAACCACGTAGAAGTTGACCTCCTCCGGGCCTTTATCCTTCAGGGGGCAGGGGACCCCGGGATAGAGCTTTATGGGCCGCAGGTTGACCCACTGGTCGAAGGCGAAGCGGAGCTTGAGGATGATCCCCTGTTCCAGGATGCCGGGCTGGACCCGGGGGTCGCCTACGGCGCTGAAATAGATGGCCTCGCACTGTCCTATCTCGTCCACGCCCTTGTCGGGCAGCACCTCGCCAGTGGCCAGGTAATGCTCAGCTCCGTAGGGGAACCCGATGAAGTCGAAGCCGATGTCCGCCACTTCGCCGACCGCCTTCAGCACCTTCACCCCCTCGGCCAGCACCTCAGGCCCCACGCCATCTCCGGGCAGGGTGGCGATACGATATGTGGTCACAGAATGCCTCCTCCTCTTTCGATGCTATGCTTGCTGACCAGCCAACGAATTGAGCTGTCCGATGACCTCCTGTGCCTGGGCGACCATCCCTTCGATCAACTCCCGCACGGGCAGGACATCGTGGATGAGGCCGCAGATCTGTCCCGCCATCACCGATCCCTGCTGTACGTCGCCCTCCTCCACCGCCAGCCGCAGCTTGCCGGTGCCGAACTCCATGATCTCCTCTTCAGAGATCCCTTCTCTCTCCAGCTCCTCGAACATGCGGCTCATGGGATTGCGCAGCGCCCGCACCGGGTGGCCGATGCTGTGGCCGGTGGTGATGGTGGCGCGATCATGCGCTCGCACCAGCGCCTGCTTGTAGTTATCGTGGGCGATGCACTCGGTGGTGCAGATGAAGCGGGTGCCCATCTGCACTCCCGCCGCTCCCAGGGCCAACGCCGCGACCAGCCCTCGTCCATCGCCGATCCCTCCGGCGGCGATCACCGGGATGCCCACCGCGTCCGCCACCTGAGGGATGAGGGGCAGGGTGGTCACATCGCCGATGTGCCCTCCCGACTCCATCCCCTCAGCCACGATGGCCTCGGCTCCTAGGCGCTCCACACGCCGTGCCAGGGCCACCGAGGCCACCACGGGGATGACCTTGATCCCAGCTTCTTTAAGGTGAGGCATGATCAGGGCGGGATTGCCGGCCCCCGTGGTTACCACCGGCACTTCCTCCTCGACACAGACCTCCACTACCGCATCAACATAGGGGGAGAAGAGAGGGATATTGACCCCGAAGGGCTTGTCGGTGAGTTGCCGGGTCCGGTGGATCTGGTCGCGCACGTAACCGGGCGGGGCATTGCCCCCACCCAGGATGCCCAGGCCACCGGCCTCGGAGACCGCACTGCTCAGCTCGGCCGTGGCGACCCAGGCCATGCCTCCCTGGAGGATGGGGTATCGGATGCCCAGAAGATCACAGAGGGGAGTGTGAAGCATGATGTTCATCTACCTTTCCGAAGAATGAGAGCAGCGGTTACCCGTTTGTGGAACTATTTGTTCCGCTGTTAGCCGACCCGTAAGGGCCTCAGCGTGCAACCACCTGTCGCCTCTTCGCAAGACAGCCTATGATATGAACTCTGCACTATGGCTGACAGATCCAGAGACTTACATCATCCACAAAGAAGCTGGTGGCATACGACGAATCCAAATCTGCTTCCAAACTGAGATACAGGTCTTGACCACGGTACGGGAAAAGATCAAACATCGAGGTAGCCCAGACATCGGCCGCACTTCGGTTGGTAATGGTCTCCAGGGCCACTTCTTGTCCAGAGAGATTGCGTAGACGCACGTAAAACTTGTCATAATCGCCATAGGGCAGATCGGTGGTGGTCATATACCAGGCATAGCTCAATTGGGCGCTCGTAGCATTAGTGGGAATATAGATGTACTGTTGGAGGGTATCTTCGATCGCCCCATAGCTCCCATCGTACCCGCCCAGGTAGGCTCCATAATGCCCACTACGGAACCAGGTACCATCGGCCAGAGGATAGGCATCAGTTGAGGATACAGTCCAGTAGCGAGGCTTGCCATTCACAAACTCCTCGAAGCCACCGTTCCAGACCTCCTGGTAACAGTTGCCCCCGTGGTTCTTGAGGGCGATGGGGATAAAGACTTTGTGCGGATAGGACGGCGGTTGTAAGGTA
>CAYRNM010000319.1:0-2917 GCA_964425465.1 uncultured Anaerolineae bacterium | reverse complement strand
GAGAAACATCCCGAAGTGTTCTTCGCATCATGTGAAGTCGGTGGCTTTAGCGCATATCATGACACCGTGGCCCATGAGGAGGTAACCTATGGTTCCCAGACGAGCGACTCGTAGAGCGATCCGTCGGAAAGTATACTGGCGGTCGAGGTGGCTGCTTTTGGGCGCCATCATGGTGCTGTTCTTCGGAGGAGCGGCCTGCTGTGTGCTGAGGGTGCTGTGGCGATAGGGGCCTGGCATCCAGCTAGAGAGAGTGGACTGCCCTGGGTTCCTGGTGGGGCGTCTGGCTAAAGAGGGAGGAGGGAGATGCCGGTTCAAATAGGACCGAATTTAGAGCGATACCTGGCCGGTGTGGAGGTTGGCTGTGTGCTGTGCAGCTCGGATGAGGGTGAGGTGGGCATACTGGTCAAAGCCGCCGATGCAGACATCGCGGGGTGGCGGGGGGTGCCTGTGATGGTCCAGTAGCAATTGGCTCTATACCCAACCGCACCGCTCTTGCGGCTTTATGTGGAGATGAGGGATCGGTCTGAGTCTGCCCTGGCAGAAGGCCCTTACGCGCTGGAGACCTATCTCAACGTCAGGAGTCCTGCCGATCTGCGGGACGCGCGACGGCAGGCCCGGCAGTCTCATCACACCTTTCACTTCTTTGGGGGTGGCCGTGGACGATGCATCTACCGCTACAGCAAGCGGATTTCCCATGGGGAAACACAGCGTGAGGAACTGGGGGAGATGATCCAGCAGGCCCTGGAGTATGCTGAGGAAGTAGGCGACCGATACGATTTTAACCGGGCCAAGGCAGAGTTCTGGGAGGATCATCCCATATAAGAGGGATTAAGAACGGCCCTCTTTGTGGAGATCCGGCGGGAGGTACTTCTCATTTAGGGGGGTATTCAACCTGACATTGCTGGAGAGCTCAGTAACGACGATGGTGAAGAAACGGTTTCTGGCTTGGGGGTGTGGGGTGCAGTCTACCACACTGGCGGCGATGAGCGCTCTGGGTGAGCTTGAGCCGCTCGACGCAGTGATCACAGCGGACACAGGCTGGGAACGTCAGGTGACGTATGAGCTGCGCCACAGGTACACGGAGTGGCTTCGTGATCAGGGGGTGTGTGTAGAGGTGGTCACAGCGGGTCACATTCGTCGATTGGGGGCTGAGACAACTCTTCGCCTTCCCTTCTGGACGGATAGTGGTGGCCCACTGAGGCGGGAATGCACGCGCTTTTTCAAGGTCAAGCCCATAAGACGACGCATACGGGAGCTGCTGGGATACGATGCCCACCGGCCCCCTCATCCGCCTGGGGGGAGCTGTGAGCTATGGATCGGCATCAGTCTGGACGAGTGGCCTCGGGCCAAATTGAGCCGGGTGAAGTACATGGTGCACCGTTGGCCGCTGTTGGAAAGGCGTCTCACGCGCCGGGATTGTATGGACTGGCTTGAAGCGAAAGGGTTGCCGGTGCCTTCCCGGTCAGCCTGTGTATGTTGTCCCTATCGGCGAGCGAGCGAATGGCTTGCGATGAAGGAAGACGCGCCTGAGGAGTTCACGGAAGCCATAGCGTTCGACGAGTGGAACAGGCGCAATCCCCTGGCATGGCGGGATAGGAAGGGATTGGAGGCAGAGGCCTTGTATCTTTACCAGGGCGGGGTGCCGTTGGCGGAGGCGGATCTGGAGGGAGATGCGGCGAGGGAACGGCAGCGATACGGTATACAGATTCCCATGTTCCTGTGTGAGAGCGGTTATTGTTGGATATAGACCTGTGGAGAGTCTGCTGCCCCTGGCGACGGAGCCTGGGGATTTCGGGGGAGGTTTCTTGTGACCAGCTTCTATGACAAGACGGGCAGTCTGATGCGATGGTGTCAAGAGCAGGAACTACCACCTGACGAGGCGTGTGAGATTCTGCTTCAGCGCCTTCTCCAGACCAGGGAGTACCTGACCTGGGTAGGCAAGAAGACAGGCACCAACTTCGACAACCCCCAGAAGCTGGACAGCCTATCCCTGGGGAAGCGGTTCTGGGAGCGTTTCTTGACTCTGGCAGAGGCCCTCCAAATCGATGTGGGGGGCAAGCACTTCTGGGATGTGGTTGTGGAGGTTTTGGAGAAAGCCAGGGGTTTATCTCCTGATCTTGTGTACCAGGGGAGGCCTCGGGGAAGCCCCGATACCATCTGGGAGCTGCTGTGGGAGCCGTTCGGCATTCTGCACATCATCTCCCACGAACTGAAGGGAAGATTTAGCGACAGTCCCTATCCCTGGACGGTGCGAGCCCGCAAGGGGACCATCCGGGACAGCGACCGGTGGTTTCAGGAACACTATCCCCGCGCTCCCCGCTATTAGTTTTGCAAGGGGGGAAGGAACATGGGCAGCGGCATAACCGTGTTTTGCGATGGCCTCTGCGAACCGTATAACCCTGGAGGGGTAGCTACCTATGGCTTTGTTATACAGAGAGGCGGTGAGCTGATACAGCAGGGCAGCGGAGTTTTGGGCGAGGGGGAGGGGATGACCAACAATGTGGCCGAATACACCGCGGCCATCGAGGCGTTGCGGTGGTTGCTTGAGCACGGTTATGAAGGCCGAAGGGTGACCCTGATGAGTGACAGCATGTTGCTGATAAAGCAGTTAAGGGGCCTGTGGCAAGTGAGAAGCCCCAGGATTGCCCCTCTCTATCATCAGGCCAGGAAGCTGGCCTCGCACTTCAAGGTTCGCTTCAGATGGGTGTCCAGGGAGGAGAACGAGGCTGCGGATGCTCTCTCCGTAGAGGCCTATGTGGAGTATCAGGAAAGCAAGAGGTGGGCCCGTGTAGCGGGGGTAGTTGGCCGCCTGAGCGAAGTAGGCGATGGACTATACCAGGTGCAGGCCGAGCCAACGCCTTACGTTGTTGATCTGAGAGAGGGAAGGTGCACCTGCCCCGATTTCCGAAAACTTAAC
>CAYRNM010000318.1:0-2921 GCA_964425465.1 uncultured Anaerolineae bacterium | reverse complement strand
GCTTTTCACCGAGAAAGGGTTTAAGTTTGAGTAACGGGATACGCAGTTGGCGAAGGGAGAGCGGTGGGGCAAGGTCGGGGACCGGATTGAAATTCTAGGAAGGAAAGGAAGTGATGGGCATGAAACGGTTGACTTTATCCATACAAGGCATGACTTGCGCCAGTTGCGTGAGCCATGTGGAAGGGGCTCTGAAGAGCGTGCCTGGCGCGGTTACTGCCAACGTCAACCTAGCTACCGAACGGGCCATGGTCCAGTTCGACCCAGAGCGAGTTAAGCTGGCCGACTTGGTGACAGCGGTGCGCGATGTGGGCTACGACGTGGCCATGGAGAAGATAACCCTTCCCATCGGCGGGATGACGTGCGCTAGTTGTGTGAGCCACGTTGAAAGAGCCCTCCGGAGCGTGGACGGCGTGGTTTCAGCCACCGTCAACTTAGCTACGGAGAAAGCGACGGTGGAATACCTGCCCGGTGTGGCTGGTCTCGCCGATTTCAAGCGCGCCGTGGCCGATGTAGGCTACGAGGTGCTGGAGATCGAAGAGGAGGTCGAGGAGGCCGAGGAGGAGCGAAAGATGGCCCAGGCTCGACGGAGGATGCTCCTCGCCTGGGCTTTGACCATCCCCATTATCCTCTGGATGCTGACGGAAATGATCTTCGGCATCGCCTGGCCCAATCGCCTCGTCTTCGACCTGGGGATGATCGTTCTGGCCACGCCAGTGCTCTTTTGGGCCGGACGCCACACCTATCGTTCGGGTTACAGCTCAGTAACTCACGGCAGCGCCAACATGGACGTCCTCATCTCCATGGGTACGGGGGTCTCCTTTTTCACGGGCCCGGCGACCTTCTTCGCTCCCATCGCCAACTATGCTGGAGTGTCGGCCATGATCATGGCCTTCCATCTCACCGGGCGCTACGTGGAGGCCACGGCCAAGGGTCGAGCCTCGCAAGCCATCCGTAAACTGCTGGAGCTAGGGGCCAAGACTGCTCACATTCTAGTTGATGGCGAGGAGCAGGAGGTATCTATTGACGAGGTTCGGGTGGGCGATGTGATGGTGGTTCGGCCCGGCGAAAAAATCCCCACCGATGGGCTAGTCATCGAAGGGGAGAGCGCCATAGATGAATCCATGGCCACTGGCGAGTCCATGCCGGTCAACAAGCAGCCCGGCGATGAAGTTATCGGGGCCACGGTCAATCAAGAGGGGCTGCTAAAGGTGGAGGCCACCAAGGTGGGCAAGGACACCTTCCTCTCCCAGGTGATCAAGCTGGTGGAGGAGTGCCAGGGGTCGAAAGTGCCCATCCAGGAGTTCGCCGACCGGGTGACGGGCGTCTTCGTGCCTATCGTCATCGGCATCGCTATCCTGACCCTCATCGTCTGGCTTGTTTTCCCTAACATGCTGCGCCCAATATTGCTCTGGGCTCAGGGCTTCCTGCCCTGGGTCGAGCCCAACCTGGGAACAGTGACCCTGGCCATCGTGGCCACGGTGGCGGTGCTGGTGATCGCCTGTCCCTGTGCTCTGGGATTGGCCACGCCCACAGCCCTCATGGTGGGCAGCGGTATAGGGGCGGAGAATGGGGTCCTGATCCGTCATGGAGAGGCCATCCAGACCCTGAAGGACATGCATACCATCGTCTTCGACAAGACGGGCACTATCACCAAGGGCAGGCCTGAGGTAACCGATGTGGTGTCCATCAACGGCTTCGATGAAGAGGCCGTGCTGCACCTGGCTGGCTCGGCCGAGCGGGGCAGCGAGCACCCCCTGGGCCGGGCCATCGTCGAACGGGCCGAGGCCCGGGGGCTGACACTAGCCGAGCCCCAGGAATTCCAAGCGGTGCGGGGCAAGGGAGTCATGGCCTCAGTGGATGGCGACCGGGTGCTGGTGGGGTCGCGGCGGCTTATGCGAGAGCACGAGATCGATCCAATACCGTTGGAGGTGGAGTTGGTGCGGTTGGAGGAGGAGGCTAAGACGGCCATGCTGGTCTCGACCAACGGGGCTCTGGCTGGCGTTATTGCCGTGGCCGACACCCTCAAGGAGGACTCGATCCAGGCCATCCAGGAGTTGGAGCAGCTAGGTCTGGAGACGGCTATCCTCACCGGTGACAACCAGCGCACGGCGGAGGCCATTGCCAGGAAGGTGGGTATCAGCCGCGTACTGGCCGAGGTGTTGCCCGACGGCAAGGTGGAGGTGATCCAGGAGCTCCAAGAGAAAGTCGGTTTGGTGGCCATGGTGGGCGATGGTATCAACGACGCGCCGGCCCTGACCCAGGCCAACGTGGGCATCGCCATCGGCACCGGCACGGACATCGCCATCGAGGCCTCAGACGTGACCCTGGTGCGCGGCGACCTATCAGGGGTGGTAACAGCGGTGAAGCTAAGCCGGGCCACCTTCACCAAGATCAAGCAGAACCTCTTCTGGGCTTTCTTCTACAACGTGGTGATGATCCCGCTGGCTATCGTGGGGCTGATGCACCCCGTGCTGGCCGAAATCGCCATGGCCACCAGCTCGGTGACCGTGGTCAGCAACGCGAACCTATTGAGAAGGGTGAACGTCCGGCCCTCGTATGAAAGAAGCAGAAGTGAGCAGTTGCTTGTGTTTTGAACGTGGCTCAGAGAAGAGGTGAGTAGAATGGCTAAGGACCCGGTCTGCGGAATGACCGTGGACGAGGAGAAAGCGGCGGCCACGTCGGAGTATAAGGGAAAGACCTACTACTTCTGCGCCCCCGGCTGCAAAGCTGCCTTCGACAAGGATCCCGAGAAGTACGTGAAGGCCGAGGGTGAGAAGAAGCAGAAGTGAGCGCATATGGGGATCATAAAGGACAACACAGCAAGGTTTGAGAAAACGGGGAAAGCGAAGTGGATCATCGTCGCAGCGGCTATCGGCTTCCTGCTGATCCTGGGCTACGGCCTGCAATCTCGGTCTGCATCT
>CAYRNM010000317.1:0-2952 GCA_964425465.1 uncultured Anaerolineae bacterium | reverse complement strand
GACTCCAAGTGGGGGCAGATTGGCCCCATGCCCTTCGGCAACTCCTATCATGGTACGGAGGGCACCATCACCACGAGTTGGACCAGCCTCAGCATCTACTCCCGTAAAGTGCTACCGCCGGAGTTGCAGGGCTGGGTAGAGCTCCCGGTCGGGCGGGAGCCGAGGCCTGGGGTGGGGAGCGAGGCGGAGTACTTCGTTAACTGTCTCCTGGAGGACAGGCCCATCGAGGGTGCAGTGAGCCCGCGGGGGGCGAGGGCGGCCCAGGAGGTGATCGAGGCGGCCTACCGCTCTGCCGAGACGGGCCAGGTGGTGAAGTTGCCCCTCTAACCGGTAAGGATTTCGGGGGTAGGGTCCCTGTCTGCCAGGGATCCTACCCCTGACGGAGTGTGTAGAAGTTGCCAAAAAGTATACAAACAGACCAGGGGGCATTCATGGCTGTGAAGATGAAAGCTGCCCGCCTGTATGGCGTGGGCGATCTAAGGGTCGAGGAGGTGGACAGGCCGGTCATCTCCTCCGATGATGAGGTGCTGATCCGCATCCACGCCTGCGGCATCTGCCCCAGCGATCTGCGGGCCTATACCGGCGTGCGTCAGTCTTACCGCTCCTTTCCTTACATACCTGGCCACGAGTGGGCCGGGGAGATCGTGGCCGCCGGGGATGGTGTCGAGGGGTTCGCCATCGGCGATCGTGTCGTGCCCAGCTGGCGGGTGGTGTGCGGCAAATGTTACTACTGCAATCGAGGCTTGCACAACTTCTGTGAGAACCTGCGGTATGGCCAGGTGCGCGGCGGCTTTGCCGAGTACGGCGTCGCTCCAGCGGAGAGCCTGTACAGGATCCCAGAAGGAGTTTCTTATCAAGAGGCTTCCTTCAGTGAGCCACTTGCCTGCTGCATTAACGGCAGTTTGGCCTCACGCATCGCGTTCGGCGACGACGTCGTCATTGTGGGCGCCGGGCCTATCGGTCTGCTTCATCTCCAACTGGCCAAGCACCAGGGGGCACGGGTCCTCGTCAGCGAATTCATCCCTGAACGGCTGGCGGTGGCGCAGAAACTGGGAGCCGACGAGGTGATCTACGCCAGCCAGACCGACCCCGTCGAGCGGGTGAAGGAGCTGACCGAGGGACGGGGGGTGAACACGGTCATTGTCGCCGTGGGCGCGAGGCAGGCCATCGAGCAGGCTCTGCAGATGACGGGCATCTGCGGCACGGTCAACCTCTTCGCCGGCACCTATCCGCGGCCGGTCGAGATGGCCTTTGATCCCAACCTCATCCATTATAAGCAGTTGGTGCTGACCGGCAGCCATGACTTCACTCCTCACCACTTCAGGATGGCGCTGAAGCTCATCCAGTTTGGGATCGTCAAGGTTGCCCCTCTCATCACCCACCGATTGCCCCTCCATCAAACAAAGGAGGGGTTCGATATGCTGCCGAGGAGAGAGGGGCTCAAGATCATGATCACGATGGATTAAGGAGGAACAATGGAACGCAAGTGGAGGGTAGGGATTCTGGGTCTGGGCCATTGGTATTCAGCTTACGGCCTGGCCCGAGCGCTGCCGGAGTATCCCAAGGCGGAGATGGTGGCCGTGGCCTGGCACAACAGGGAGCAGCTTGAGGAGTTCGCCACCACCTTTGGACTTGACGCCTACACCGATTACGATGAGCTCCTGAAGCGGGAGGATGTGGACATCGTCCACATCTCCCCTCCGGTGGCCGAGATCCCGGAGTGCACAGTCAAGGCGGCCCAGGCGAGCAAGCACATCATCCTGGGCAAGCCCATAGCCATGACCCTGGAGCAGGCAGACGAGATGGTGAAAGCCGTGGAGGAGGCGAGGGTCAAATGCGTCCCATTTCAAGGGATGTTCCGACTGACTGCGGCCGATCTGAAGAGGCGGCTGGATGAGGGCGTGATCGGAGACATCGTTGTCATGCACGACACAGGGCGCTGGTCCATCGCCGAGGACTGGTTCCGCTCCGGCAGGCCCGGCTGGTTCGCTGACCCCAAACAGACCCCAGGAGGAGCCTTCATTGACGAGGGGATCTACTCGCTGGAGCAACTCATGTGGCTGGCAGGGAGTGAGGTGGCGGAGGTCTCAGCCAAGATGGCCAACCTTGTCCACAAGGATATCGAGGTGGAAGATTGGGGGATGGCTACCTTCACCTTCGAAAATGGGGTCATTGGGACGTTGGAGGCTAGTTGGACCATCAACTCACCGCAGAAGACTGGCCCTTCACCCAAGCAGAACGGGGTGATTCGGTTAGAGATCATCGGCACCAAGGGGGAGATCATCCAGGATTCGCTTCGGGTTCCGGGGATGGCTATCCTGGCCAAGGGGGCTCCACACTGGGCCTTTGAGCGGCCAGTAGGGGAGTATTTCACCCCGCTGCATCCAGGTGTCCTGGACCATCTCATCAACTGCATCGAGGGGGAAAAGGAGCCGGTGGCCACTATCCAGGAGGCGCGGAAGTCCTTCGCCGTAGCCCTGGCAGCCTATGAGTCTGCCAGGGCTAGCAAGCCGGTCAAGCTCTAGCCAGCCCATGCCCGTCGAAGTGTACAAAAGGGTATATCGCCGCCCGGATAGGCCAAGCAGGAGATGACGAACACCTTCTAGAGTGGGACCAGACCCAAGAGGAAAGCCGTCATCGTGCCTTTCATCATCGCTGAGGTAGCATCTCGGTCACACTGTTGTTATCTCTCCCTATGGCTTTCCCCCCGTTTTCCTGCAGGGCATGGCGTGCCTATCCGGTGGTGTGTCGCGTCGGCGCGTAGCCCGGCCTTTGGCGCAGACCTGAATAGGGAGGCAGAGATGCCAGAGATTGTGCGGATCGGGTTGGCCGGCTGCGGCAGCGTGCCGCAGCGAGGGTTCCTGCCACACCCAACACTACGTTCTAATCGCGGATGTCCAACACAGGTTATGTGCCTCAAATAGAGTCACAGATAGGTTGGGATATTGGAAG
>CAYRNM010000316.1:0-2952 GCA_964425465.1 uncultured Anaerolineae bacterium | reverse complement strand
TTGCCGGAGGGACTGGATGTAGTCGTTGAGATCGCTTTGCGGCAGGAGCGGTTGGTCAACCTGGCGCAGGCCAAAGCGGTCTTGGAGGCACGGGCTCAGGAAAGGTATGAGGCGGAGAAGGCCAAGTACGAGGCCAAGCTGCGGGAACGGGAAGAGAAGGCGCAGCAGACGGGGCACAAACCCCGTGGCCGCGCTCCCCAGCCGCCCACGCCGGGGCCACGCCTCAAGGACCAACACAACTTCACCGACCCGGACTCGCGGATTATGAAGAACAGCAACAACGATGGCTTTGATCAACACTACAATGTCCAGGCGGCGGTGGATCAAGGCAGTCGCTTGATCGTGGGCAACACGGTGTCGAACCATCCCAACGATAAAGGAGAGGCGATCCCTACGGTGGATGCCATCCCTGCCGAGGTGGGGAAACCAAAGGCTGCGGCCCTGGACAATGGCTACTTCAGCCCAACCAACATTGAAGAACTGGAAACACGGGGCATTGATCCGTACATCGCCACCGGTCAGGACCGCCACCACCAGAGTTGGCAAGAACGCTTTGCCCAGCAGCCGGAGCCTCCTGCCGAAGACGCCAGCCCCATCGTCAAGATGGCTTACAAACTCAAGACCGACATCGGCAAGCTGATCTATGGCCTGCGCAAATTCACTGTTGAACCGGTCATCGGCATCATCAAAGAAACGCTGGGCTTCCGGCAGTTCTCGCTGCGAGGTTGGGTAGGGGTAACCGGCGAATGGTGTCTGGTGTGCCTGGCTTACAACTTGAAACGGCTGCATGTGTTGGTGAGTAGCTAAGCCCAGACCCCTCTCTCTCGCTATGCTTACTGACCAGAAGGAGGGTGATGTGAGAGCGCCAAAGAGCCGGTTGGTATCGAAAATGAATGGCAACCGATACCTGACCAGCCCTGGCGAGAGTGTATGAAAGCACCGGAGAGCCGACTGGCATTGAAAGTGACCTGAGTTGGTCAATGGTGGGGCAGCGGTGCCGATCACTGGACCGTAATTATCGTCAATAATCATGTTGTACCTGACCGATAGAGAGACCACCCCAATTTCCTCTCCGACAGGCTGCTAGGATTGGGGATTCAGAAAACCCTCGACGGTCTCCAACACGAAAGCGGCGTCTTCGAGAGCCTTGCTGGCATCCTTTTCCCCATAATCGCGTTCCAGGTAGAAAGACGGAGTTCTGGCCTCGCCAAGCCAGGATGAGATTTCCTCGATTCGCCTCAAGACCTTCTCAGGGACATGTGGGGCTTTTTCTCTCGTCTGTTCCAGGAATACAAGTCCTACATCGTGTATCTTCGGGTAGTCCACCCCCAGGATCCTCAAAGCGCCCTTCAGTGTCAGCTCAACCGTCTCCTGTGCCCGGCGCACAGTCAGGTTGTGATCCTGGTCTCGCCAGGCCCCTTGTACGTCCCTCTCAAAGATCATACGGGCCTTCCGGATGAGCTTCTCCCCCTCCTCCCTGTTAGTCATAGCTCAAACACCTCTCCTAGCACCAGATCAGGTTTCAGGTCCCAGTACCACGAACCGTTCTTCAGATACACCTTCTGCGATCCCAGAGCGGCCAAGCGTTCCTTGAATTCCTGAAGTCTCCTGGCGAAAAACCCTTCCCTATCGTAGAGGATTCTCGCCTCTTCGATCATATCCAGGAAAACGTAGCGATTCCCCCTTGCTTCCTCCTCGGACAGAACCAAATAGCTGAGATAGGGAGCCAGCCCCTCTTGGCGTAAGGTGCCAGCTTCGGGGGCCATTCTCAGCGCCCGCTCCACCTCCAAAATGGGCTTGAGGCGCTCGTAGTAGATGGAGGAAGCATCCCGCAGGATGATAAGGAGGTCCACATCGCTTTCGGGTCGCGCCTTTCCGCGAGCCACGGAGCCGTAGAGCGCCAGGGCGATTAGCTCATCGCCAAGCCGTTCCAGGAGCCTGTCCTTGAAGGCTTGAAGATAGGCCGCATAGTCCTGGTAAGTGATCCTCGCCTGCTCAATCGTCTTCTTATAGCGGTAGGTCACAACAGACATACCAGTTCCTCTTTGGTTGGTATAGCCAGCACAAGCGGAACAGCGTCCGGATGTTCTTCTCGCGCCAGGCGATCCACTTCCCGTTCTGTGTCGGCTATGGCGACAATCTCTCCGGCTACCACAGCGATGGCTTTTCCAGCGTGTTTGCTCACCAGTTCCTCAAAATGGGTAGCATACCACTCATCCATGGCTTCCAAGTTCAACTCTGCCTGCATAGTCATCTTTCTCCTCCTTCAATCTCCAGTTGTGAGTTTGTAATTTGCGGGTGGGCAGGTTGGCAAGTCTGCAAGCAGGGGGGTCCCTTCACCTTGTCTCCCTCTTTTGTCATCCCTCTCTGACCAGTCAGGGACTGCTGCCTCCGTGCGTGCAGGAAGTGGGCGAAATGGTTAACGATGTCTGCCAGCTTCATGTCTCGACCCCCATCTCAAGTATAGCACAAGGGCCTGGGGATGTCCAAAAGATGACAAGGAGACCAGGAGACTGGGTGACTGTCATCTGCTGATGATCCATTGTTCAGGGTGCAGGATCATGTTGACCAACTTCCCCAAGATGTGATCATAAGAGGCACACAGCTCCCGGCCGACTTCCTCATCCAGATACCCACACTTCACAGAGAACTCTAACCAGACCTGAGTTTCGGCTGATTCAGCTTCGGCATCGTTCAGCTTGCTGACAAATGCTGCTTCGTAGCGCCGCTTACGCCATGCCTCTGCAATGTTACTACAGACGGAGCGCGATGATCGTCGGATTTGATCGGTGAGGCTGTACACTTCTTCTTTGGGGAAACCTTTCGTCAGTTCAAAGATCCGCATCGCCGCCTCGAACGCCATCTGGTACACATCCAGGTCCCGATGCGTCTTAATCCATTGGTTACAAGTTAAGCAAATCAGGAGATTGTCAAATTAGGCCATGGGCCAGT
>CAYRNM010000315.1:0-2975 GCA_964425465.1 uncultured Anaerolineae bacterium | reverse complement strand
GCTGGCCTCCGCGCGGAGGCCAGCCTGCTCCAGGAGGAGCTCCATCTCAGGACGATAGGTGTGGCGCAGAGTGAAGGGATGCACTGAGCGGGTCACCCGGCCATCGGCGTCAATGACATCGTACATCAAAACCAGTTCCTCCAACTGGGTGGCGGGGTCAAAGTGGGTGGAGGTGAACTTGATGATGGTCTCTCCCCTCTCCCGGTCCTCCCAGCGGCGGTGCAGGGTCAGCGGTTCCGGAAGGGTAGGTAGCAGTGTAGGGTTCCCCAGGTCAATGATCAGCCGCCCCTGAGAGGAGAGATGACGGGCAATAGTGGCCAGTGTCCGCTGTTGATCCTGTCGGGTGAGGAGGTGGGCGAAGGTGTTCAGGGCGATGAAGATCAGAGAGAACCGCCTCCTGAGGCGCACATTTCGCATGTCTCCCTGAATCAGAGTGACCCTGGAAGCCACCTCGGGTGGAAGAGAGGCTAGCTTTTGGCGCGCGCAGGCCAGCATGGGTGCCGAGCAATCCACACCGGTCACCTCAAAGCCCGCTTGGACCAGGGGGATGAGCAGCCGACCGGTGCCACATCCCAGCTCCAGAAGCGGTCCCCCACAACGCTCCGCGAAGCCTCGATAGAGGACTAAGTCTTCCAGGAATGCCTTATGCTCCATTTCGTAGAAGCGCACCATGTGGTCGTAAGAGTCCATCTCCACCCCAACTCTCAGATCATTGCCGCTGCTGTTGACAGATAGTGTATCACAAATGAGGAGGGTGTCAATTTCGCATTTGTAGGAAGCAATGCAGGCTGGTATAATACCAAATGAGATTTCGAATGACACCGGTTTGTGGCGAAGGCCTTGGTTCTTTGGACAACTAGCCATACGCCCTCAAGTGCACACTACGGAGGAAAAATAAATGATGAAAGAATATGGGATGGAGCAATTGCGCAATGTGGTTCTGCTTTCCCACAGCGGTGCAGGGAAGACCTCCCTGGCTGAAGCGATGCTTTACAACACGGGAGCGACTACCCGCATAGGCAAGGTGGAGGAGGGCACAACCGTCTCGGACTACGATCCGGAGGAGATTAAACGGAAGATTTCCCTGAACCTGACCCTCATCCCCTGTGAATGGCGGGAGTGCAAGATCAACCTCCTCGATACTCCAGGTTACCTGGACTTCCAGGGCGAGGTGAAGAGCGGCACGCGGGTCGCTGATGCAGCGGTGATGGTGCTGGATGGAGTGGCAGGTGTGGAGGTGGGGACAGAACTGGTGTGGAAGACCGCAGACGAGAGAGGGCTGCCCCGTTTGGTGGTGATCAACAAGCTCGACCGGGAGAACGCCAACTGGAGACGGGTGCTGGCGCAATTGCAGGAGCAGTTCGAGTCCCACTTCGTGCCCTTGCAGGTGCCGGTGGGCCAGGAGGCCGATTTCCGAGGGGTGATTGATCTCCCCAGCCAGAGAGCACGGGTAGGGGCCAGGGGGGAGCCGGCCGAGGTGCCCGAGGAACGGATGAAAGATGTGGAAAGCGCTCGCGAACAGGTGATTGAGACCGCGGCTGAAGCCGACGACGAGTTGCTCATGAAATACCTGGAGGGAGAGGAGCTGAGCGAGGAGGAGATCAGCCAGGGGTTGAAGGCGCGGATCGGAGCCGGTGAAGTAGTGCCCGTGCTGTGCGCCTCCGCGACAGGAAACATCGGCGTGGTTCCTCTGCTGGATGCCATCCTGACCTACCTGCCCTCCCCTGCTGATGCGCAGCCGCCTCAGGCCACTAACCCGGCCCTGGGAGAGGACGAGGTGCTGGAGGGGGGCGACCTGGCTCCCCTGGCCGCGCTGGTGTTCAAGACCCTGGCCGACCCCTACGTGGGCAAGATATCGTACTTCAGAGTCTACGGTGGGATCATGCAGTCGGACTCCCGGCTCTTCAATCCCGGCCGCCATGAGGAGGAGCGGATCAGCCAACTGTATGTCGCGCGAGGGAAAGAGCAGATCCCGGTGGATCGAGTGCGAGCTGGGGACATCGGCGCTGTGGCCCGCCTGTCCGATACAACTACAGGCGACACGCTCTGCGATCAGTCCCATCCCCTCCTGTTGCCGGCCATCGAGTTCCCTCAGCCGGTCTATTCGGTGGCCATAGAGCCCAAGACCAAGGCCGATTCGGCCAAGATCAGCCCCTCCCTCACTCGATTGGTAGAGGAGGACCCCACCTTTGAATGGCACCAGGAGCCCGGCACACGGCAGACGATCCTATCGGGCATAGGGGATGCTCACATCCACATTGCCGTCCAGCGCCTGGCCGACAAGTTTGGGCTGGATGTCCTTACCAGCGTGCCCAAGGTCCCCTACCGGGAGACCATCACCCGGACGGCGACGGCCCGCTATCGTCACAAGAAGCAGACTGGTGGGGCGGGCCAATTCGCTGAGGTGTTCCTGAGGGTGGAGCCCCTGTCGCGTGGAGAGGGTTTCCAATACGAGTGGGAGGTGTTCGGAGGGGCTGTCTCTAGTTCCTTCCAACCCTCTATCGAGAAGGGCATTCGGCAGGTGATGGAGCAGGGGGTGATCGCTGGTTATCCCGTGGCGGATATCCTGGCTGCGGTGTACGATGGCAAGGAGCACCCAGTGGACTCCAAGGACATTGCCTTCCAGATTGCCGGACGTGAGGTGTTCAAGCTGGCCGTGCTGGAGGCGGGGCCTACGCTCCTGGAGCCCATCATGAATGTCACCATCACCGTGCCCGAGGAGTACATGGGCGATGTGTTGGGGGACCTCAACACCAAGCGGGCACGGGTGCAGGGCATGGAGCAAGAGCGGGGGGCCAGCACCATCACTGCCCAGGCGCCGCTGGCTGAAATGCAGCGCTACGCCACCGACCTGCGTTCCATTACCCAGGGGCGGGGGATCTACTCCATGACCTTCTCCCACTACGAGGAGGTGCCGGGTTATCTGGCCGAGGGGATCATCGCCCAGGCCAAGGCGGAGGCTGGGAGATCATAGG
>CAYRNM010000314.1:0-2980 GCA_964425465.1 uncultured Anaerolineae bacterium | reverse complement strand
TGGAAACAGGGCCGCAGGCTGACGGGGATGCCGTTGGGGGTGAAAGTCAGATCATTCTCCATACAACCAGTCCTCCTCAGGGTTATACCCGCTTCGATTCGGGTTTTCCCTGTCCAGTTCCCATTTCAGGGGGTTAAGGCGGATGTATTTCCGGATGGGGCCCAGTTCATCTTCACTGCGGATGATGTGTTCATAGTAGTTGCGCTGCCAGACCGGGGCGCCCGGCGTCCTACGGATGCGGTTAATGCGTCGTGCCGTAACCGATTTGAAATTGCCGACGATTGCCCCCAACGAACCAGACGCCACGCCACGCGGTAGGGGCGAGGCATTCCCCAACGGTCCTTCCATTGACCGTGCGGCTTCGTCGGACAGGCCCGCTCTGGTTGACGATGGCACTTCTCTGGAATGCCTCACCCCTACGTTTTCGTCGTTTGTAATCCAGATTATACCGTGCGCGTGGTTAGGCATCGCCACGAATTCATCCAACTGTACCTGGCGGAAATGGTGTGGGATGCGTTGCCACATCGTTTCCGCCACCCGCCGCAACACAAGGTCCTCGAACAGGCATTCTCCGTTGTGGGTGCAGATGGTGACGAAATACGCCCCTGGCCGAGTGTAATCCCACCAGCGCAATCGGATGGAACGCCGGTGGTGTTTCCCTGGATGATAACGCTGAGCTGTTGGTTTATTCATGGGTCCACCTCCCAGCCCGGGCTGGCCCTCCTCGCTGCTGATAGGCGATCCGCACCTTGACCAGGGATGGCAGCCCGTTCGTCTGTGCTGACCGGGCTGGGCTGAGGAGGCGAGGGTTAGGAGGAGAATTCGATTCCTCCTACAGAGTGGCTTCGACACGTGGGGGAGCTTGCCATTTTTCACAAAGTGTAGTATACTTGGATTGACAAAGCTGGGTGGCCAGGCGATCCCCCGTATCCACCCGGGGGCAGGACCTGGCTGTGAGGGCCACACGACAGGCCTGCCCCGGCTTTGTTGTTTTTAGCACACTGCGAGAAGTTCCCTCACACCAATTCGTTGGTTTGGCTCCCGATCTCCCCGGTAGGTCGCCAATGCTACACTGTGTGCTTGTGCACCTTTCCCAATCCGCTGGAAAATGATCTGCTGGCTGGTCAGATCAGGGCACTCTCCTCGTAGATGCCGTAACAGGTGCTCTTTGATGGTGGGCTCCCACCCCTCGTACTCTTGGTCAACGGTGATCAATTCCAGGGTAGCCACGTAGGGTCTCAGTAGCAAGATAAGCCCTGCTGCAAACAACCTGATCCCGATGAGGCGCTTGCGCAGGCCGGTCGCCTTGAGCTGTTGATAACATTGCCGTTTGACCTCGGTCGGGATGAGGATTGCGGCCTGGATGTCGTCCGAAAAGGCGAGGACTGTATCATCGGACAGCACATCGGTGCGGCCGCTTTGATCCACTTCGATGTCGTGCAAGATGGACTCATACTCGTACCGGGAACTGTTGGCGACCCGCTCATCCAACTCTACGAGAGACTGAATCCCGACCAGAAATGCCCCACGTCCTCCTGCCTCAGCCCTTTGCTGAAGATAGGATAGAACTGCACATCCTCGCCGTCTACCACCAGTTTGGGGTGTAGGTTCCAGCCTATCTTGGCCACAGGGAAGAGGATGACAGGCCCGCCTTGCATGAGGATATCACTTGCATCGGAAAGGAGACGGCGTAGAAAGCGGCCAGACTCACGATCTTGCATCCGTAGCAGAAGGCGGTCCAGCCCTTCCACCTTCACCTGACGAGGAGGTATTTCACCGTGCTGCAACAGTCGCAGGAAGGTGATGAGGCTGATGGTCTCCTCAACGTCCTCGATCTTCCGGCTCAGCAGGTTGCGCTCCACGAAGTTATACCCCGAATGCAGGTTCTTCTTGTTCATACTTCTCGTCATCCTACAGCAGCGGTTTTGTGGTTGGCGCCAGTGAGCTACGGGTCAACTCGGCCAGGGAGCGCCACGTCCGATCACCGCTCTTGCGGTACAGGTGTTCCAGCACGGCTACGAGTTCGTCTCTGGTCCAGCGGCCCAGGAGCCACTGCACAGGCTGCCTGGCTTTGTAGGTAGCGTACAGGTAGTGCGCGATGTCAATGAGTGGCAGGTCTCTATCTCGTTCCATCTCCCGCTCGATGAAGGCCATGCGCTGGCTGGGAGTGGCTACGGTCATGCGTTTGCGTTTGGTGAGCAGGTGTCCCCGTTTGGTGAAAACGTCCAGGTTGCCGCCGCCGGTGACCAGCCGTTTGCGCAACTCGTCGGCACTCACCGTCTTCTGGCCGGCGATGTAGAGCAGGTAGAGTTTGGTGGTCTCATCCAGGCTGGCCGGCAGGAGCTTGAGTTCGTAGGATTTGATGAGCGAGTCCACCAGGTCGTCCAGGTCCTCCACGGCCTGGTCAACGTCTACCCGTTGGCCTTCTTTGAAGACGTTGGGCCAGTGTTTGGAGTATAGCTCCAGGCAGCGGCCCATGACGATGACGAACAGATCGGCATCCGAGATGCCCCGGCCCGAGGTCTTGATCCGCTCCACCGACTCCTGGGCAGCGAAGTAAATCTCGTCCTTCAGCGCCTCCCAACTGACGGTTTGACCATCCCCTTTGCGCTTGCGGCAGACGAAGGGGATGTCGTAGGACACACCCCTGGATTCCAGCAAATGGGTCGAAGTCTTCATCTCGGAGTGTATGGGATAGACGGACGTCACATAGAATCCAGCTTCCAAGATGGATTGCAGCACAGATTTCCAGGCCCAGGTCTCCTTGTGGTGGAAAGTAAAGACGAACAGCCCATCGTCTTTAAGTACTCGGTTGCACTCTTTGAAGACCCTGGTGAGTCCTCGAAAAAAGAAACCTTCGTCTTTGTCCGCGGTGTCGTTCTTGACGATTTCCCTGGCCTTGGGAGAGTAACTTGGTTCAAAGGCGGGGTACCTGTCTTTCAGAGCCAGCCTGAGCCACACGTAGAAGAAGTCGGCCAGT
>CAYRNM010000313.1:0-2985 GCA_964425465.1 uncultured Anaerolineae bacterium | reverse complement strand
GGGTGGGGCTGTGGCGATCTGCAGGACAGGCCCCTGGGGTGAGGGCGGGCGGCGCAGCAGGAGGACCGCCGCCCCCAGGAGGACGAGGTTACAGAGGACAATCATGATGTGGCTACGGTGGCGCTCGATCCACCCCTCCACAGGAGTGCTCCTCTCCACTTTCTACCTCACTGCTAGATCACGGTCACTCCCCCGAGGGAATGGTGGTTGCTGTAGCGGTCACAGAGACCGTGGGGGTCACAGGGACTGTAGCGGTCACAGAGACCGTGGGGCCGAGGGTGGGTGTGAGTGGGATCTCAACGGCTAGGGGGATATTATCCAGTGGGATGTTGAGGGCCACGTGTTCCACCGCCACCCAGCCCTCCAATCCCATGACGGTGGACACCTTCACCCAGTCGCCAGCTTCGAGCCGGGCTTTGACCTCCAGGGTGTCCCCCTTCTGCAAATGCCCTACCACCCCGTATTCCAGGCCCGGGCCGGACCGCAGGTTCAGCACATCGGCGATCACCCGGCCATCGGGAGGGGATGTGGGGGTACTCGTGGGGGTACCGGTAAGGGTGATTGAAGGCGTCGAGGTGGGTGAGGGGGGACTCGTGGGTGGCATCGTCGGCGTGGAGATCAGCTCCTGTAGTTCAGCCAGCTCGAGGGCCACGTCGGTCTGCATGGCCATCACGGTGGACTCCAGCCGTATCTGCTGCTCCAGCCCGCTGGGGGGAATACAGCCCAGGAGCAGCAGGGAAAGCAAAAGGGCCGATATGGTCAGCCATCTTCGCTTCATCGTGGCTCCTTTCACCCTTGTATCCAGGTCTGCACCCCTTTGGTGTCGAAGTTGAACTCGACGATCTGTGCTCCGGCCTTCTCAAGCGCCCTCCGCACCTCGTGCTCCCGGTCCGACTGGCAGTAGAAGAGCAGACAACCGCCACCGGAGCCCGGCTTCTGAGAATCGGACGCCCAACTGCCTGCTGCATCATCGCTCCTTTCCAGAACCACAAAGAACACCAAGAGCACAAAGATACACCTTAAAGCACCATGCGCTTGATGCCCTCTTTGAGCCGCCGGACGTTGAAGTTGATGATGTACCCCAGCCGCAACTCAGCGGCCTTGAGGTAGGATAATAACTGTGCTTGGTGGATAGGCGCAATAGCATCCACAGCCTTCAGTTCAACGATGACCTGGCCACCGACGAGGAGGTCCAACCTTTGGCCTGATATGAGAATGTCTTTGTAGGGGACTGTGATCTCTTTCTGTCTCTCGAAAGGAACCTTGCGCAGTTCCAATTCGTGGCAGAAAGCATCTTCGTAGACCCGTTCCAGAAATCCTGCGCCCAGATGACGATGCACTTCCATGGCTGCGTCAACGACGACCTTGCCCAGTCGCTCAGCCTCCGCCGGAATAGGCGCAAATTCTCTCATGAGGTATTTCTCCTTTACCAAACCGCAAAGAAGTTTTTTTCTTAGTGCTCTCAGTGCTCTTTGTGGTTATGCATAATCACTAGCGTCTCCTCCAGCGACCGGACTCCCGTCGTTGCACCCATGGCCGTCACGCAGGCAGCGCCGGCTCCGTTGGCGAGTTTGGCCGTGCGCTCCAGGTCCCAGCCCATGGAAAGTCCGGCCAGGAATCCTGCAGCGAAGCAATCACCGGCGCCGGTGGCATCCACCACCTGTACTCTGTAGGCTGGAAGGCGGAGCGCTTTCTCGGCAGATTTGACAAAACACCCCTGCGCTCCCATTTTGAGGGCCACGATCTCCATCCCATATCCCAGGAAGAAATCGGCCACCTCCTCCGGCTCATCGCGGCCTGCGATCTGGACTGCTTCTTCGAAGCTGGGAAGGAAGACATCAATGTGAGGCAATACGGGTTCGATGGTGGAGAACCATTGGCCAGTGGAGTCCCAGGCCGTATCCAGTGAGGTCCTCACGCCCAGCTCGTGGGCTCGTTTCAGCACCTCCGCCGTCTGCTGGCCATCGAAGGTGGGCATGAGGAAGGAGCCCGCCACATGCAGGATGTTCGCCCGACGCACCACCTCGAAGTCTACATCATCGGCGCGGAGGATGGCGTTGGCCCCCAAATAGTGAAGGAAAGTCCGCTCTCCTTCAGGGTCCACCATAACCATCGTGGCTGAGGTGTTGGTCACCGGGTCTCGGGCCACTCCGCTGGTGTCAATGCCATAATCGGCCAGGACGTGGCACACGAAATCGCCGAAGCCATCCTGTCCCACCTTGCCCAGCACCGCCACCCTGCGCCCCAGTTTGGCCAGGGCGATGGCAGTGTTGACCGCGCAGCCGCCGGTGTGCAGTTCCATCCGCTCCACCAGGGCCAACTGTCCTCGCGCGGGCAGCCCCGTCACCGGGCGGGCAACGATGTCCGCCACCATGATGCCCAGACAGGCGACGTCGAACATGTTCACTGGATCACCCTTCTGGAACACCATAGCTCTCTCTCCAGTTGTCGTACACGGCGTCCTGTTCATTGTCCCAGCCTCGCTCAAAAGCCGCCATCAGAATATCTATGTCACTATCCTCGCCTGCCTCATCCCGTGCCACCGAGCCGAAGCAGGCGAGAGACCGCACCCCTGCCTGTTCCAGTTCTGCCCAGTGTTCGCTCAAGATACGAAAAACCTCATCTCGTCGCATAGCGATCCTCCATCTTGAACTCCAGCCATTGCCCTTCCCCCTGGGCGATCAGATGCAGAAGTTCGTCTCGCGTCATCTCGCTTCCCTGTTCATGTTCCTCGGTTCTACTGCTATTTCGGCACGTCCTTGTTGCTGTGTATCAAGTCGCAGGCGCGCCAGATGTCGAAGGAGAGGGAATGGTTTCCCCTCACCCTTAGCGATCAGATTTGGAACTCTCCAGGCGCCAACCACAACCGACGCCTCCTGGTATACTATGTGGTGAGGGCGTTAGCTGGCCCTCACTTGACGGGGCGTCCATGGCAGTGCTTGTACTTCTTGCCGCTGCCACAAGGGCAGGGTTGGTTGCGTCCTA
>CAYRNM010000312.1:0-3008 GCA_964425465.1 uncultured Anaerolineae bacterium | reverse complement strand
CAGATCGCCCTCGGTGACCATTCCCACTACTCTGCCCTCCTCGTCAACGACGGGGAGGGAGCTGATCCTGTGCTTTTGCAGAATCTCATTCAATTCCCGCAGGGTGGCCGTCTGCTGGATGGTGATCACCTGGGTATACATGATGTCCTTCGCTTTCATCGCCAGCGCCCCCTCAATCTCAAAGCCTCTGCCCCCGCACTGATCTCCAGCACCTCCTGAGTAATACTCTCCTGCCGCGCCATGTTGCGCTCCAATGTCAGCCCGGCGATCCTGTCCTGGATGGTATTCAGGGCCGCCTCCATGGTCTGCAGGCGCGCCCCCTGCTCACTGACCATGGACTCCACCAGGGCCAGATGAATCTGCACCGCCAAGTACTCGGCCAGAAGATAGCGCTGCAGTTCGGCCGTGTCACTGCCGATGATGTGCTCCCTCTTCACCTCAGCCCGGGGCGGGATCGTTAGATGTGGCGGCAAGAGTTTGATCTCCACCCGCTGGTAGCGGCCAAAGGAGACAAAGGAGTTATAAATCAGGGTGAGTTGGTCGAATTCCCCCCCTTGGTAAAGGTCCTCGATCCGCTCATACATCTCCCTGGTCTCCGTGAAGGAGATGGCCTGGATCAGGGACAGGGGATGGGCGTAGATGACCTCATGGGGAGAGCGGTTAAAGAATCTCTCCCCATATCGGCCCAGGGCAATGATCTTAACCCGATGACCCAGCTCCTGCTCCCGAGCGATGAAATCGTTGGCAAAGCCCGCTAAAGAGAGGTTGAAGGCACCGCACAGGCCCCGATCAGAGGTGATGATGATCAGGCCCATCGCTCCTGGCGAGGGGCTCACCCCTTCCAGGTCAGGCCTGGCCGAGGGCACGACCAGGGGACTGGGGTATTGTATGGCGATGTTGAGCAGCCGCTCTACCTCGGCAGCGTAGGCCTGCGCCTGCCCCAGCCTGTGGCGTGCCCTGCGCCATCGGATGGCCGCCATGGCCCTCATGGAGCGGATGAGGTGTTCAATGCCTCGCAGGTTCTTCAGCCGCGCCTCTATCTCCACGATCTGCACCATCTAAGTGCCTTCCTTGAACTGCCCTATGGCTTCCCTCAGCTCTGCCTCCATCTCCCTGCTCCAGGAACCCTCCGCGATCCGGTGGAGCAGAGGGGCATAGCGGCGGTTCAGGAATTCCAGGAGCCGATGCTCAAAGTCCCTGATCCCCTCCAGGGGCACGTCATCCAGGTAGCCCTGGCCAGCGGCGAAGACGATGGCTGTCTCCTCCTCTACGGGCAGGGGCTTGTACTGCGGCTGCTTCAGGACCTCCGTCAGCCTCTCGCCCCGCGCCAGCCGCTCTCGAGTGCTCCTGTCCAGCTCGGCCCCAAACCGGGCGAATATCTCCAGCTCCAGGTACTGGGCGATGTCCAGCCTCAGCCGCCTGGATACCACCCTCATGGCCCGGTTCTGAGCTGCCCCTCCAACCCGCGAGACGGAAAGGCCCACGTCCATGGCCGGCTTGACATCCCGGTTGAAGAGAGTGGAAGAGAAATATATCTGACCGTCGGTGATGGAGATGAGATTGGTGGGGATGTAGGCAGCGATGTTCCCCGCTTTGGTCTCCACGATGGGCAGGGCGGTCATCGTGCCTCCCCCCAGCTCCTCCTTGAGCTTGGCGGCCCTCTCCAGGAGGCGGGAGTGGAGGTAGAAGATGTCGCCGGGGTAGGCCTCCCGTCCCGGAGAGCGGCGCAGAAGGAGTGACAGCTCTCGGTAGGCTACTGCGTGCTTGGACAAGTCGTCATAGACAATGAGGGCGTGGCCGCCGCTGTACATGAACTCCTCGGCCATGGCGCAGCCAGCGTAGGGGGCCAGATAGATGAGCGCTGGTGGCTCGTCCGCGCTGGCCACCACCACGGTGGTATACTCCATGGCCCCATACCTCTCGAAGGTGTCCACAATCTGGGCCACGTTGGACATCTTCTGGCCGAGGCACACATAGATGCAGGCCACATCGGTCCCCTTCTGGTTGAGGACTGTGTCCACCGCAATGGCCGTCTTGCCGATCTGTCGGTCGCCAATCAGCAGTTCCCGCTGTCCCCGGCCCAGAGGGATCACCGCATCAATGACCTTGATCCCCGTCTGCAGGGGCTCGCTCACGGGGACGCGGTCAATGACGCCGGGGGCCTCTGCCTCGAGGGGACGGAATCGGGGGGCTTTCAGAGGTCCTCTGTCATCAATAGGCTGCCCCAGCGCATTCACCACCCGCCCCAGGAGCTCTTTCCCCACCGGCACCTCGATCACCCGGCCGGTGCTCATCACTCTGTCGCCAGCCCTCACCCCCTCATCGGGACCCAGAAGGACACAGCCGATGTGATCATGGTCCAGGTTGAGGGCCAAACCCAAGAGCCCGCCTGGAAACTCCAGCAACTCATCCACCATCACCTCACGCAGGCCGGAGACGATGGCGATGCCATCGCCGATCTGGAGCACGGTGCCCACGCTGCGGATCTCCGGCTGATACCGATATTGCCCGATCAGTTCCTCAAAGGTCGAGAGAGCCTGCCAGGTCTGGAGGGCGGTGCTGACCCCAGTCACCTGGGGCTGGTAGAGCAGTTCTTGGGTCATCCTCTCAAGTGTCGAGAGAGCCTCGGCGGTCTGCAGCAGCTCTGGTGGTGCTTTCACCCCTCCTCCAGTTCCGCCACGAACCTCTCCCTCAGCCTGGCCAACTGTCCCCTGAGGCTGCCGTCAATGAGATGGTCGCCGAACCTCACCACCACCCCGCCTATGAGGGAAGGGTCCAGCCGGGAGTCCAACCTCACCTCTTTGTTCAGAAAGGAGGACAGCATTCCCTCTAGCCTCTCCACATCTGCCTCGGAGAGGGGATCCGCGGAGATGACCTCCACGGGGACGACTTGCATCTCCTCCGTACCCCCCTGATACCGCAGGCGGTCGGGCTCCAACTTGGCCAGCCGGTCGAGGAAGGTTTCGAAGAAGAGAGGATGGAGGTGGCCATTGCCCACTTCGGTTAAC
>CAYRNM010000311.1:0-3015 GCA_964425465.1 uncultured Anaerolineae bacterium | reverse complement strand
CGATGATCACCTCGGGATCCTCAATTAGCTCCCACCCCAGGCGGTGATTCTCTGGGTCAATCCACCTGGCCCAGCCCACATGGATGAGCGCATCACGGAACTCCTCGTACTGCCCTCGCCCCAGGCTGGCCTCAAACCGCTCCCTGGAGGTATCACCTGTTGCGGCGATGGCTCGGATGAAGGTGATGAACTGTGCCCGCTTCCGCTCCTCGGGCGTTAGCATGGAAGCACCAGGGCCGGTGATGGTGACCAAGTGCGCCTCTGGCTTCCCAATCACCTTGTCGCCCGTGAGGTCCTGGCCGATGATCCGCTCGACCGTCCACAGCGTTGCCTCCGCACTGGCCACCTTCGCCACGAACGACAGGCCAAAGCAGGCCAGCACCGCGACACCACCGGCAGGCCACCAGCCAGCCAGGGCCTCCAGCCAGTCCACCAATGCCCAGGTGATGAGCAGACCAGCCACCACACCGATGATCAACGCCTGGAAGAAGGGGACTAACACCATCCCCTCCAGGGTCGGCCTGGCCATCGGGCGCTCGATCTCAACCGTGCCGGGTAGCCCTTCCGCCGGCGCACTGCCTGCCTGATAGTTCCTCCAGGTAACCACCTTTTGCCCCCTCATCTCTCATCCCCTCTCACTCCGCCAGCTCCAGATTCTCCACCAGCACCGGCACGGGTCGCTGTCCCCATGCCTCGCGCCACCAGTCCGTCGGCCAGCTCAGAAGCTCGATCCGGGCCGAGGTGGTGTCCAGCCAGACGATGCGGCCCACGAGCTCCCGATTGAGCCGGTGCCTCACAACGGCGCCGACTGAAAGGCGCTCTGAAACGTTCTCCTGTGGCGATTCGTGGTGATCATCCAGGTCGAGGCCAGAATCGCCCTCCAAGGGGCACAAACTGGCCTCTGTAGTGGCCCAGGAGCTTTCGTAAAAGCTCGTAGGTATAATTGACCTCCATCTTTTACGAAATCAGCCCCACGCCCCAGGCTCTTGGTCGTGCGCTTCTCTTGGCCATTCTCAAGGACCACCAGGAGCTCCTGCACCAGATAGGTGATGCCGTTCACCTGGACAGATCGTGGCTCATACGTTTTGATGATCTCCACGCTCTGCCTCCTCCACCCTCCACTGAAACTCCTCCAACAGCCCATGCTCGATGAGCAAGTCGGTGGCCACCGCCAGCCGC
Organism: uncultured Anaerolineae bacterium; assembly: GCA_964425465.1. Classification (GTDB taxonomy): domain Bacteria; phylum Chloroflexota; class Anaerolineae; order JAYEMR01; family JAYEMR01; genus JAYEMR01. The sequence goes on along the minus strand of CAYRNM010000311.1, from coordinate 1,836 downwards.
GTGCGCAACTGGCTGATAAGCTCCACCAGGCGCCCCGCAAGTTGGCGGAGCTGCTCCCTGTCCTTCAGACGCTCGTCCATCGCCTCACCTCTGCTAGATGCCCAAAGTCAGTTGGATATCGCGCCGCTCTTTCTGCTTCCGCCTCTTGTAGCTTTCTATCCCCACGAGCTGCGGATCATCGAGGGCCGGCTGCTCTCCATTCCTCCCCACCCTGATGAACCCTCTGGTGAAGGGGGGTGGAGGGATAAGCTCCACGGGAGGATCGAAAGTGCGAGTAAGCGGACCGGCGATCATGAAGGACAGGGGAAGCCCCTTCTCCTCGGCCAGGGCCATGGCTCGCTCCACGACCTCTTTCAGGTCAATGTCCACCTCGTAGGTGGCCCCAACGGAATAGGAACCGCACTCCCTGGTGACGAAGCCGCCCCCGCGCTCCACTAGCCGTGCCCTGCCCTCCTCGATGAGCTCCTCGCCCAACTCCCCGGCAATCTCGTGGTCGAGAGTGATGCGATTGATGAGAAACTCGGCGAAGGCGGCCGGCTCCCCGCTGCACCAGGAGAGGAGCTGCACCGTGTCCCCGAAGCTCATGGACTTGGCGATATTAGGAGCGACGCGACGGGATACGCCGTGCCGTTTGGCCTCGGCGATGAACTTGGCTGGACTATAGAAGCCACCGACATAGTGTTGCCAGAGCATATGCCCTCCTCCCTCTAACTCTCGTCTGCCCAAACACAAGAAGGGCAACCCGCCTCGTGGACAGGTTGCCCCTCTCGCCGGCTGTGATAGAATACAGCCAGCCGCCCTCCTGTCCTACCAGGTCGGCGGTTAGCAGCTCCAGGCGTCTTACACACGTTTGGAGCTGCGCCCTTTTTGAACTGATAAAGAACTATTCTCTCAGGACCTCTTTACTCTCATACTCTCATAAGAGCGGGGTCATTTTGACCTTTATATTATATAAAGGTCATTTTGACCTTTAGGTCCCGACCTAAAGGTCATTTTGACCTTTAGGTGATCCCAAATACCGGAGGCCATGTAAGGCATATTGGCTCGCCCTTCTCATCCCTGGCAATGGGCTCATCCATCCTGACGATGAAGCGATTGTGGCTTCTCATCTTCTTGCCCAGTGTGTTGTCGTAGTAATACGTCAGGTGTGCGCTCAGGAAAAGGTGAAGGTCGCCCTTGTTGGCCCGGATATCCTTCACCAATCGCTTGATGGTCGCCTCTGATACCCCGATGGCCTTTGCCAAGTCCTCATAGCTGGCCTCACACCCTGGCTCTTTGTTTCCCCTGCGCCAGTCCAGCCAGCAGCGATTGCGAAGCTCAATCACCAGGGCCGCTGCGGTGGGCCCCAGCCGAGGTTGCCACACCTGGCGGAAGTAGTGGGTCACGACGTAGACCTTATCCGGCTGGACAATCTCAGTGTACTCCTGGGTGTACGCCGGGTAGTAGAGCCCCGGCCCAGGTGTTGGCTCTTCAGGTTCAGGCGGAGGTGGGGCGGTGGCCACCACAAAGCTGATCTCCACCTCTCTCCCCAGCACACCCGTCAGCGTGTCCCTGATGGGCCTTGCCAGCCGGTTCTCCAACCAGTCCACCGCGAAGCCGTTGGGACAGGTGATCACCGCCTTGTTGTCGGTCAGCTCCTGGAGATGGGTCTGGATCAGCCAGGTGTCGAAGGTGGCCTTGGTCATTCGCAGTTTGAGCTCAGCCAGGACCTGGCCCCAAATTCCGGCGTATTCGGGCATGATCACCTCCCTAAAACGCAAAACGGCCTCACCCGTCCTGTCCTGGACAGATGGGCCGCTGTGTGCTAAAATCATGCTCAGCCGGTCACCTGGCCAA
>CAYRNM010000310.1:1156-3036 GCA_964425465.1 uncultured Anaerolineae bacterium | reverse complement strand
GGACCTCCTTGACCACCTCCTTCTCGACCACTACCGGCTTCTCGACCGGGACCTCTTTGATGACCTCCTTCTCGACGACCATGGGGGTAGCCGCGGCACAGGCGGTCGCTACGACCCCGGCTCCGGTTATCGCCGACAGACGTAGAAAGTCCCTGCGTGTAAGGTTTTTCATTGTTTTTCCTCCTTAATGATTGAAGACCTTGTCGTAGATTTTCCTCGCTCTCCTACCGGTCTATCCCGGTCATCAGGAGAGCCGCCACGTACCTCAGGTTTCACTCTCTGCCATCACCTCCTTCCGCTTTCTTATGCCTCCGGCCAAATACTAGCAGGCAGCATCTCACGCTCACGTCATCAGCATCGGCGTGAAATCCTGCCTGCTTCTAAACTGTCCCTCGGTAATCGCTTCACTGGAGGTCCTCCTGCGGTTCAGGAATTGGGTCTTCCATGACCGTTAACTACGCTGATATTATACTCTCACTACGCCCCTTTGTCAAATTCGCCGAGCACTGGAACGATTGTCTGGCCCCCGCTAAATGGTCAACAGTATAACCCCGGCAACGGCCAGGAAGCCGACCTGCGCCCCCGTGACCACGGCGAACCGTTTCAGCAACCTCCTCAAGCTCAAGCCTGCTGCTCTCCGATACCACTCTTCACACAGGAGAAAGAGGACCAGCCAGATGATCCCCAGGCTGAGCAGGCCAAACTTGTCCACCGCCGCGAGGGTCCAGGGATTCAGTCGCAGCGCAAAGTGAACCTCAAGCAACACCCTTCTGGCAACCACCAGGTCCAACAACCCCAGAGCTCCAGTGATGAACCACAAGGCGTAATATGAGACAACGGAAACAGCCTGGGGTATGATCCCCTTCGAAGGTTCACCCATCAACCGAGAACCCCTGCTAATGTCAGTTCCGCGGCGCGGTGGCAACTCACGTGGTGGCCGCTGCTGATCTCCTCTAGCTGAGGCTCCTCCACCCGACACACCTCCTGGGCATACAGGCATCGGGGATGGAAGTAGCAGCCGGAGGGAGGGTTGGAGGGATCAGCCACCTCCCCGGCCAACACAATGCGTTTGGAACGCACCCGAGGGTCGGGCTTGGGCACCGCCGACATCAGGGCCTCGGTGTAGGGATGCTGGGGGTTCATGAACAGCTCCTCCGTCTCCGCCACCTCCACCAACTTCCCCACGTACATCACCGTCACCCGATCGCTGATATGCCCGATGACGCTCAGATCGTGGGCGATGAACAGGTAGGTAAGGCCTAGCTCGGCTTGCAGATCCCGCAACAGGTTCAGAATCTGGGCCTGGACAGACACGTCGAGAGCCGAGACTGGCTCGTCGCAGACAATGAAGCAGGGATTCAACACCAGGGCGCGAGCGATGCCGATCCGCTGCCGCTGCCCCCCGCTGAAGGCGTGGGGATAGCGCCGCATGTACTCCGGTCGAAGGCCCACCACCCGCAGCATCTCCGCTACCCGATCCTCGAGCTCCGTGCCTTTGGCCAGGCCCATCGCCCGTAAGGGCGCGCCCACGATCTCCAACAAGGTCATCCGAGGGTTTAGGGAGGCGTACGGGTCCTGAAAGATCAGCCGCATGTTCCGACGGACCTGCTTGAGCTGCTGATGGTCCAGGTCCGCCATGTTCACCTGACCCAGGGCGGGGTCCCTGAACAGCACTTCCCCACTGGTGGGCTGGATGGCCCGCAGGATCACCCGGCCGGTGGTGGTCTTGCCGCAACCGCTTTCACCCACCAGGCCCAGTGTCTCCCCCTGCTGGATATAGAAGTTGATCCCATCCACAGCCTTGACGTAGCCTACGGTTCTTCGGAGAAAACCCCGCTGGATGAGGAAGTATTTCTTCAGGTTGTTGACCTCTAGCAGTA
>CAYRNM010000310.1:0-1056 GCA_964425465.1 uncultured Anaerolineae bacterium | reverse complement strand
TGGCCGTATGGGCTGGCCCTATGTGGGCAACTTCCGGTTCCACCTGATCGCAGAGGTCGGGTATGAAGTCTGGGCATCGAGGATGGAAGGGACACCCTTTGAGAACCATGTAGGGATCGGGCACCATCCCCTCGATGGTCTCCAATCGCGCTTTCATGTCCGGGCCGATGCGGGGAATGGATTTCAACAACGCGCGGGTATAGGGATGCTTAGGATCATAGAAGATGGTATCCACATCGGCATGTTCTACCACCTTGCCCAGATACATGACCACGACCTCTTCTGACATCTCGGCGATCACCCCCAGATTGTGGGTGATGTACATGATGGCCATGCCCAGCTCTGCCTGAATCCCCCGCATCAGGTCCAGGATCTGCGCCTCAGTGGTCACATCCAGGGCCGTCGTGGGCTCGTCGGCGATCAACAGGCTTGGAGCGCAACTCAGGGCCATGGCGATGACCGCCCGCTGGCGCATACCGCCACTCAACTCGAAGGGATAGTCGTCAATCGTTTTCGCTGGATCGGGCATCTTGACCCGGGCCAGCATGTCAATGGCTATCTCCCGGGCCTGGCCCTCGCTCACCTGCTGGTGCAAGGTAATGGCCTCGGTGATCTGGCGACCTACGCTGAGCACCGGGCTCAGGGCCGTCATCGGCTCCTGGAACACCATAGAGATTTGGTTGCCTCGGATGTCCCTGATCTCCCTTCCATTCGGCTGGAGCTTGACCAGGTCGATCACTTCCGTCGTGGCGGAAAAACCATTTCCCCCCACCCTCTTGTGGTACAGGATCTCTCCCTCCTCGATCCGACCGGGCGAAGGAACGAGCCTCATCAAAGAGAGCGCCGTCACGCTCTTGCCACAGCCGCTCTCGCCGACCACCCCCAACGTCCGACCCCGTTTGATCTCCAGGTCAACGCCATCCACGGCCCGAACGATACCCTCGGCCAGGTGAAAGTAGGTGCGCAGGTTCTTGATCTCTACCAGTACCTTTCCGTTGGTATCTACCGGATTCTCGTTCATGGTCATCATTGTCATCGCGGGCCTTCCTATGTGAC
>CAYRNM010000309.1:0-3054 GCA_964425465.1 uncultured Anaerolineae bacterium | reverse complement strand
GCCAGTGGCAAAGGTCAACCCCAGCCAGTTGCCTGGCCCCACCACGGCCCCAGCCACCGGCCCCAGAGCGCGGGAGATCAGATGATAACTTCCCCCTGCTCTGGGCATCCCGGTCGCCAGCTCAGACACGGTCATGGCGATGGGCAGACAGATGAGTCCAGCCGCCACATAAGACAGGGCCGCCGCAGGCCCCGCCCGCTGGGCAGCAATGGCCGAGAGCACGAAAATCCCGGCTCCGATCATCGTGCCCAGGCCAATCGCCAGGGCCTCAGTCAGTCCTAGTTCCCTGACCAGGCCACTTGTGGGTTCTTCACTCAAGGCTGCACTCCTTTCAACCCGGTTCGCTCTCTCCACCATCTGTGAAAGCGGAGGCTAATCTCCCAGGGCATAACGGGCCACCTCCACCCGCGCGAAAGTCGCCTCATCGGTCCGATGGCCATTGGACTCCAACCACTGGACCACCAGCCCCCGCTCATCCCACAGCTCCGGCTCCGACATCACCAGCCATACGCTCTGAGCCCCCTCCATCGTCTCTCGAAGCTGCTGATCCACTTCTTCAGAGCTCACTCCTGCGTTGGTATAGGGGCCTCCGACCCAGGGATCAGCAGGGCCATAATAGTATTCGAACGTGTAGCGCACATGGGGGATGAGAAACAGAATCGGCTCATCCGACTGGCGGTGAGCGCGCACGTAGGCCGCTGCCCGTCGGAAGTCCGACTTGATCGGCACGTGAGCCTGGACCAACAGGGCCTGGCCGTCAATGAGTAACAGTCCGATCAAGCACAGGATGAAGAACAGCCGCGATTGTTCCCTCACCGCGATGAGCCCCATGCCCAGGAGCAGCAGAAAGGCCGGAGCCATCCAGATCAGATAGCGGGCGTTGAAGAGGGGCACCCCCAGGGAGATGAGGTAGATGATCACCGGGGGAAGCAGGAGCCAGCAGAGCACCAGTTGAAGCGATTGCCGACCCCGGTACAGGAGCAGGCCAGCCAGGCCGAGGAAGAGGGTCACGATCAAGCCCTCATAGAGGGCTAGGCCGATTGGACGCTGAAGAGGGAAGAATATCCGCAGCGTGGGATGGGGGGTGATTCCCAGGCTGAAGGCCTGCAGCAGAGTGGTCAGGATCTGCCCCAGGGGATAGAAAGGGTGGCCGGTCCGGAAGCCGGAAAGGAGCAGGGGGATCTCCCATCGGGCAAAGGGCAGATAGGGCAGGATCAGTGCCGCCATGGCTCCCAGCCAGGGCTGTACCCGCCCTCGATAGCGACTCCACTGCAACAGGAACACGGCGGCCTGGGCGGGAATGAGCAACACCGCCAGCAGGTGAAGATACGTACACAGGCTGGTGGCCACCACATAACCCACCCACACACCCCAGCCGCCCTCCTCCAGTCCACGCAGGTAGAGATACCAGGAGAGGAGGCCCCCAGCAGTAAACAGGGCGTACATCTTCGCCTCCTGGCTGTACCACACCAGATAGGGAGAGACGGCCACCAGGAGGCTGCCCAGCATCGCCAGCCGCTGGGAGCCCAGCCGTCGCCCCAGCGCGTAGGTCAGGGGCACGGCCAGCACGCCGCCCAGAAGTGAGGGGAAGCGCAGCGCGAACTCCCTCTGTCCGGCGGCCGCAATCCACACCCGTAGCAGGGGGAAGTAGAGGGGCCCATTCCACCCCCCCTGAGTGAAGGTCCCCAACAACTTGGGAAGCGGGAAAAGGGCAAAACGCAGGGCATCCACCTCGTCCCGCCACAGGCTTTGAAAGTCCAGGCGGTAGACGCGCAGGGCAAAGGCCAGCAGGGCCACCCCCCCCATCAGCCAGAACTGACCCTGCCCCTTGCCCTCACGCTGGGTGGTGGCCTGTTCTCTCACAGCACTATCCCTCTCCTTCCTCGGACGGCGCTTCTCGCCGCAGGAGGAATACGCCGGTGGCGATAGCCCCCACGGAGAGAAGGCCCAGCAGGACCCAAGGCCACAGGGAGATTGCCTCCTTCGAGGGTAAGGACTCAACGGGCAGGGCTGTGGGATGCACCGCCTGTACTGCAGGCATCATGACCACCTGAGTGGGCGAAAGGGTGGGCTCCGCCACCATCTCGATAGGAGGCACAGTAGGTATCAAGGTGGGCAGAGCCCTCGTGGGCGGGGGCGTTGCAGTGGGCCTCACCTCTGTGGGTGTGGGCATTTCGGTGGGCGGTAGGACCTCCGGAGGAGGTGAAGTGGGCGATTGAAAGAAAGAAAACGCCCTCCCTGCTGATAATAGCCAGGCCAGAAGCAGGGCCAGAGTGAACAGGGGAGCCAGAGAAGCCAGGGCTCGCACCTCTCGTGTGATCTTACTCCACAGACAAGCTCTTCTAGTGTGCATTCACTCCTCCGTGGTTCAACGGATTGGGTCATCTCGATCTGTAGCATACCCTTAATGGCTGCAAATGTCAAGTAGCAGCCGCCGGCCTTCCACACAGCCGGAGGCTCACATCTCCGGCCAGGACCCGCACCACCTGGCCATCCTTCAGGCGGAGCAGGAGTCCGCCATCCGGATCCACACCCTCAGCCCAGCCCTCCAGCTCGTCGCCCGGCCCGGAGACCGCAACCCGCTGGCCCAGCGTGACCAGCCGGGCCGCCCATGCCTGATGGGGCGACCAGCCATCACAGAGCGCCAGATAGTGCACCTCCAGTCGGTTGAGGATACAGGCCAGCAGCGGCTCCCGCGCCACAGGTGCTCCCAACTCCCGGGCCAGACTGGTGGCCTGTTCCCTTAGGAAGGCCACCTCGGGAGGTGTGAAATCGAGGTTGACATTGAGGCCGAGGCCCACAATGGCGTATTCAAGCCGCTCTCCCTTCATGACCAGCTCAGTGAGAATACCACCCACTTTTTTATCCCCAACCAGGAGATCGTTAGGCCACTTGAGCCCCATGGCCAGCCCCGTGTGGCTTTCGATGGACTCGGCCAAGGCCAGTCCACAGGCCATGGTCAGCCGCTGGCACTGGTGAGGAAGCAGCAGGGGGCGCAGGAGGAGGGAGAAGAGAAGGCATGTGCCCGCCGGAGCCAGCCAGCGCCGCCCCCTC
>CAYRNM010000308.1:0-3090 GCA_964425465.1 uncultured Anaerolineae bacterium | reverse complement strand
AGGCCCTCACGCTGATTTTTGGAGCGACCCTGGGGGCCATCTCAGGATATTACGGCGGCGGGGTGGACATGGTCATCCAGCGCACGACGGAGTTCCTGCAGGCCTTCCCCCGGGAGCCCATACTCATGGCGCTGGCGGCGATCATCCCTGATGTCTGGAACCCCATGTGGATATACTTCGGGCTCACGATCATCCTGGCGTTCGTGTATTGGGGCGGGCTGTGCCGGCAGGTGCGGGGGCTGGTGCTCTCCCTCCGCGAGCGGGAGTTCGTGCTGGCTGCCCAGAGCTTTGGGGCCCGCGACAGGCGCCTCCTGTTCCGGCACCTGATCCCCAATACCATGAGCCACATCATCGTCATCGCCACGACGATGGTCCCCGGCATGATCCAGTCCGAGGCGTTCCTGGGCTTCCTGGGCCTGGGCCTGCGCCCCCCGCTCACCAGTTGGGGTGTGTTGATGAATGAGGTCAGCAATGTGCGCGCCATACGCTTCCATCCCTGGCTTCTTTTCCCTGTCCCCTTCATCCTTATATCCCTCTTGGGCTTCAACATGCTGGGCGACGGGCTGCGGGATGCGATGGATCCCTATGGGGCCCGGTAGTTAGCGAAGTGAGGGTTGTGTAATGAATGGAATGGAAGTCCTTGTGGAAGTGAAGGATCTTAAGGTCCAGTTTGATGTGCGCGATGGCATCGTCAGGGCTGTAGATGGCGCTACCTTTGATATTAAACGGGGCCAGACGATGGGCCTCATCGGCGAAAGCGGCTGCGGCAAATCCGTGACCGCCAAGGCCATCATGCAGATGGTCCCCAAGCCCGGCAAGATCGTGGATGGGGAGATTCTGTACCACCGCCGTGTCCGGTCCAATGGATCCGAAGTCACCGAAGCCATCAATGTCACCCAGTTGGACCCCGATGGAGCGCTCATCCGCCAGATCCGCGGCGGCGAGATTGGCATGATCTTTCAGGAACCGATGAGTTCCCTCACCCCGGTCTACACCGCCGGCACCCACATCCACGAAGCGGTCGGTCTGCACCGCCTCATCCCTTTCCGCAAGGTCGGCGCTCAGATGGTCGAGACCATCCAGGCGCACCGGCACGTCACCAAAGAGGAAGCCCGCGAGATCGCCGTGGAGATGCTGCGAAGGGTGGGGATACCCAAGCCGGAACAGCGGGTGGATAGCTATCCGCACCAGTTGAGCGGTGGGCAACGCCAACGGGTCATGATCGCCGTCGCCCTCTCCTGCGAGCCCGTTATGCTGATCGCCGACGAGCCGACGACAGCGCTGGACGTGTCCATCGGGGCGCAGATCCTGGATATCATGCGGGAGTTGCAAGAAACGGTGGATATGGCTATTATGTTCATTACCCATAACCTGGCGGTAATTGCCGAGATGGCTGAAGAGATCTGTGTGATGTACATGGGCAAAATCGTCGAACGGGCCGACGTCGTCAGGCTGTTCTACGAACCCCGGCATCCCTACACGCGCGAACTGCTGAGGTCTATCCCCCATGTGGGCCGGAAGAGCCAGAAGCGGTTGGCTTCCATCAAGGGGATGGTGCCTGACCCCTTCCACCTGCCGTCGGGATGCGTCTTCCATCCGCGATGCCCCGACTACCTGCCGGGGAAATGCGATCGGATCGAGCCGGGGTGGACGGAAGTGGAAGAGGACCACTGGGCCAGTTGCCTGCTGTACGAGGAGGTGTGAGGTCGGACGAAAATGGCAGAGCAGCACGACAGCGACATTCTGCTGGATGTGAAGGGCCTGACAAAGTACTTCCCCATCCAGCGCGGGTTCCTTCAGCGGACAGTGGGCTACGTCAGAGCCGTAGATGACATCAGCTTCTACGTCCGGGAGCGCGAGACGCTGGGGCTGGTGGGGGAGAGCGGCTGCGGAAAGACCACCGCGGGCCGGACCATCATGCGCCTGTACGAACCCACCGGGGGCACGGTGCGATTCAAGACGCGAGCGCTGTCGCCGGACGGTGAGCCGCAGATGGTCAACCTATTCGAGTTGGACCGCACCCAGATGATGCCCATCCGCCGGGAGATCTCGCTGATCTTTCAGGATCCTATAGGCTCACTGAACCCACGGATGAGTGTGTTCGACATTGTGGCTGAGCCTATGGCGATCCATGGCCAAGGAACCGGACCGGAGACTGAAGAGACTGTCGTCCGATTGCTGGAGCACGTCGGCTTGCGCCCGGAACACATGCGCCGCTATCCGCACGAGTTTTCGGGCGGCCAACGACAGCGGATCGGCATTGCCCGCGCCTTGGCCTTGAACCCGCGCCTGGTCATCTGCGACGAGCCCGTCTCCGCCCTCGACGTGTCCATTCAAGCGCAGACACTGAACCTGTTACAGGACCTGCAGGCCGACTTCAACCTGGCGTACATCTTCATCGCCCACGACCTGAGCGTTGTCCAGCATATCTCCGACCGCGTGGCGGTGATGTACGTGGGCAAGCTGGTGGAGATGGCTGACGCCGAGGAACTGTACCTCTATCCGCTGCACCCCTACACCGAGGCCCTGATGTCTGCCGTGCCCAAGGCCGATCCCCTGTACAAAGCGGAGCGGATTGTGATGCCAGGCGATGTGGCCGATCCGGCGAACCCACCGAGTGGGTGCTACTTCCATCCCCGATGCCGGTATGCCCAGGAGATATGCAAGCAAGAGACACCGGAGTTCCGGGAGCTCAAGCCAGATCATTGGGTGGCTTGCCACCTGACAGAAGCGCTGCAACTGAGGGGAGTGTAGGGGAGGATGCAACTCAAGCGGATCCCCGCAGGCCTGTTGGCTATCCTCCTGTGGATCGCCACGTGTGCCCTGGGTCTCTTGGAGCTGTACCTCCTTCAGGAGATGGTGCTCCGGGTCTATGTCCGTTTCGGGAGCGACTACTACTCGGGTGTGAATATACGTAATGTGGTGGTGCTCATCCTGGCTCTACTGTACATCGCGTTTGCCATTGGCACCGGAGAGTATCATTACAGGAGATTTGGCCAGCGCAGTTCATGGCGGCTCTTCGGGTGGACGATAGCCGTTCAGTTGGCCATATTGGTGCTGTGCTATTTTGTCTGACAACGTGGGTTCAGT
>CAYRNM010000307.1:1658-3101 GCA_964425465.1 uncultured Anaerolineae bacterium | reverse complement strand
GAGCCCTGGCACCAGGCCCTGGCCAACCCGGAGGCCGCCCAACAGGCCACGCTGGAGCGGCTGCTGGGAGGGTATGCCCAGACCGAATACGGGCATGAGCATGGTGCGGAAAGGATCGGCTCCATCGCCGACTACCGCCGCGCCTTCCCCATCGTCACCTACGCCAGCCTGCGCCCAGCGCTGGATCGGGTGATGGCTGGCCATGGGTCCGCGCTGCTGACCGAGCCCCCTGTGGCCTGGGGCCTCACGCGGGGCACAACCGGCGAGTCCAAGTTCATCCCCATGACCCCCTCCGGCCTCAGGCTGCGTGGACAGCTCGGCCCCCGGGCACTGCTCAATGACCTCCTGCGCACCGGGCGCTGGGAGATCCTTCAGGGCTACTCCCTCAACCAGACCTACCCCTCGGTGGTGGGGTGGGTGAGGACCCAGAATGGGCAGGAAGTGCCCTACGGCTACGCCTCCGGCCTCTACGCCAAATTCGGCCAGGCGGAGAGCCCGCTGCGCTTCTGGCCAGAGCAATCGGTGATTGATGAAAGAGGCGGGGGCACGGGCAAAGCGGATGGGGAGCAGCGCTTCGAGTTGGTGTACCAGCAGGCCAGGGAGAAGCCCATCACCATGCTCATCGGGGTCACACAGACCATGCTGCATTTCGGGCGCTGGCTGCGACGGACGCACCGCCTGCTGCCCCGACAGGTCTGGCCGGAGATGGCCCTGCTCATCGGCACCAGCATGGTGGGCATCCAGACCACCCATGCCCCCGCCCTGCGTGCCCTCTATGGCCCCGACGAGATCCTGGAGATGTACGCTGCTACCGAGGGGCTCTTCGCCCAGCAGCTCGACGAGCGCCCCTACGTCTCTCCCAATGATGACGTCTTCTTCTTCGAGGTGGAGACGCGCCGGGGGCTCAAGATGCTCCATGAGCTGAGGCCCGGCGAACATGGCTCGCTCATCGTCTCCACCCCTGACCTGCCCCGTTACCGCATCGGCGACATAGTGCTCTCCTTTGGCGAGCCCTACTACCGCTGCATCGGTCGGGAGCGGCCTCTGGTGTACTGGCGCTATTGGCTGCGCTCACTACTCGATGGGGACCTGCTCATCCTCGCCGCAGCAGGCCTCTGATCAGGATGGCCAGGCCAATGGCGATGAGGATCAATGGCCAAAGCTGGGCGAAGCCGAAGATGCCCCCCAGCCCCACGGCAATGAGGATCAGCGCCGTGACCAACCGTCCGCCTATGGGCCGACGATATTCGGGCATGGCGAAGCGGACAGCCACCTCTACCAGGAAGATCAGCCCCAGCCCCACCAGGAAATAGGCCCAAAAGTCCCTCCATTGGACCCACCCCTGAGTGGCGGCAAACAGCACCAGCCCCAGCAGGATCAGTATCAGCCCGCCCATGGCCGCCCCGATGGGGTCCCGCTGCCACTTTTCGTCGAAGCCCTCCC
>CAYRNM010000307.1:0-1558 GCA_964425465.1 uncultured Anaerolineae bacterium | reverse complement strand
CCAGATCTGGCGTTTCCAGTCGGAATGGGAGAACAGGCCACAAAGGAGCTTGACCGGATCGAGGTAGGTGCTGGTCACCGCCCACCCGTACCAGGAGCGCAGCTCCCCGACCGAGAGGTGCTCCGTGGGCAGCAGCGCATGGGCCATGTCGAAGTGAGCATAGTCGGGCGGATCGGGCAACAACCCCTCGGCCCTGGCCTGCTCGTAGACCCCCGTGCCGGGGAAGGGAGTGTAGAGGGTGAACACCGGGAAGTCGATGTCCAGTCGCTTGGCGAAGCGCACCTTGTGCTGGATGGAGCGGCCGCTGTCAGTGGGGGTGCCCAAGATAAAGAGACCCTGACAGACGATGTCGTTGGCCCGGAGCAACTGCACCGCCTGCTGCACCTGCTCCACCCCCAATCGCTTGTTGAGCGCCCGCAACTCCTCATCAGTGGAAGCCTCGATGCCGATCTGCACCATGCGATTGCCCACCCGTCGCATCAGGGGCAGCAGCTCCCCATAGCGCACCAGGTAGTCCGCCCGACCTTGGTAGAACCAGTTGAGGCGCAGGTTCCGCTTCAGAATCCCCTCGCAGATGGCCTGCATGTGGTCGCCGCTGACGTTGAAACAATCGTCGGCAAACCAGACACCGGTACAGCCATATTTCCGCACCAGCAGCTCCAGCTCCTCGACAATGGATTCCGGGTCGCGGGCCCGCCAACCCGCTCCCCAGAAGGGCCATTCGGAGCAGAAGGTGCAGCGATAGGGACACCCCCGGCTGGCCTGCACCACACCAAAGGGATGGCCGATGAACTCGAAGTGGTAGCGCTCCATGGGCAGGAGGTGGTAGGCGGGGATGGGGAGTGTCTTGGGGTCCACGGGCGCCGGCGAGGGCGTCTCGATGACCTCCCCATGGTGCCGGTAGGCGATCCCCGGCACGGTGGCCCAATCGGCCCCCGATTCCAGGGCTCGGGCCAAAGCCACCAGCGGCCGCTCCCCCTCCCCCCGCACGATCACATCCACCTCCGGATGGCCCCGCAGCGTCTCCTGGGCGGTGAAGGTTACGTGAGGGCCACCCAGCACGGTGATGATGTCGGGGTCCACCTCCTTGGCGATGCGAGCGGTGTGGATGGCCTGGGGGAAGTAGGGAGTGAGGACGGTGGTGCCCACCAGTGTCGGCTCGGCGCGGCGGATGACCTCCGCTGTCCCCCGCCAGCCCAACTCCAGCGCGTTGCAGTCCACCAGTTCCACCGGGATGCGCTCTTCCTCCAGCACAGCCGCTAGTTGCGCCAGCCCCAGCGGTGGGGACACGCAATCCCCCATCAGGTCCCACACCCACTTGGGGGGCTCGATCAGCAGGACCTTCACTTATTCCCCCCTTAACTGTTGGCAATCGGCCAGCAGCCTGAAGCCGACCTCATAGTCACAGTTGGGTGCTCATCGTGGGAGCCCACACCATGGATGGCCGTGACTTCCTGGGTCTTCCCTTCGACAAGCTCAGAGCCCTGCTGCATGTTCTCACTCCTTCCGGCTATTGACGAACGCAGACCAGATCGCGGATCTTCTCCAGGGTGGCGGG